>JAEZUR010000109.1 GCA_023420935.1 Bacillota bacterium | reverse complement strand
TTTACTTTAAATTAACAATAATTTAAAAAGGAACTGTGTATGATTAGCGGACGGCAAAGGGACAGCAATTGAGATTTACGTTGTGAATTCAAAATAGGCGTATACAGTTCCTCCGCTTCAACGCTTTGCTTAGCTTCCGCTCTGGAATTGTATACGCCTATTTTGAATAATCTAGTTTGTTGTGCAATTGCCTGTGCATTGGATAGGCTGCTTCCTAGAACTTTATAAAATTTATTTCATATTGATGTATTATTAGAATGATTTTTCTTCAATAAACTTCCTGGCAGGGGTGGCGTCATGTTGTTCCCGTAATGCAGTGTTGGAAAAACAAGAACCGACATTTGTGGGGCGAGGGCGTACTTTTCTGTACGACAGCGACCTACAAATGCCGGTTCTTGTTTTTTCACCAGTGTGTGAGGGAACAACGTGATGCCACCCCTGCTCTTAGTGTAGAATTTATCGAGTTATATTAGTACCGTAAAGCAAATGGACTTCCCATCGTCACTTTTTACGGATATTTTTCCGTGATGTGCTTCTACTATGGATTTGGCGATGGATAAACCGATGCCATATCCGCCTGTTTCTCTGGATCTGGAGGAGTCAGCACGATAGAAACGGTCAAATAGTTTGTCTAAGTTTTGGGGTTCCATTTTGTCAGTCGTGTTATAGATATCTATTTTCTTTCCCTTTTTGGTTGTTGTCAAGGATAGGTATATGATTCCTTGCTCATTGGAATACTTGATTGCATTATCTGCCAGTGTTGAGATTAATTGCTGTATACTATTTTCATCTCCGTGGAGTATAATGTCTGTTTGTATATCCATGGTGAACTTTTTATTTTGCATCTCTGCCATTGCTTCAAACGAATTGGCTGTTTCATACACCACTTTACTTAAATCAAAATCAGTAAATACTAGTTGTATATTTCCTTCCTCCATCTTAGAAAGCATTAATAAATTCTTAACTAATTTATCTAGACGCGATGTCTGATTTCGAATACTAGTAATCCACTCACTAGCTCCATTCATTAATTCTAATACATCTGTATTTGCTGATATAATTGCAATCGGGGTTTTGATCTCGTGCCCCGCATCTGTGATAAATTGCTTCTGCTTTTCTGAACTTTCAATAATTGGTTTGATGGCACGTTTGGAAAATACAGAAACTAAAATAAACATTAATAGTAATGTAATTAGGGCAATAACACAAGAATTTAGAAGAAATTTTGTTGCTGTTTCTAATTCATTTCTACAGTATACAAATATTAACATATAGCCATCGTTTTGTTCTACAATTGTATATTTATAATCTCCAACATATCCATTTTGTTTCTTATTATCTATAACCTTAGTTGCATAATCTTTAGCATCCTGTGAGGTAATCGCAATATGGCTGGTATCTATCTTCTGAATATCCTTCGATTGATCCATACTGACAATAAAATACCTAGTTAAGAAAGGAGTTTCTTCATTCATCACAAAATCAAACCTATGATCTTTCTTGGGAGGATCTTTCTTTTCAAACTTTGGAAATTTACCTTGGTTCTCCGATAGTATGGAAATAGCACCATTGAACCGTTGCTCCATCTGATACAAATTAACTCCATTAATTGCACCCACTAATAGTAACATTACAATAAGCAATGATCCCATTGTTATGAGTATAAATTTACGCTGTAGTTTTTTAATCATTCACATTCCTCCAATGTATATCCTACGCCTCTTACTGCTTTAATTTTCACATTAGCATCCAAACATATAAGTTTTTTTCGCAGGTAAGATATATAGACCCATACCACATTGATCTCAGCTTCAGCATCATATCCCCAGATACGTTCCATAAATTGTTCTGTTGATATTAGGCGTTTCGGATTAACCATAAGCATTTCTAACATCTGATACTCTTTATTACCAAGTCTTTGGGATGTCTGTCCATTGGACAATTCATAATTTTCTTTATTTAAACTGATGTTTCCTACTTCTATTATATTAGGGGTGAATTCTGATTTCCTTCTACCCATGGCACGAACTCTAGCTAATAATTCTCCCATAGCAAATGGCTTACTTAAATAATCATCTGCCCCCATATCTAACCCTTGGATTCGATCTTCAATCTCTGCCTTTGCTGTCAACATAAGGATAGGTGTTTGAATCTCCTTTTGTCGTAATTTTTCTAACACTTCTAGGCCACTCATTTTGGGCATCATAATATCTAAAATAATCACATCATAGTTTGAAGATAATCCATAATCCAGTGCATCGGCACCATCGTAAACTGGATCTACTGAATAGTTATTATGTTTTAAAATAGCAACTAGTGCATTGGATAATTCCTTTTCGTCCTCAGCTAATAAAATTCTCATAAACGGTACCTTCACTTTCTTGTTCTACTTCTTTCATCATATCCTAAAACATCTACTAATTCAAATCTATTGATGAAAACAATACATAGGATTTGACTAAATTATACACGGCAAACCTTAAATATACTTTAATTTTCATTTTCTTAAAAGATCACTCAATGCGAGACCTTTTAAGTTGGATAGAATCCTGTTTAAGATGACTTTTATCAGAAATTAATAGAACCAGTTCCATAGAGTTAACTTCTATGAAACTGGTTCCTTCTTATATTTTAAATTCTTTAATTTGATGATTTATATTTTCTGCTGTAACGGCCAAGTCTGTAGCATCTTTTCCAACAAGTTCACTATTTTCTGTAACCTGCATCGCTTGTTCTGATAGACTCTCTGCAGTAGCTAGTATTTCTTCTGCTCCTGCTGATTGCTGTTGTGTAATAGCAGCGACTGATGTTGCTACACTATCCACATATAACACTTTTTCAATCATTTCATTAACAATCTGATTGGTTTCACCCACAGTATGATATATATTATCAAACGTACTTCCTGCTGTCTGAATAAGTCCGATACTTTGTTTTATCGTATCTGCACTTTCTTTTGTAACATCCACTGTATTGTTCATTAGAATACTTATGTTATTCGTCAATTCTGAAATACTCTTTACTGAGTTGGCACTTGTTTCTGCAAGTTTTCTAATTTCTTCTGCAACAACTGCAAACCCTCTTCCAGCCTCTCCAGCTCTTGCTGCTTCAATTGCTGCATTGAGTGATAATAAATTAGTTTCTGTGGCAATATCTCCAATTACGTTAACGATATTACAGATTTCTCCAGTTGATTTTTCAACCTCATCAATGACTTCTTCTAGGGAGATAATGGTATGTTCAACTTCTTTCATAACAGAATTAACTTGTTCCATATCACTTTTACCTTGTTCAGAAACAGTAACCGTATCATTCATTTTCTGGCTTACTTGTTTTCCTTTTTCTCCTGTTTCCGAAACAACTCCTGCTAAATCCGTTGCATTTTCTGCAATTTCACTTACCGATTTGGCAAGTTCGTCAACAGTTATATTCAGTTCACTCATTGACTTTGATTGGATATTTGCTGCTTTAAACAATGTCTCAGCCACCTTACTGCTATTCTCAGCTTGGTCACTTAACACATTGGACATATCACTTAGATTATGTATCGTACCTCGCATGGTCTCTATAAATACCTGCATACTTTTACTCATTAAAGATACTTCATCATTTCCTTTTACTTCTACATCAACCGTAAAATCTCCTGAAGTAATCTGCGTAATTGTATTAGTTAACTTTTTAATTGGATGGATGATAATATGTACCACTCGTTCTATTAACACGGTTAACATAATAACTGCAATAACAGCTATACTCATTACTAAAAGACGCAGATGATTCAGTGAGGCAAGCACTTCTGACTGCGGCACATAAGTAGCTAACATCCACGGTGTATTTTCTATGGATTCTAAATCAACGATGTAAGTATCTTTACCCATTTTAACATCAAATATTTCGTTGGATTCTTCACCCAATTTAGTCGCTACTTTTGCAAGTAATTTGTTGTTACTGTTTTCAGCAATCTGGGTTGCAACTAATTTAGCATCTTTATGAGCAATAATGGTACTAGTTGATTTATCTACTAGAAAAACAGCTCCAGTATCCATTACCTCCATAGTGCCTACCATATCTGAGATCTTTTCAAGTGAAATATCAACAGCAGCAACACTTTGTACACCATTCCTATCGTTCAGACTCGCACTGGCACTTACAATATATTTTCCAGTATCTGCATCAACATAAGCACTTCCATATTGAAATTGCTCATGTGTGATTCCTTCTATATACCAATCTCGTTCTGTAACAACAAAATCAGCTGGTGGAACAAATCCAAATGGATTAATAAGTTCTTCATTTTCATTACCGATATACACACCATTTGGAAAACTTTCATTTTTACCCATAGTTGATTTTAATAATTGCATTTGCGTTTCCGCTGTAAATGTAACACCATTTAACGTATTCTGTACTGTATTTAGTGAAGATAAATTATCTTGGGACCATGTCTTAATCTCATTGGCATTTGCCTTAGAAATGGATGCAACTAATTGATTACCATAACCAACGATAATCGTTTTGGAAGACTCGAACGTAATTATTAATAATGCTACGATGGATATCATAACAACAGGTAAAACGATCCCAATTAACTTTGTTTTAATGCTTCCATTTTTAAGTCTTTGTCTCTTACTTTCTCTCATTGTGTAATTTTCCTTTTCTGTTTCATAATTTTATATTGGTTTTAATTAATACTAAAATACTTTTAATAATCGAATATATTATATGGGGCACAATTATTGTTGTCAAGCATTTAACAAGTAAATTCAAAGAAACCAGTCTAAGGTAATGATATCCTTGACCGGTTCCTTATTAAACAATACTACCTTTGCTAATATAGGATGGATGTAACTCATATCCAGCAAGGGTTCTATTATCATTAAATACCACCTTTTTATCAGCAAGTACGTAGTTTAATGATACGTTCTCTCCAATGATACAATCATCCATTATAACAGAATTCATAATGGTGGATCCTTTTCCTACTTTCACACTACGAAAAAGGATACTATTTTCAACTTTACCTTCTATCACACTACCATCCGCCACTAAACTATTTGTAATTTCTGCAGTTGCTGTGTATCTCGCTGAAACCACATCATATTCTTTCGTATAGATAGAACCATTTTTGGTAAATAATTCGTTCCGAATCGTTGGTTCTAATAGATCAATGTTGGCTTGAAAATAATCAAAGATGGAATTTGTTTTCTTAACATACCCTTTCATTTCCCAGGCTGCTATCTTATATTGATTTAATTTTTTCTGAAAAATATCTTTCTCAATACTCTCAAGACTGTGAGCAACTGCATCTTCTATCATCTTTATTAATAAATTGCGGTTTATAATCCACATATTTGTATTAATGAAACTAGAACTTTGAATTGTTTGGTTCATCAAGATATCTGTAATATATCCATCATTTGAAATGTGATAAACCGTCTCATTCTTTCGTTCCTTTAAGGGATTCACTTCATAATACAATAGAGTAATATCTGCATTCTTTTTCTTATGATATTCAATGGACTCATTCCAATTTAAATTACATATGGTATCGCAATCTGTGATTACAACATAATCCTGTCTTGCATTTTTAATATATGCCATTATACTATTGAGCGCTTCCACTTTATTCTTATAGATACCCGTATTCTGACTGCAAAATGGAGAAAAAATGAAGAGACCTTCTCGTTTACGTGATAAATCCCATTCTCGACCAGAACCAAGATGCTCTAATAAGGATTGATAATTGCTTTTTGTAATAACTCCTACGCATGTGATTCCAGAATTACGCATATTGGATAGTTGAAAATCAATTAAACGATAACGCCCACCAAAAGGTAATGCACCCATCGTTCTAGTATTAGTAATCTCATGCATTTCTTCATCATGCATATTGGAAAATATGATTCCTATGGCATTCGTACCCAATATATCACCCCTCTGCAATTTCTACCATGATATTCTCATCGATTTTTTCTCCAACATTTATATTAACATTCTTACCGATTACGGTAACAGCCTGTGGTGGACAAACTAAATTTTTACTTCCAATATTGGCATGTTCACCAACTACTACATCTTCATCTATAATAGCATAATTAACGCTTGCACCCTCTTTAATACATGCTCCTGGCATGATAATAGAATTTCGTATATTTGCGTTTTTTTCGATCTTAACTCCTTGAAATATAATAGAAGAATCCAGGGTTCCTTCAATGATACAACCACCAGAAATAATGCAATTATTCACCTTAGCTGTATTACTAATATAATGAGGTGGCATTACCGGTATTCTGGCATATATTTTCCAGTCAGAGTCTGTATCTGTTGACATGATATCAGCATTAGAATTTAATAAATCCATATTCGATTCCCACAAACTTTCAATGGTTCCTACATCTTTCCAATACCCATCAAACGGATAAGCACATAACTTCTCACCTGCACTTAACATAGTTGGAATGATATTTTTACCAAAATCATTGGACGAATTCTCATCTTTATCATCCAGTTCTAGATAATATCTTAACTTTTTCCAATTGAATATATAGATTCCCATGGATGCTTTTGTGCTTTTTGGACTCTTTGGTTTTTCTTCAAATTCATATATTATATTTTCATCATTCGTGTTCATGATACCAAATCTCGATGCCTCTTCTAGACTAACTTGGATTACAGCGATTGTGCAATCTGATTCCCTTTCTTTGTGGTACTGAAGCATTTTCGAGTAATCCATTTTATATATGTGATCACCTGATAATACTAAAACATATTCCGGATTATATTGTTCGATAAAGAGAATATTTTGCATAATAGCATTTGCCGTACCTTTATACCAGTCCGCACGCTTTCTTTTCTGATAAGGTGGTAATATATGAACACCGCCATCCATACGATCTAGATCCCATGGCTGACCGATGCCGATATAATCATTTAATTCTAAAGGCTGATACTGCGTTAAAACTCCAACCGTATCAATACCAGAATTAACACAATTAGAAAGCGTAAAATCAATAATACGATATTTCCCTCCAAATGGAACTGCTGGCTTAGCACGTTCTTTGGTCAACGTCCCCAATCTGCTACCTTCTCCTCCAGCTAATAACATTGCGATACATTCCTTTTGCATAAAAACTCCCATCTGAGCGCCAAGGCGCACGTACACTATTCTCCTATTCGCTTTTGTATGCATGTTTTAATATAATATACATTAATATAATGCCATCTATATTTAATTTTATTACAAAGAAAAATTTGAAATTTATGCTAAAAAAGTCTCAGCAATGGTTCTGCCGAGACTTTTTTAAATTGAGAACTTTTTTCTCAATGCGTAGTGTATGGTAAATTTTTTACTAATATCAACCTCATCCATTGAATCCTTTCGATATGCCCAACTGGAATGAGTTTTTGATCCAACTGTCCATACATTTCCAATCACACCAATTCGATATAAAAATACCAGCGCTTCTTTCATATCCAAAATATTTGAGAATGTATTTCTGTTAGAGTTATAGTATTGCTCTACCATTTCATAGGTAAAACTTACTTTCTTGATCCCACTGACCAAATTAATACATTCCTGTGTATATCTAGGACTTCCATGAAAAAATGCCTGATTGATTAATTCATCATAGAAATCAGAGGAATATAATTTTCGTATTTCTTTTAAAGCAGACGCATTGAAGCAAGTATTTTGTGGATATTGATCAATTACATGATTTAAATAGGTAATAATATCTCGTGGTCTTCCAAAACTATAGTCGAGTAAATAATCCAACGGAGCTTTCCCATCCACCTTTTCTGGAAATAACATGGAATATAGTTCTCGATTGGTATACTGAGATAAAGTAGTGCAAGATGCCTTAATTTTATGTAAAATCATTTTCATTAAAGGATGCTGTTCTGGAGCTGTTGCATCATTGGTAAGCCAGTACAATTCTACGCCACAAGATGTCTTGATTTTACTCAAATTTGTATCATACATTTGTAGTTTGCTAAGTATATCCGTTCTCACTAAGAGAATCAAGCGCACCTTTATGTTGTGTTCCATGAATTCATTATTATACATTCTTGTAGTTTTAATTAAATTAATAATCAGATCATTGTCACTTGGATTATCTACGATACTCTTATCTAATTCGTCTAGGTCATCAAAAATAAGTATAATATCATCCTCTCTCGATATGGATTTCTTCACTTTTTGTTCATAGGCTTCTAATACCTCATAAAATTTTTTTCGTTCTGATTCTATGGTAATACTGGTATTGTATGTTTTCTTCATAGAAAATCCAGCTGTAACAACATGTGGGTTCTTTACGTTTTTACCATCTAGTGAACTGCTGGCCGTACCGCCTCTTTCCCGTCCTACAAACTGAATCTTAGTGCTTTTCGTATCTTTAAAATTATCATCATTATCATACCTACGCACAAACCGATATAGGTTATTTAAGGACGTATATTTCATGTACCTAGCTTTTATGGGATGTAGTTCAATTAAATATTTTGCGATTTTATCCAGCAGAAACCATTTGCAAAGTGCATATACATAACTTCCTTCATTTTCATTGGAAGATAAGTACATCAGTTTATCCAATAGAAAATCCTGTGACTGAATTACTTTACATCTTTGCTTCTCGGATGCTTTTTTGCATATATATTGTGCCAAATACGTTTTACCACTTCCCTTACTTCCAATAATCATGAATTTTTCTGGAGAAGAAATGATCTCATTGTATTTCTTATTGGCATTGCAAAATAATTCCTCAAATTTTTCATTTTTCGATTCTGTTTCTCCATCAGGTGTTCCTATATATAAAGTGCTAAAATTAAAATCTTCTGTCATATTTCCTCCTGATATCCAAATTATGTAATTCCATTATAACATAAGCCCAGAAGAAAACAAACAAGTTATATACAGAATTTTACAATGTCATGTTGAACTCTAATAGTACGCCTATAATTAAGCATACAAAGTAAAAATCATCATGTGAAATCTTTGCAGATTATACATGATGATTCTATCACGAGATTCATATCTCTAGTCACGAGGTTAAGCCTCAGTTACAGTTTATTCAAGATTTAATTTATTATACCAATTATTTCGTTTCTTCACTAACATCTGAAACGATATCCCATGAAACTATATGCAATTATATTATATTCATGCATCATTAAAATGTGAATCAAGAAAATAAATTTTTTTATTATAATTGAATTCCATTTCCCTGCATTAATAATCTTGCACTCTCTAACGAATCCACACCTGAGCTATTTTTGATTGGTGCAAATTCTTTGTTTCTCTCCACTTCACATGGTATGCAATTATCAAGTAAATGGATCATATCTAATACTAATGTTTCAAATTTATAGCCATTGTTAGATTCTGGTTGAATTAACTGTCCATTTTCGTTTATATGGGGAATTTTCTTCTCAACAATGTGAACAGGCATATTTTTATCCATAATTTCTTCCAACTTGTTTACTTGGAAGAGATAATTTAAGGTAACACCAAAATTATATAATAATTGCCCATTTTCATCTTTCGCATGCAGCATCTCATGGTTCATTTCGTAATACTCAATAATTGATGGTTTACCATCCTCTAAACATAAAACGCCAACACGCTCCTCCGGTGATGCTTTTCTTACCACTTTTCCACCACTGACACAATCAGAGTGAATGGTTGCCCCAATCAAGATAGGATCTGCTATTCTTTGTAACACATTATCAACAGAAAATACATTGATCCATTCGATTCCTTTTTCATGAATTTCTTTTAATAAACCGCATTTTTGCATGGAAGAAAACCACCCACCATTACCATTGGGTGAGAGAGACAATTTATCTTTGGATTCCATAAGGATTTTTCCTTGGTAATCAACCGATGGTGCCATATCTTGAACAAAAAAGGAAACATGTTCTTTGGAGTATCCAAAATAATTGTGCTCCTCAAAGAAATTTTTTGTATCCGTATCATTTTTATCGCTTGTCATAATATAAAGAGGAACAAACGCACCTGCTTGATCTGTTACATCCATTAAATTACGAATTAGCATTTCAAACAGATATAACTCTTTTGTCACTCCTACATTTAACATACCCTTTGGTTTATCAAACCCCAATCTTGTTCCTTGGCCACCTGCTAATAATACGGCACCAACTTTTCCTTTACGAACTGCCTGTAAACCGATTGATTCAAAGATGGTTCTACTCTCGTTGATTTCATTTAATTCAAGAACTTTTAATGGTTCTATCTTTCCTTTAACAGCATTATCTTTATTATTTAATAAATCTAGTAATCGCCAATCAATATTTTCAATTTGCTTTAATAAATCCTCTTGCTGTTCACTAGAAAGTTCATGATAGTACTTCAACAAATGCTCTTGTTTATACTTCTGTACATTTTGAAATGATGTTTCATAATTCATATGTTTTCCCTTTCTTTATTACCAATAATAATTCGCCATCTGCTTCGGGTTTGGCTCATAGCGTTCATTATAGCATAAACAAAATGAATTTTCCATAATTATACAGAAATATTTTAGTAAAATTTTCGTAACTTCTCCTATCCTGATTCTTACTGTTCTTTTGGAACCAAGCGAAGAATCCGATCATCTGCTTGGTTGGCAAACCCTCTTCCATCACGATTGCTTGTCGATAAGTAAATTGAGCCATCTTCAGCCCATACTACATCACGTAATCGGCCATATTGATCTTGCAGCCAAGATTCTGCTTGTATCACTTTTGTTCCATTTTCGTTTAACGTAAGAGCCAATAATTGTTCTCCACGTAAGGTTGCAACAAGAAGTTTTCCATTCCATGGTCCTTGTTTCACAAATGCAATACCAGCTGGAGCCCAAGTTACATCTTCACTTTGCAATAAGGGTTTTTGTGTATTAGTATCCTGACTTTCTTCCTCACCTTGTACCAATGGCCACCCATAGTTCGTTCCTGGTTGAATTATATTAATCTCATCATGAGCAGTCTGTCCATGCTCTGATGCATATAAGACCTGCTGTGCATTCCAATCCAATCCCTGTGGATTACGAAAACCAAAACTATAGATAGGAGAATTATGGATTGGATTATCTATAGGAATACTCCCATCCAAATTAATCCTTAATATTTTCCCAGCCAGGTTATCTAAATCTTGTGCAAAGCTAGAATTACCTGCATCTCCTGTTGTAATATACAATTTCTGATCTGGACCCACCTTAATTCTACCGCCATCATGAGTTAAGCTACCTGGTATATTATCAATTATGATCCGATCAATAGATGCCTTATTATCCGCTTCCAATAGACGAATCACTTGATTGTATGTCCGATTGTCTTCTGTTACGGTACGATATACATAAATGTAGTGGTTACTTGAAAAGTTTGGATCTAAAGCAATACCTAACAGACCCCCTTCACTTCTTCTCGCTGTAGGAATAGGAAAAGAAATCAAAGGTTCCGATAGTAGCTTTCCATCTTGTATAACTCGTATTGTTCCTAATCGCTCTGTTATGAACATCCGACCATCCGGGCTAATTGCAATCCCCCATGGAATCGTTAATTGTTCTGCAATAACTTCTATATTATAGGGAAATTCATCTGGGGTGAGTTCACTGCTTTTTATTACATTCAGTTCTATACCTTGAAGCAACCGATACTCTACTACATCTTTCATGATTTTATACATACAAGCCCCCAACACAATCCACCATTATGACAGAGTGGAAAGAAAAATATCTCGTAATATACATTAGCATATTACGAGATATTACTTTGGTGCATCAAATTATTTTAAACCTTCATATAAGGATGCAAGCAATTCATTATTATAGTCATTACTTAGCTCCCACTATTTATATCTAACTCACGATATCGTTCCTTCTTTTTATTAGTTTAGTCAATTATAAGTTATGTTAATCATATACTTGTTATAATTGAATTGTAATGAGGTTAACTATGATAATTCATGTAGTACAGCCAGACGACACTATATTTTCTATCGCTAAGCAATATAATATCTCAACAAAAAGGCTCGAACAAGACAACAATTTGTCACCAAATAATATATTAAATATTGGTCAAGCTTTAATGATTTCATATCCGGAACGAACCTATATTGTTAAAGAAGGAGATACTCTATCAAGTATCGCCCAAACACAGGGCGTCCCCCTAAAACAATTACAACGAAATAATCCCCAGTTAACAGACAGAGTTTTTCTATCTACTGGAGAGGAAATCATTATTAGTTACCCAACTACTGAAAATAAAATAAAAGTAATAGGATACACTACAACATACATAAATCTACAAGTATTAAAAACAACATTACCTTTCTTAACTTATCTCACTATTTATAACTTTAAGGTTACTGCAAATGGCAACTTTGTTGATTTAAATGATACTGAGATTATTCAATTAGCCAAGCAATATGGAGTGCGACCAATTATGTTTTTGTCTGCATTAACTGAACAGGGAAAAGGCAGTTACGGCATTACACACAGTATAATTAGTAATGAACAAGTACAAGATCGTTTGATTGATAAAGTACTAACTAATATGAAATTAAAAGGTTATTATGGCCTAAATCTAGCTTTTCATAACATCCTGCCAGAAGATCTAACAGGCTATGTAAATTTTATTGCTAATGTTACCACTCGTTTAAATTCAGAAGGTTTTGAAGTATTTGTTACCTTAACTCCTTTTACCATGCAATATAAAATAGGCATCCAATATAAAAATACTTTTTTCACGGATATAGGTCAAATAGCTAATAACATCATACTAATTTCTTACCTTTGGGCTGCTGCCGAAATTTCACAAGTTGCAGAAACCACCGTCGACTTTTTGGCCGAATATCTATCCTATGTTGCTACACAAATTCCACCCGAAAAAATATTTATTGGTCTAACTAGAATTGCTTATAATTGGGAACTACCCTACGTACCCGGAGACTCCATAGGAACCTCTCTTACCAATTCAGGAGCAATTAATCTAGCCAATCAGCTTGGCGTTTCCATACAATTTAATGAACGGACACAAACACCATATTTTTACTATACGGATGCTGGTATTGAGCATTATGTTTGGTTTAAAGATAGTAGATCAATAAAAGCTATCCTAAATTTAGTGGATGAGTATGACTTAAAAGGTATTGCTATTTGGAATATTATGTACTATAACTCACCTACCTGGTTGTCTATTAACTCGCAATTTGATATTGAAACCATTGAAGATAACTTCTCTGAGTTTTAGTAAGCTATTGGCAGAAGGGGAATCTGTACCATCTAAAAAGGTTGCAAAGTTAATCACACTTTGCAACCTTTAATAATTCATAAACCCTTTATGTCATAAATATTAGTCATTAGAAAATCTTGATAGTGAAGCAATTGCCATATAACCAAGCACAAATGTAACAATCGCAATTAAAACAGATGATATCCACCAAGTTGAATTGGCATCCTTCGGAATCGCAGGTATTATTTTATCACGGAATATCTCAGAGGTTGAACCAAGCACAAATCCTATAATGGTACAATATGTTTGATGCGGAAAACGATTCATTGTCCATTCAATTGGTTTGGTAATCAAAAAGATTCCAATTAGCGTAGAAATACCCAAAATACCAATATAAACAACATTAAATTCTGTAATTGCCAACAACATTGCATCATACATACCAAGTACTAATAGCATATGAGACGTACTTATTCCAGGTAAAACTAATGCCAATGCTATAATTATTCCTGTAATTAATAACATTAGATAATGGATGATTCCTGACCCTGAACTAACATCAAAGTTTCCTACTGGTATAAATCCGATCGATATTACAACAATTAATCCCAAAAGAAAATAAATTCCAGATGATATTTTAAGAGGTGATTCCTTTGTTTTTTTATACAGCGCTGGTATACCACCAATAACTGCCCCAAGGAAAAAGAATGACACTGGAAATGGAAATTTTTCTAATAACCATTTAATCGCAAATGCTAAGGAACATATACCAATTCCAGCTCCAATGCAAAACTTCATAAGAAAAATTGTATTTTTCTTAATATCTTTTGTAAAATTACTAATGGCGCTGATTAATTTATCATAAATACCTAAGAGAATGGCCATAGTTCCACCACTCACTCCAGGAACACTCATGGAAGAGCCAATGATAAATCCTTTTAACATGATCAATAAATTACTTCTTACCTTATTATCCATTTTCGTATAAGAAATACTTAAATTCTAATATTTCTTTACTCCTTTCAGTATTTGTCCCACGGATAATTTTCCCCTTGCAAGCAAGGAAAATTATCATCGCGAGTATTATAACATAAGATATTTTATATGTAAATTCCTTGTATCAATTCGTCTTGTGTGTAGTTCTCCATTCCTTGCGATTCCTTACTATTAACAATGCTGCATTTATAATTGACAAAATACAAAACACCCAAAATAACTTCATAGAAGCTGTGTTATTAATAAAATTCATGGTTGGATTATAGTCATCCAATATCAATAGAACAATAAAAATTCCAGCTAATATCACGATTATATGTGGTAAAACTGTTTTTATTATATTCATTTTATTCTACCTCCTTAATAATAATGCAATCACTTACTTCCCTTCCACCATCTGCAGGTTGATTCACAAATGCATCTTGAAATGACATTTCTGATGACTTACCCCCATCTAAATTATATGCCGAACTGCAACCAAGTTCTTCAAAAAGTTGTGAAAATTCTGTAAGATCCATCCCTACGGAATATCCTGCCTGTCGGCCATCAATAACTACCATACAATAATGTCCTGGCTCGTAATATCCAATTGCACTCCTCGGATTAGACTTCTGCACATGACCGTCAGCCGTAAACTCTGTCATACTTTTTCCTGTCTCATCTAGTAGTTCTGGTCCAAAACACCATGCTTGATATGCACCGTCCTCAATGGCTTGGTTAACATCAAATTCGTTCGCAGAAAATGTTTTCATGGTTCCATCATAGTACAAAACACAGACATCGGAATTACTCATAGTACTTCGGTATAATTCACCATTACGGATTACCACTCCATCTCCTCCATTACCGTAATAATCTCCGTTTATGGCTAGAATAGCATTCAGAGACTTATCCATACTAAGTACATCATCTGTGTAACCCACTCCATAGGTATCATTTGCAAACCCACTTTGTAGGCATGTAATGTCAGCCACGTAAATATCTGCTACATAATAAGTAACTAATGTTTTTCCCGATCCTTTCGTATATTGATCTACAACAATCGATATATCACTACTACTATAAGAATTCTCATCCGATACAATTTCTTCCGTGAATTTATCAGCGAACTTAGCTGACCAGTCTGTGGACGAATTAGTTAATGATTCAGATGTAGTCGAAGCTTCACTCTTAATAATTTGTATTCCACTGCTCTCTAGTTGTCTTGGTGCTACATAATATAAACCATAAAATGCTCCCGTGTAAGCGCTAATCATGGCAAGGTCGATTACGATAACAAGCCATATAGGTAATAATTTCTTTCTTTTCTTCATAATGTAATAACCCCCTGTTTTCTTCGCTTGTTAAATATAAAAAACTTCTGTACCATAAAGCTAATAACAAATAACATCATTTCTGTCACTAATTTTGCAAGAGCCTTATTAATCCCAAGGTAGTCGTGTAAGCAGTATAATATAACTGTATTTAAAGTTAAAATGAAACATGCCAATATCATATAACTAAGTAGGGATCTTGCTCTTTTCTCTTTGTAACGAAAAACAAATGTACTATTTAGATAATAATTAAATCCTGCGCTAAGGAAACGAGCTCCAATATTTGCCCCGATAAGCGCTATCTCCTCTGTAAATCTCAATCCAATAACTCTAGTCAATATAGAAAATAATAGATAATCCAATAAGAAACTTACCAAGGAAGCCCCAGAGAATGCCAAAATAGTACCATAAATTCTAAGTGAGTCACGAACTGCTCGAAAATGGGAACAGGAATTAGTTTGGTCATGATAAATCGTATCAATGGGAACCTCTGAAATCAATGTGTTATTTTTGGCATAAGTCAGTAATACGTTCATCTCATATTCATAGCGATCACCACGGATGTTGATTAAGTTAGATACCATATCTTTGGAAAATGCCCTTAGACCTGTTTGTGTATCTGAAACCCATTTGCCACTAAATAGTCGGAATACATACTTGGTAACTGTATTACCCAGAAGAGATCGAAATGGTATACCACCTTGAAAACATCGTACACCCAATACCAAACTAGAATCCTTTTTATGAACTTCATCAAGTAAACGAATGGCATCTGATGGACGATGTTGTCCATCTGCATCCAGAATTACAATTCCTTCAATATTACATTTTATTTCGGATATATATGTTAGGGCTGTTTTAATAGCAGCTCCTTTTCCTTTGTTCACTTTATGATTTAGTATGATTACGCTATCGCCTAACTGATTAAATATCTGCTCAGTACTTTTAACACTTCCATCATTTACAACAATAATTTGTTCAATTCTTTTCTCCTGCAATTCTCTAGCAAGTTCTAATAATTTCCTGTCAGGATTGTATGCTGGGATAATAGCAATATCCATAGAAATACTCCTTCCTTATGACCTTTTTATTCTTTCTTATTTATCATAAAGCCATAAGTTTAAATGAACTTAAAAATTCATTCATAATATCCATTTAAAGAAAAATAATTAACAATTTTTATCCATTTAAGAATATTAACTATTATATATACTCATAATATGTCTGTAACAATTATCATATTTCTTAGGAGGAATGAAAATGTCTAGTAAAAACTCAAGTAGCAAAAATACATCTGGTAATAACGCAAGTAAAAACTCTACTCAAAATACTAGCAGCAAAAACACTTCTGGTAGCAACTCAACTAAAAACTCATCCCAGAATGCAAGCGGCAAAAATTAAGAAAAAAAGTCTCCTGAATAAGGAGACTCCTACATACTAACTAAAAAATTTAACCACAATACCCTCTCACATAATCCAAAGTTTGCTTCTGTTTTGGTTTTTTAAAGATTTTATCGGTTGAATCATCGTACTTTCCATTCTTTAATTAATCCAAATTGAATTTGCTCACCACCTGGTCCAAATTATCTGACATAACCCTTTCATTTGCAACTGCTTTTTCTATATTATCAACCTCATGTGACACTATCTCCATATTATTAATAATACTTGAACTATTAGCAGCCGTATTAGTTGCTTCCACTGCGATACCTTGAACTGCTTCTGTGACTTCATTCATAATTCTTTCAATATTATTGGTCATGTCAGAAATCTTTGTAGCAGTTATTTGGATATTATTTGCATCTACTCCATATTGATTCCCTACCTCTACAAAGGTCTTGTAATCCGGTGTCACTATCTCTTGAATAAAGTTTAATAATAATCTTGCATTATCCATCAAATTATCAAATGCAATTCTTACTTTATCAGCAGTCTGTGTAATTTCTTTCACTGTATTTGTAGTCTGATTTGCCATCTGCCCTATCTCTTTCGCAACCACAGCAAACCCTTTCCCCTGTTCCCCTGCCCTAGCTGCTTCAATAGCCGCGTTAAGTGACAATAAATTGACTTGTTCTGCCAATTGAGATATGGTCGTTGCCATAATACCGATTGATTCAACTATCCTCGCCTCTTCCATGCTCTGTTTAAGGTTCTTCTCATTCGCAATAGTCAGATTCATTGCTTTTTCGTAAGAAGAGGTACTCCTCTTTTGTATATCTCCTGCCCTTTCCTTAATCGTAATTGCCATATCATAGCTATGACTAGTTTCCTGAGTGAGTATATTAATCGATGCATTCACCTCTTCCACTGAGGCATTTACTTCCTCTGTTGCTGCACTGGAACTCATCATATCTTCATTTATACTTTTAAGAGCAGTTTCAATCTTATCAAAATTTGTTGTAAGGTTTACTGTCGTATCTTCCAATTCCTTACTGATTATACTTATTTCATCTGATTCCCCTCTGATTGTTTGAATAACTGATTTATTCTGACGAAGCATTTTATTAAGTGCCTGCCCCATCTGCCCAAACTCATCTTTTGATTTTATATTAATTTCTTCCGTAGAAAAATCACCATCTGCCAAACGCAGAACAAAATTGTTTACTATTTTAATATTTCTAGTTAACATCCGTACCTGCAGTAAAATGGCTAAGGTAAGAAGTAACACTGATATAAGACTAATTGTAATTAATTTTAATAACAGCGTATTTAGTGGCTGATTGATTTCAGATTTAGGGATTTGTATCATTAACTTCCAGCCTAAATCCCCAACTTTACTATAGTATGTACTATAATGTACTTTATCCTTTGTAAACTCACCAATTCCACTATCACTGCTCAATAATTTTTTCCCCATAGACGATAATGATTTATTATTTTCTTCTAAAATATTAGAATTCATTACCTTATCGGTCTCCATATTGGTTATATAGACTCCATCCTTTGTAAATAATGTGGCTTTACCTTCTTTACCAATAGTTAATCCATTTATTAATTCTTGAATTGTCGTAATATTCATATCAACAGTTATTACACCTATGAATTCTTTGTTGACATTATACATGGGAACTGTACAGGAGGCCATGGTTACACCCAAGGTTGAATCATAATATAATTCCGAAAAGATAGGTTCTTTCGAACCCTTAGTGGCATTCTTATACCAATCATAACTAAAGTAATCGTACTCTGCATTACTATAATCATAGGTAATGACAGGTGAATTATTTTCCTTATACACATAGGGACCAACATACTTTTCACCTTGATCATATACAAAAGGCTCAAACCAAATTCCACTTCCATAGGCCAAGTCATTTTCCATGATTATTTTCCCAAGAATTTCTTCATATTGTGTCAGTGAAGTAGAGGAATAGGTTGATTCAACGTTTCTTGCAACTTGAGTTGCAATTGTCTCTATATCGTTTGTTTTTAACAATATGTTATTTATCTGAGCTTCCAATTCGGCATTCATATTTTGCTTTATTTGCTCTTCTATCACCAATTTACTGCTTGTATAACTAACCATAGATATCAAAATCAAAGATAAAATACTTACAGATAATAAAAGCGCTAACATTTTAGTACTTATTCTTTTTATCTTCATATTCATACCTGTACCTTTCATAATTTAAAGCTATCGTGCTTATAAACATTCTTCTGCTATCTTGGCTAAAGGACTTCTTTCCACTTCTTCTAGTGAAATATGACCTGTAATAAGGTATGGTTTCATCTTTTCTATCACATATACAAGACCATTGGATTTTGCATCAACAAGTGTATTATCAATTTGATTGTCTGAAGGATCACCAATCATCACAAATTTAGAATTCTGACCAGCTCTTGTAAGCATCATTTTTGCCAAGTGAGGTGTCATTTCCTGTGCCTCATCTATAATTACCATAGCATTTGATAAGGTTCGGCCTCTCATAAAGGAAAAGGTTTTCATTTCGATCACGCCAGCTTCTCGATATTGCTCCAAAAAAGCTTCTACAGAAAAATTAGGTTTTTCGGAATATTTACTCCCAAATTTATTTGGTTTTCCCATCATATCATTTTTCTCAGAAAGATACCTTTTATTCCGATCAGAGGTTAAATTCTCAATAGCATCACCAAAAGAGTCCATGAAAGGTTTCAACTTCTCATTTTCTGTACCAGGTAAATACCCAATAGAGTCGCCTGCTGATACAACCGGTTTCACGAAGATAATCTTATCATAGATGTTATTTTCAATTACCTTCTGAAGTGCCGTCGCCACAGATAGAATTGATTTTCCTGTACCAGCACCACCGCTTAACGTAACCAAATGAATGCTTTCATCCATAAGAAGTTCAAATGCCATTCTTTGTTCTCTGTTTTTCGGAGTAAGTCCCCACGCTTTTTCATCGGCATAATTGAGTGGAACAATTTTCTTACCATTATATTTTGCAATGGTTTCATGTGAATTATTATCTATACTTTTAATGCAAAAGAATTCATTTGGAAATACTTCGAACTTAGTTACCTTATCCAGACTTAATCCTCCATCAAAGATTTTATTGATTTTGGCAGAACTTAAGGTTATTTCCTTATAACCTTTATAAATTTGGTCCACGTCAATTTTATCATTTTGATAATCCTGAACCTCTATATTTAGGGACTCCGCTTTAATTGCAACACAGAGATCCTTTGTGACTAAGATAGTTGGAATTTTTTTTAATTCGTTTTTAATATTAAGCGTTACTGTTAATATCTTATTATCATTCTTATTTAAGTCGATGCCATCTGGCATATCTATTGCATACATATGATTGAGTTCTACTCTAAGTGTACCCCCATTTGGTAATTTAACTCCATGTTGAATATTACCAAATTGCCTCACATTGTTTATTTCACGAATAGCTTCACGGGCTTGATAACCAATCACACCTTCCTTTTTCTTAAGATTATCAAGTTCCTCTAGGCATATAATTGGAATAATTATGTTATTGTCTTCAAAAGTGTGTATACAACCAGGAAAATGAATCAATACATTGGTGTCTAAAATATAATTTTTAATCAAATTAAATCCTCCTTTTGGTTTGTTTTATTACCTTTGAATACGAAATATTTTCTCTACACCTCCATATAATTCATTATATTTTATAAAATATAGATTACTTCAATTGCAGGTAAATTTTTTGTAAATATTAAAAACTTTTTATTATAATTAAAGTTGAAGATAATGCATTCCCATTAAAAAATCTTCTTAGATTCATGTTATCGACAACATGAATCTAGGAAGATTTTCACATTAACTTAAATTTTATTTACTATCTGGAACTATCGATTCCGTATTTTGTCTTTTCATCTTAAAATTATCTCGATACCAATCTTTTGCTAAGAAAAATATAAAATCACTTGCTATGAGCGATATAATGATCATTGCTACACCAATTACTATAATAACTTTCTTTTGCAGCGATATTGTCTTCGTTACAACATTATCCTCTAATTGTATATATGGCAATGCTACTTGTTTCCAATCAGATACATTTTTATTTGATCCAATCACACTCATCTTATTAGTTGATTGAGCAAAACCTACGGATTGAAAGTTTAGACAAACAATACGTGCATCTAGCACTTCTTTCTTTCTTTGAGTCGTGCTAAACTTGGATGCTTCTTCCCGTGAAATATAATCTAATTTTGTAAGCGATTCTAATTCTTTCAAGAAGTCTTCTGCTGATGGAAATCTTTCCTCCAATTGGTAGGAACATGCCTTTAATATTACATTTCCCAATCGTTCTGAAATAAAATCCAACGCTTCAATAGGTTTTCCTTCTAACCGAAGTTTAATTGCCTTGTTTCTTTCGTCATATTTTAGCATAGGTGCATTAGTTAAAAATGGTGGCTTTCTTTTATTTAAAAACGTATATAATAGAAGCCCTAGTGAATAGATATCTGCCCTCTCATCGTAATCACATCCCATATAAATTTCTGGAGCCATATATTCATACATGCTGTTAACTGACATACCCAGATTAAAATCACCTAATTTTCTGGCTATTCCAAAATCTCCAAGCTTGTAGTCCCCATCAGCAGTAACAAAGATATTTTCAGGTTTTATATCTCGATGAATTTTATGATATTTTTTGCATACAACAAGAGCCTTACATAAATCCTTACCCATTTTTATAACATCACTAATACAAATTTCATGTTCCATTGCATAACTATTAAGGCTTTTAAGGAGCTCCATACGGATTAAAATATCAAAACCAATGTTATCTTTCCTTGCAAACACTTGAAAATCTTCGAACTTTACTATATTTGACTCATTTTCTATCTCATTCATCCATTGAATTTCAGGATAAATACTATCAGCCATATCCTTAAAATAATTCTTTACCGATATTTGGTCGATCCCTTCCATAAAAGCTTTATCTATTTCTTTCTGATTCTTGGGAACGGAAATTATCTTTAAAACAGAGTAACTAATCTTGTTATATTCTGTTTTCTTAATCTTATAAACTCTACCATAACTTCCTTCACCAATTAAACTTTCAATGTACCAACTTCCCCATAGTGGTTCGTATTCGTGAATTAAATTATCCATAACTTATCTCCTAACTATTACATAGGAACGTATTCTTGTTCCTATGTAATATAGTATTATTTGTAAAAGTTGTTGTTCCGATGGAGAAAAATCTAGCTTCCAAGCTTAACTTCCGGTATCTTAATAGGAATATTATCTCCTTTTCTACAAATGTAGCCCATTTCAACAGGAAATTTGGTTAATCTGCTATGAGGCAATGTATATATGGTTTGATCATTGGGATTACCAAGAACAATACCATGAATAGAACTCTTTAAGTACTTAGTTAATGCATCATATCCCTTTAGTTTACTTGTTGAAGTTGCTCCTATAATTCCAATATTAACATTGACTGCATCAGCAAATAGACTTTCTGGTTTTAGCTCTTTTAGATCCTTTATTGACTCTATAAAACTATCACAATCATCCATCATGATTAAAACTGGCATAAGTGAGGAGTAGTATTTCTTAGGAAGTAAATATGGATCCTTTATTTTCTCAGCTTCATAATCTTCTTTTCTGCTAATAATTTCTTTTTGGATCTCTTCAATCATATTTTGTATTGCTTCTAGGTTATTAATATAATTAACATTTTCCATTTCTTGATAGCAATACAGTTCCATATTATTTGAATCAATCAGGTATACTTTCACTTCTTTGGAACACTTTTCTAACATTACTTTTAACAGATTCGTCTTTCCACTTTGACTTCCTCCAACGATAAGTTGAACACCATTATTAATATCTAGGTACTGTACCTTTACATCCTTCGTATCCAATCCAATTGGTATCAGTGCCCTATCTACAACTTTCTCTTCAAATTCGCTAAACACAGCTAAGTTCAAGACATCTGGTAACATTGGAATTCCCTTAATCTTGTTGCCCGTATATTGATTACTAATTGTGTTAATAACCTCAGCCATTTTTTCTGTGTACTCAACAATAGTTGCATACGATACCCCTGTGTATAATTGCATATGGTTTAGATTTTCAAGTTTTATTAGGCATCTTCCTTTGATCTCAGGAAGTTCATACGCAGGTCTACCTGCCACATTTGATACATCTGTCTTATCATACATATATAAAGGTATTTTCAACTTAAAATTATTAAGAATACTATACTTAATCGCATTGGTTCTTGATGCTGCTACTACCGTAAAGATACCTAAATTAGCTCCATCTCTGGTTACTTTTGTAATCAGTTCATCGATCTCTAAATTCAATTCTTTAATTACATCATAGTTATCAATTACCCAAAGAATTGCTGGTAATTCCTCATCTGCCACTTTATTATACATATCAAAGTTCATGGCGTTCATTTTGGCAAATAACTGTTTTCTAGTTTTCATTTCTTCTGATAATAAGTCAGCCAATTTGGATAATTTTACTTGCTCATCAAATGTGATATATTCTGCTGTTTGTGGTAAATTTTTCAGTTGAATCAATGCGGAATTACCCAGGTCTAAAATATAGTAATGCAACAACTTTGGTGAATTCTTCACAGCCAGACTTACTAGAAGGGTAGTTAAAAACATGGATTTACCGAAGCCAGAAGCTCCAAAAATGGCGATATTACCATCCTTATTAAAGTCTATCTTATACTCTAACTGTTGCTGCTTTTCCGGAATGTCCGCTAACCCAATAAATGCTGTAAGATCAACCGTATCAATGGTATTAACATCAATGATTCTGTCTATACGAATATAGGGACTTGCTATTTTGTCAGTCAGGGATGGCAACCAAGGTTTTTCAACATCCGGTAAGTTTAGTTTGTCATAAACATTTCTAATATAATTCACAACGGCATCCAACTGAGTTACTTTCAATTCACTTGGATTAGTGTTTGGTTTACTAAGATCCCGATTAAGCAATTGGCCCTGCCCTAATTCATTCATGTAGAACACCCTATTATCCTGGGTTTTCTCCACTTTCGTTTTGTTATATTCTGCTCCGCTCCATGCAGATTGAAATAATTCATAAATCTCATTATTACCAACTTGAAGATAAGCGCGTCCAGGTTGGGTAATATTAGCAGCATCGGGAGTTTTTAAAATCTCATTACTATCTTGTGCATTGGCAACCTTTAATGCTAACTTAAATTTTGAGTTTGTCCAGATCTGGTCATCCACAACACCAGATGGCTTCTGTGTTGCCAAGATTAAATGTATTCCTAGGCTTCGACCGATACGAGCAGCACTTACAAGTTCACTCATAAATTCCGGTTGTTCTTTTTTCAATTCTGCAAACTCATCAGAGATAATAAATAAATGTGGCATAGGGTCGGTAGCTGTACCATTTTTAAACAATTTACTATATTGATCAATATGGTTTACATTATGTTTGTTAAATACAAATTGTCTTCTTGATAATTCACTCTTAATGGATGCCATTGCTCTCATACTTTCTGCACCATCTAGATTGGTTATCGTTCCCAGCAAATGTGGTAAATATCGAAATAAACTTGCCATTCCTCCACCCTTATAATCTATTAAAAGAAATCCAACTTCATATGGGTGATAATTAACTGCTAATGACAAAATATATGACTGTACAATTTCACTTTTTCCAGAACCTGTTGTTCCTGCAACTAAACCATGTGGCCCATGTGCTTTTTCGTGTAAATTAAGATACACATAATTCTCTACCCCTCTTACACCCAAGGGAACAGCTAATGTTTTATGTGCACTATTATTTTCCCATCTTTGTTCCACCTGCAATTCTTCTGGATGTTCTATTTGATACATTTCAAAAAAAGTGATACTTTCTGGGATATAATTGCTTACCCCTTGTGCATATACAATGCTAGACAATGTTCTAGCTATTTGTTCCATGTCAACTCCATTTATTCTATTGAGATGTATTGCTTGATTACATACAAGTCCATTATTTAAAACCAAGTGTCCCGAATTAGAATCATCCAGGGTAAATACAGTCTTAATATTTTCAGGCAGATTAGATTGATTATTGGTAGTATAAATAATGGAAAATCCCAAATTACTGTCTTTTCCATGAATAAATTCCATAATGGAATGCTCTGCAATCATACTTACATCATCGATTACAAACACAAAATGAGGCAGATACTTAGCTCCTCTATTCTCCTTTTCAATTTGTTGCTTTCTCTTTTTTAAAACTTGGGTAGCATAATCAAATACTTGATTTTTCACTCGCTCATCGTAGACTAATCCAGTTACATTAATTTCATTCACTTTGAAATGAGGATACCATTTTAAGCATTCAAACTTATCCCTATATTGATCTTCATATAAAAAGATAATCTCTATATCCTCATAACTATGCTCAAATGTTAATTGAGCAAATAGTAACATTAATTGCTCATGAATAATCGTTTTCTCACCAACGAAACCGAAATGCGTTTTCTTCAGTTCAACGGTAATTGGCATATTGTTTATTAAGTTGAAATTATCATAAACCTCTTCTGCTTCAAAGGTTAATTCATCTTTCTCCATCTCAAGCTCGGAAAAATTATTTGTCATACTATAACTAGGCTTTATATCTGTCTTTCCTATGGCTATGGATAAAAAATCTTCTTCTCCCACACTGCGCTCATAAATTCGTCCACTATATCTTCTTACCATTTTATCAATAGAAGGAAGATCTGGATTATTATAAGTCAATGCCTCAACTTGCTCTGATTTTAAGTTATGTAAATTCTTTCTGAGCTTTAAGATATAATCCGTATACACCTGATCACGTGCGGTATTTTTCTTATGGGTGTCGTTCTTATCTTCTACATAGGTAATAATAGAAAAAATAACACTCATGGTTGTCCCAATTACACTCATAATAATATAGATACCTCTTGGTTGAACAATAGATATCAAAAGCGTTACGCTTAAAGTAACAATGGGTGGGATAATAATCTTTGCTAATGTTTTTTTGTCTCTGGTTGCTTTGGATGGTGGATTTAATATGGAGATTTTCTCAGTGGGTATGTTTTTCAACATTCTAGGAGAACGTTTATAAAATGGGAACCCCTCAAACCTAACATCTTCCTGTTCCATGAAGTTCAAATTAGTTTGATATAATTTTTCATCACCAATTACTTCAATATAATCTTTTTCTATTACTATTTTAAGATGACCAATTAATAGCCAATCTCCTTCCTCAACGGAAATATTCTCATCTGGTATCTTGATACCGTTCTTATAAATAGTCCCAAGACGTTCCTTTTCTTTCATTGGATGAAATGGGAAACGCTCAAGAAGAATCAAGTGGTCGTTTTCTGTATTACCTATCTTAACTTTATCGATTCCCTTAAGAGCATAAGTTTTACTAATACTTTTCATAATAAAAAATGTTCTATTATTATGTGTGTAATTTTTATTGTATTCTAACTCACAATCGTATTGATCGTAATAAACCATATTATTTCTTATTCGAAAAGAAAATGCTGCATCTGCTTCACTTACAACTTCTAATTGCTCGTTCATAAAAATAGTATCTTCCAGTAGAAATTCATGATAGCAATCTTCACATACAAATATTATTAATCGATTCATCTTTTGCATTATTTCCTTTCTTTCTGTTTCTTTCAATATGTGAAATGAAGTAATTATGATGTAATTATTTCTTTTTACTTTCCACTTTTTCTTTCATTTTACTTTTTAATTCTTTGATGCAGGATTCAATATCATCTAGCTTAGCCTGCTTTTTTTCACCATCCATGGTAAGATCTTTTGAAACAGTTAAGTACTGATTGTTATATGCATTGAGCAAGTAGTCATCATCTTGAATTTTCTTGGCAGTACTAATTGCATCCTTAAAATTTCCTCGCCCCAACTGAATCCAATAATGAAATACATCCACATTAGTAGTTATGGTTAGCTCTTTTTCTGTTGTTTTCTTCTTACTTTTTGATTTCTTACTTTCTTTATTTAATTCCTTATTCGCGTCTTGATAGGAAATTGCTAGAATATATTTTGTTTCTAATGGTAACTGATTTAACTTAATTGTTTTTAAATCATCTGTTACTTTATCATATTCTTTATGTAGATAATGTTTATCTGCTGCCATTAACTTTTCCTTATAAGGTATAGAAACAAAATAAAAGTAACTACCTATTAAAATGAATAGAATTGTAAATATAACCGCTGATGTTTCTATCATTCTATGTTTTTTTAACTTTTCTTTCCGAACAATGGAACTATTTTGTTTTAGTAATACTTCCTCTTTTTTATATTCTATCATTAAGAAACGTACAATCTCATCCAGGCTTTCTAAGGAATAGATTTCCTTTGTCTCTTTATTTCTTTTTAATAAGTCTATCCCACCTTGGTAGTAATCTTTATAGTTGTATTTATTTTGTAGTACACATCCGATTAAACTTTTATACTGTTTAATAAAGTCCGTTTCATCCGTATAAATATCCTCATTGCATACATCCCTATCCAGCATTTTAGGGAAGTAATTGAAATCGAAATAGATATTTTCTGTGGACATATCTATCATATAATGATTCGATAACTCTGCTAATCTAGTGGCATTAATTAATAGCTTTATTCTATCTATTTTAAGTTCTTTCTTGATCTCTTCTAATGGTAATAAGTTTTCCACATTATACTTTACGAATAAATCATCTTTTGATTCCTCTATATCACAAGGTACTAAGAATTCATGAGGTGCCTTCAAACGCTTTCGTTCTCCAACCGTCTTGGCATTTAATTTTGCTAATTTAATTTCCCTTTCTATTAAATGTTCCATTTTAACCTCCTGTCAGTCTATTAACCCTTTATTTCTAATATATCCCCTGTATAAATATCTGCTTGCTCATAGGTATAATTTACGCTAATCCATTTTGCATTCCTGGTTGATTTTATAAAATGAATCCCAGCAATATTTATGTTTATCTGTAAACTATGAAATACAATTTCCAGGCTATTCTTTATCCTTTGCTTACGGTCTACTTTTATGTCGAAGTCTTTTTCAACTCCATTATCACTAATTCGTAATGTTATGATAATATGCATCTACCATCATCCTTCTACTTAGTTTAATAATTACCCCTTTAAACTTACTTTGATAAAATACGCTTGGTATTATCATTGTTAGATTAAAGGGGTATTCACTACTAACCTTTCATCTTGTTTGAAATCTCTTGATCTAAGGTTTCAAGTGCATGTGCAGTATCATCTAACTGCTTCGCAATGTCATCAATCAAATCTTTAACACTATTGAATCCTGGGATAAACTCTTCAAATCTAGTTTTAAACGTTGCACTAGATTCACCTTCCCACTCTTCTTGAAGAGCGTCTACTAATTTTGACATTTGATCAATTACATCTTGAAAATTAGATCCTTCTGTGATAAATTCCTTTGATCTTGTTCTCATTTGTTCTGGTGAAATTCTTATTTGTCCTGCTGCCATTTTTCTTACCTCCGTATTTTAATTTTATTTATTATTAATTACTGTAGAAACAGTAAAAATAACCATTATGTTCTTCCATTATGAGTATGTACATTGTATATTGTATACATACTTTGCTCGTAAGATGTTTCCGTTCTAACCTATTTGGTTCCAACTGTTATTACTATTCATTTATTTACTTGTTCTCTGAGCTGTTACCTAACTCTAATTCAGATAGAACTATTTGATTGGCATGCGTTTCATATGCCCATTTTGGTGATAATTCTTTGCAAATCATTAAATATTCTTTTACAAAATGTCCTTCTTTATCATCTGTTACCATACTGATAATATGATTATGTACTTTCTCAGCTAATGCGTTATCTTTGTATACCTTTAGAACCGTGGACAAGTCAATTCCTTTTTCACCCACATTATATTTATTAATAGATTCCAGATAGGTTTTGGCATCCGTAGAAATACTTTTTTGTTCTTTCTCTGATAATGTAATCCCATATTCATCTGCCTTTTCACATAATAATCTTGTCATCCTAATTTGCTCCACTATCTGCCTCTTTGTTAACTCTTCATAAGAAATTTTACTTCCGTTATTTAATGTGACCGTTTCTTTCCAAACATCAATACCATAGGTTTGTTCCATACTTTGTGTAATGGATGCTGCATAAAGTAGGAATTCACCCATTGAAACACTTTCTTCCTGATTAATGAAAAATGCAATATCTTCCGTAAATGCCAATTCGTGATCTGATTTATTACGATTTCGTGTAATAAAGAATATACTACAAACGCAAATTAATATAACTGTTATGAATACCATATATCTATAATTCTTTTTCATGGTTGACCTTTCTTCTTTGTACAATTGTCTATTGTTCTAAGAAAGCATACCCAACTATTTTACCTTTTTCGTTATATATTATTTTACTAAGAAACTTAGCATCCTCATGGATGGTGTAGATTGTATCATTTTTACTTAAAGTAAGAGGAAAATAGATATGTTTCTTCTTTTTCTTTAGGAATCCGTAGGGTGCTTCATAACTAGTTTTTGAATATGTTTGATAGAGACAGGTATCACCTAGTACAATGTTATAATTTACATAAGCAAGTGGTACGAACATTCCATTTTTCGTATACACATTTTCTACCCTATCTTGGTTTTGTTCTGAAAGAACATAGCATATGTAAGGATATTCTTTTGGGTCTACAAGCTCCTCCTGGTTACCTTCTAAGAAAGCACTTGTTGCTACTAGTATGGAACATTCTTCCCCTTTTACTTGGGCATATTTTGCGATTACTTCTGTTCCAGTTACGATGCTATCATTGGAAACCTCTATAGTGACCGAATCGTCTTTCTCTATTTCTATCATTTCTTTCCTATCATCAGTCTTTTGATTATTCTCTTGATCGTCTCGATAACTTTTCCATGCTTTCACAACAACTAAGGTAATAAGACAAGTAAGTATCATACAAACAATGTATATTGCATACTTTTTATTCCAACCATATATGTTCACTTAAGTGCCTCCTTTTCTTTCTGTAAGAAAATTATACACTCAATTAAATTAGATATGTCAAGCAATAAATTGATAATATTTGTAATATTTTTGAATAATTTGTATTTTCTTAATAAATGTGTGATTGTCCTATAGTTCTATCTTTTTCGTGATATAAGTATAGCTAGGTATGTAACCTTTCTTTGCTGCTTCTTCTACTGTATTAAAGAAAATTTCAACATTACCGGTTAGTTCCTTTGGTAATTGGCTTTCATAACAATATCTCTTTTTACCATCTGAATCTCGAAAGCCAATTACGTGCACTCTTTTTATTGCTTTGATTCCTGAAATTACAGCTTCTTCTACTACCGCTTGACCTGAAAAGTCAGCTCCTTGCAATAATATAATTAAACTTGGGTTGGTAATATCATTAATACCAGAAGAAGTCTTTGACGCCGGAAGATAGATATCGTAATTAACGTCTCCACGTAATTGACTGACCTGATCAATATTTCTGGCAAGTGCATCACTTAACGTGGAATTAATACTTCGTTGTACCGTCTTTCTAGATAAAATCCCACTTACTTCAGCATCACCAAAACTATCTCCATATTTTAGTTGAAGGGTATCTCCAACATTACTCGCTTTAATCCATTCCTCTGAATTAAGATTAACACTAATAGCAATATTTTGATTGGTTACTGTATATGGAAGTTTAACACTCCATTTAAATCCATACTCTTCGCCTATCACACTATCCACATTGGTATCCACTTCTGATAAAAGAGTGATGTAATATCCATCATTACCTGCTAATAGTGCAGTAGGGATACAATCTTCTATGTATTGCTTGTTTTCTAGGCTAGTTGTCATCCCATAATTTAAGCAAATTATTTCCTCAAATACGTCTAAACAATAGGTTGGATTTAATACAATATCTGACATATCTCTATATTGTAGATTAAGATCTCCCACGTTTAATGTTTCCATAAAAGCGGCTTCACCTGCGTAGCTGATCACTTGATTAAGCCGATTGGTATCATATTCTGTTTGCATGGTATCCATTTGAATATAAAAAATAGCAATCATAATTAATAACATACCTAATGCAATACAATTGAATATACCAAACCATGTTTTCAAATTGGATCACCACCTAATAAATTATCTGATGTAGAAGACTATTTTTTTCACATTTCCAGCATAATCATATACACTTAAGGCATATTTCCCTTTTTTTACTATCTTTTTACCACTATAAATACTAGTGCCATTTAGTTTTGCTTTTTTAATATCACTATTTTTATCATAAAACTTGATTACCGTTCCACTTCGATATGATCTACCATTGGTAACTCCAGTAATTACCGGGCTTGATTTGTCTATATTAGTAACATGTACCTGTTTTAAAATCAAATTATTTTCCAGATCTCTTACACGAATGGTGTAGTACCCATTCTTTTTTATTGTATATTTATTGTTTTCAATTTCATGACAACCATCGGCGTAATAACTCCAAATGGATCCATCGTTAATACGTGCAAATGAAATCTTTTTATTGATAATGAGCACTTCTACTGGTTCAAACTCTGTTGTAACTTTTAAAGTAATATTCTGATTGGTCCAATCTTCATTACTTAGGCTTGTACTTATCACATAGGATACTGCACTTACTTTTAAGTTGGTAGCACAAGTCGTACCAGACATAGCAATATAATAAGTCCCTTTTGCTAGAAATTCACTAAACTGATTGGATTCTATCCCACTTGAATTAAAATTACCTGCTTTTATCTTTTGATTGGATATATCATATAAAGTACAGACTCCACCACTTACATTCACATCATCTGTCTGCTCGAAATTATAGCTAATGATAACACGCGAATCATTCTCAATGGTAAATTTATAATAGTCGATTGGGGAAACCGTACTTAAAAACCCTCTGAATGGTTTATCTAGACTTAATTGATTAGCATTTGCATAGGAAGAGCTATAAACCGTTTCATTACTATTGGTTTCCTCTGCTAGCAAGGCAACACCAATTCGTAAGGAGGTGGATAGGGATGCATCTTTCACATGAAATAAATGATTCACATAATAGATACCTGGATCTAAAAAGACCAGAATGGAATCACCTACATTGGCCAGTCTTTTGGAAGATCCAACGATATCGAGCCCCATGGCATCCCTGGAAAACCAAGCGGTTCCAGTAATACTTTTTGCTGTGGTAGCATCCCAGTTAAAATATGCCTTAACGATGGTTGGCTTATCTACCTTAAACCAACCAGACCCTTGTAATCCATCATAAACATAGTATTGTGAGGTAGATGGAAACAAAACATTATCAATATCTGACACATATGCTGGAGATAAATTGATATCCATAGCTGCCTCTGTTTTGGAAGTATTCATGAATGACATAATACTTAGTACCATAAATACCAAGAGATACTTTTTTATTGTATAATAGTTTTTTTTCATAAGCGTATTAAGTGAATGATCCACTTAATCCTCCTTTCTTTATCTTACAACTGCTGCCATCTCAAGATGATAGGTACCCTCCTCGATTCTTAAAAATGAGTATAGTATTTTTTGATAGGTTGAAGCAGAAACTTCATTTAAAATCACCTGCACTACATCTCTCTGATTCAAATAATTAATATCGTCTGCAGCAATATATGTTGTTTTTGTTTTCCCTTCTGGCGTTACTACAGTAGTTCTTACTAAGCGCTTCACCGTTGGGTTAATAACCATTCCATGGGAAGATACTTGTAGATAAAATTCGGTCAAATCATCTTCCGTAATTTCACCCTTATCGGTGACTTTGTCTAAAAATTGATTTACTTCATTTAGTAACAATCTTCTGTTTTCCATTTCTGAAACAGAATAACTATATAGGAGCGGAGCTATGATTAACATTAAAAATACAAGTACCAAACTAATTACTCGAGTAAGGAAGTTTGACATGTTATTCAACCTCCTTTGTTATTTTATTTACTTCATAGTATTCGTCTTTCAGTGTTCCATTTTCCGCAGTACGAAACTGGTACGTAAGAGAATATCTTGAATTATCTGGTTGGTCATCCACCATAAGCCAAACATTCTGACCACATTCAAACGCATATTCTTTATAGGTAAATGGAATATCAACATCTAATCCGTTTACCACAATCTTTCTGGGAGCTGGCATATTTTCATCTTGAATCTGGGAGATTAAAACTACTTCTAATTTGGATAAGGTTCCATCATATGCCCCATATTCATTTACTAAAAATCCTTTATTTTCTCCTGTGTTCTTATCTTCCATATAGGAATAACTATTATCGATTACCTCACGATAGGATTTATAAAGTGTTGTAATCCCAGTAGAAATAATCAAGGCAATTAGAATTGTTACCATAGCAATATCTAATAGTTCTAAAGCTTGTCTATTCATCTAATCTCCTATTCTACGAATACTGTAATCCCTACGCTGCTCGTATGGTAATGTCGTATAAACCAAATGCATCGTTGTATTCCACTAATACGGTTACGTAACCTTTTAAATGTGAAGTGATACATAAACTTTGATCCATTGTACTAACGAGACCTTTTTTATCATCACATATATAACAAGTAATTTCGTGTATATCCTTGTAATTATATTCCATAAAGGAAAATGCAGTTGCTGCTGGCATACGTGTTTCTACATGATTCAAATCACTTAAGGTACTTACTTGGGAGGATAACTGTATTTTGTCCATATTACTGAGGGATTCATTACCTATACTTTTACCCAGGAGGACGGAATAAAGAACATAGGTAAGTAATATAGATAAAAAAGTCATCGTAGCACCTAATTTCATCAAATCAACAGATTCCGTTTTCATATGTGCCCCTTATCTGTGTGCCAACCACACTACTTTTCATTAATATAGTACTCCAGTTTATTATCACCCTGATCAACTGTTGAAATAACAAACTCTTTATACACATTATCGAGGAAAACTTCATTGGTTAGATACTCCTGAGACCATAGCGTATTGCTGTCTTGACCTTTTGATCGAAGTTCACTGGCATATGCTTTTGTTATCTCATATGTTTTACCATTTTTAAATTTTATAATATAATCGAAATTCGCATCATATTTGGTGATAAACTCGATCACATCGGTACCATAGATATGTTCACCATACTTAAAGAAGTATTGTGCACTCTGAAACTTAATTTCATTTTGTAAGGCTATCTGATCCTCATGATAGGAGAACATATTCCTTGCAGAGAAAGCAAAATATACAAGCAGTACACATAAGACACCAAACATCACCAGTTCGATGGCAGCAGTGACAATATCATTTACTTCATGATTTCTCAAGGTGATGTCACCACCTTATTATCTTTTTTCCATTTAAGAACCATGCCTGTTACACTACCTAAAGAGCCCTGATAATAGGAGGTAATGGTTGATGGATCTACGCCATTATATACTAGATACGGGTGAAACTCAGATTTCGAATCGATTAGTTTCTGTAAATTACTTAATTTATATGTATCAGGATTTTTCAAAACGGAGGATCTATTTACTCGTAAGGAGCTTCCAGTTTGACTAGTTTTATCGATGTATATCTCGAAATCAGAATTATCGTAATAACGACGGATAAGTTCTATTACTTCATCACCATATATGTGATTCAAACAAGCTTCACCAGTACATTCTCCCAGATCATACGAGTTAAATTTACGATACTGATTTATCTTAATTTCATTGGCTATTTGTTCATTTCTGCTCTGTGCAAAGTCGTTTCTTAATGACATAGCATAGGTAACCATAACAAGAAAGGCACCAATCAGAATATATTCTACTGCAAGATATATCATTTCTATATGACTTCTATCATCCACTGGAATCTATTACCTCCAATATGATTAATTATAGGAAGATACTTGAACAAAAACGATACCTACAACCTGACCTGTTGTATCCTTTATCAACGTGGATTGATACTTGGCGCCAGTTGGAATGTATTCAGCCATGCCCTGTTTCTTCATATTAGATACCTGATTGAAATACTTTACACTTCCTGTACTTTTATCTATTAAGAAGCTACTTTTCGTAACATAAGAACCGTTTTCGGTAAATAGTTCTCCATTTTCTAAAATTGCATTATAATTTACACACCACAAATCATGTTCGAAACCATCACTTCCCTTTACCTTAACTTGGGAACCTCCGGAACTACCAACTATTTTCTTCTGAATAAAAGTCCAATCCGAATCCTTCGTTGGAAGCCCATTGGCACTTGCACCATCATCAATCATTGCCCTTGTGGCGATTAAGATTGCACATCCCTTACCTTCAAAGTTCTGATATGCTGATTTTACTTTTGTACCAAGCACGGTCTGCTGATCATAATCGGAATACTCTGATTGCTGAACAATCTCTAATTGTTTTTGCACTTTATCAGAACCGTCATTGGTGATCGCCTTTCCGATTGTAAAAATACTAAGTCCTATTACTAATACAAACCCAAACGCAAATAACTGCGTCCCTAATTTACTTAGATCAATACTTTCTTCGCCCATTCCAGCCATTATAAACCACTCCTTCTTCTCTAAAGATGTTTTATTTTCCCACATCTTCTTTCTTTATTTTGTATTGTTTTTACATTACTATCTTGCACCGAATTCCCATATCATTGTCAAGGGGTTTTTCCAATTGTTTTCCAATTGTTTTTCTATATAATTTCCAATTACTCATAATCCCTGCAACGTGCTAATTCCACTCATCATTTCGGTATAACCTAGGTATAAAAGAGGGAACATGAATAGCAATAAAACCACCATGATAAATCCAACCTTAACTAGTCCTCCACATAGATTTCTTTTTCGATCAATCATATCTCTGAGTGTCATATCTCGTTCTCTACATATATGTTCTCGATCCATTTTGAGATCACTAAAGGCCTCATTTAAAGATAATTCATCAACCGTTAGCTTTAGTTTATTAATAAAACGCTTAAAATCAGGTATTGGTGTCTTTTCTTCCATGATAGCAAGGGATTCAATTGGATGTGCTGCGTAGCCATGGTAACAGAATAAGAACATGTCTTTATGCACTCTTGTCAATTGACTCAAATATTCAATTGCTTCCATGGTATCGCAATTCATACTCATTAAGATAATCATTAAGGTTTGAATCTGTAGAAATTCTTCTTCTTCCTCTTCCTTTAGAATCCTCATTCTCATTTTGATTACTTGATCAGGTATGATCCAGCCCACTAAGGAAAGAAAGAAGGAAATAGGGATAAAATACCATCGAAAGTACATATTCTGTAAGAAATTATACTTTTTGTTAAGTCGTTCTATCTGATCCGTAATCTGAATATCTGTAAGTCCTGGCATTGCTGTTATCACAAGTGTTTTTAATTCTTCTTCCTCATATACATGCCCAGCTTTTCGGTACATTATATATTCATTATCCATCTTTAAGATATCTTCTTTTTTATAAGCGGAAAGATCATCACCAGCTATCATACTAAGCGATTGAACATTATTAGAAATGTAATCTCTACCAATTACAACTCCACTTATAAAGGTTGTAATTAGGATACAGAATGCTAACAAAGAATACGTAATTTTTTCTAAATAAAACTCTTCGATACTCTTTTTAGAAAATGCATTATTTAATCTTCGTTTTAATAGACGTCGCTTAGCATTTTTAGGTCCTATATTACGTAGGAATTTATAGATAAGTTTATATCGAATCATTCGTTTAAAAAGCTCTATTCGATCATCCGCTTTTAAGGAGGAAGGATTATTGATTCTTGATACAATGGAGTAGGTAATTAAAGAAACTAATATGATGGCAACTCGCATGATATATCCCACTGGCCCTTTATAAATGAGTACGGATCCAGGCATGTTGGTTGTTAAAAATCCTTCTACAAATTTAATGCTGGGAATGGATGCTAAACACCAATATTCTATCTTACCAAACCGCAGGCGCTGATAATTTAACCGTTCCAGTTCTTGATTGATATCGGAAGTCATCACTAATAGAGCATCCACAAATGCTGAATTGCCGTAGATATCTATCTCATCACCCGTATTATTAATATGGTAGCAAATCTGTGCTAACGTTTGAATTGGTGGAAATGGTGTTATCTCATAGAACTCTTTTAGGTGTAATTCTCCATTGGCTGATACTAAGATATGATGTAATTCTTCGAATATCTGAGTTAAACGGGATCCACACTCTACATTTTCTAATGCTTCCACTACATTGTTACAACGCAAATATTCCAAACGTAATGATTCCACCGCATATTTCAATTGAAAATAAACCACATGATTAATATGAGTAATACGCTTTTCTATTAGTGTTGTTGGTATCATATACGCAATCGCCATACATAGTAAAACACTTACTAAATCATCAAATAATAGTAAAGCTACAATTACAGTTCCTGTGGTTATGGTAGCTGTTAACGTGAAATTTTTTGCAACTTTAATATAGACTTCATTTTTAGTAAACACGGACATCATCTGAAGTTGTCTTGTCATTTTTCTAATATATGACTTCACTAGAGGCGTCTTTTTAAATTCAAAGTATAAATGATGAAAAAATAGATCAATACCAGAAGAATTTTTTCCTCTGCTTCCCTTTTTTTGGAGTATGATTGCTACTCCACCAATAACCATTAGTAGAATCGGTAAGGACATTACTAGGATTGTGGTAGGTGTAAATTCTATATATTTTAGTATATTCATTGTTACACCCCCTGCTTGGAATCCTCATAAAACTCACCAAAACCATATTGTTTTACCACAGAATCTGCTTGACTATTTAAGTACTTAACGGCATTGGAAAAGTCATTGGATGCATCTATATCTACTTTTTTATCAGGTTCTGCTGCGGTAACCCCTTCATATCCTTCTTCCTTCACTCCTTTCCAATAGAAACTTAAGAATTTATCAAAATCAATTCTTTCTTCTCTTGGTAATGTGGAAGATATCTTTTGAATTAGAGTTTCACTCATGCATTCGCCCGGCGTATACGTATCTGTCTCAACATCGTAAGTTAAAATATCTCTGGAAGTAAAGGAGATACGATCTGTTTGTCTGATATAATATTCCTTTTGTATTAGGGCAATACTGTCTTCTTTGTTCTCTGAATCATAATCTGGATAAGGGATACCCTCATCTAACTGAACAATTTCTGTAATACGTTTTATGTATCGTTTGCCATCTGCAGTAAAATCAAGATGGATATTGGCTTTTACTACATCTGTTACCTGTCTTTCTGCAGTGGTCATATTATCAAAGCCACCAGCATTTACTAGCGAGTTACGAAGTGTTAATACCAAGTCTTTTGCGGTATTGGCATGATGTGAAAATACCGTACTAAGAGAACCAGTCATACCAAGCTGAATCATTCTTGCTGCAACCGGATCTGTTGCTACTTCACCAATGATGGTGATTGCACGGTCAGCCTTTTTAAGAGCATCCTGCAAATTTTCTGCTGTAACACTGTCTGTCTCTTGTACTGAGAAAATATTACGATCTGGATACAATTCTCTTAAGTACATCTCCGGTGCCATTTCTAAAACACCAATGTTATAGCGGGTGTCAAAATATGCTATAATTGCCTTCATTAAGGTTGTCTTTCCACTTCCCTGACGACCTGTAACCGCTGTGGTCACTAATCCTCTCATTAAAAATTCGATTAGTTTCACACATATCTCACCATTGACTACGCCCTCTTTTATAATCAAAGCTTCTGGTGTTACATTATCTAGTGTAAACTTTCGTACAAAAGTAGCCCAATATTCTCCTGCTGGAGGCCGAATGGCAAGTATTCTTGATTTATCATGCATGGTATTTACCAAGTAACCTCTTTTTGCTGATAAAGGACCTGGAGAATTATAACGAATTAAAAGCTGAATAATTCGTCTAATCTCATCTTCAGAACCAAAGTCAAGAAATTGGCAATGAATATAATTCCCACCAAAGTAAAGCCAAAGAGCATTGGTTGCTTCACTTATTACTTCTCTATTACCACTTGCTTCATTGACATTAACTGCCTCCATAATAGAACCTGAAACACCAATATTAATACCATTAATATTCATTTCTAGAATGGTATCCACCATTCCAAATCCTTTGAATTGCTGATAAAGTAAAGTAGTTAAAAGATCCACTTTCTCCTCATCTTCTAATTGTATGGCTTCTTGATAATAACTTTTTTCCAAGTTAGCTTTTGTTATATAGAAAGAAAGATCTCCTTTTTTCCCTATACCCATGGCAGGCCGGGGTAAATCGAACTGATTTTTCTTGATCCAATTGGTTAATGCATTTCTTCCATAAGTCTTTTTGTATTGGTACATAATAATCTCAAACATTACATGTGGTGAAGGCTCACTCACATTATCTAGACCAAGTATTTGCTCCACTCGCTCTAAATGAACATGTTCTATTAGGAAACCACGAATCAATTCTTTCACCATTATTTTGGCATTGTCGATCCCATATACTGCATTCTTTAACGCTTCATTTATCTTCGCTTTTCGTTTGCGCAGTTTACTATATTCTTCATCATTATTTGTATTTTCGTAATTCTCCTTTATCATATCTACGATGTATATTTTGATTGCATCTAATACATCTTCAAAAGTTGAAAAATCTTCTTCTAAAATAACTTGCTTTTTCCCTTTCGCAAAATAGTATAAAGCAGTACAAATAAATAGAATACCAATCACGCTAATTAAAATTAGATTTGTATTATTCAAACTATTTCTTTACCCCCTTAACTACTTTTGCTAAAGTTACTTTCTTCCTTTTGATAACGTATTACTTGCTTGGCGTACCGAATGCTAAGGATACCATTTACCAAATTTTTAAGATCACTGTCTATATCAACCACTTGATAATCTCTTTTTTGCATGTTTTGATATAAATGTGATAAGATTCCGTGATTGGTAGTAAAGGCAATCCAGGGATTATAGCCCATCTTAAACCACTTCTTCGGATTCTTAATTCCAATGGTGGAAGCCACTTGTTTTATACTACCTACGATATCGCAATACTGATTTACCACGACTATGCTAGGAATGTCATTCATCCAATACAAATTTTCCTTACGATTCTCACTAAATTCAATCAGTTCTGTTTTGTTCTGAGTAAGAACATATACAATACAATCACAGTATTTTATAATTGTTTGATTAATCTCACTGTTTAAATTATTATCATCAACATCAAAAACCACATGATCATGAGGGAAATTAGTACAGATAAAACCTGTTACTTCATTTAATTGTTCTTGGGTTATCTCCTTGGAATTTAAACTGAAGATTTCAAGATTCTCGCTTACACTTTTACAATAATCGCTTATATCATTTTTACGAATGCCGCCTTCTCGGATTAAATTCAGTATTTGAATGGAATTACATGTTTTATCTTTCGTTTCATTGATACTAAAATAAGAATATAACGCATTCGATATATTGGAACTATGTGCTAAACAGACCTTACGGTTTCTGGATGAAAGTTCATATGCGATCAAAGATGCAATTACTGTATTACCGTTTTTGTGCGTATGTGGAGACATCACAGCTATATTCATCCTTTACAATACTCCTCTCTTATTTCATTGATAACTCATATTTATTACGAACTAATAATCGTGAAAATTGTAACTCACTCATCTGGAATATATTGCTCAGTATCAATGTCATTAGTTTACATAGAGATTTATCTTTATTGATTAATAATTCCTTTTTTTCTTCCGTCTCCACTAGATACCTATAGTATTCCGGTTTTAATACAATCGTGTTTTTCACATTTTTTAATGGAATAGAACTAAAAATTAAATCAACGTGGTTGGAAGCCTCAGATAACTTAGCTTTCGGTAATCCAATAAATGAGCGATCATAACATCGGCAAACGAGAGATATATCCATTTTGTTATCTATCTCAATTGGGTCAGAATATACATAAATCAGATGTTTATATTCCATCTGAATCAGTTCCGTGTCTGGTATGTCATTGGTAATAAAAATATCTACTCCCGACACGCATCCTTCCTCACCTTCTTCATGAAAAAGATTCTTAAAATTACCGTCATCACTAAATACCACCGTTGGCCCATCCATAGAACACACACGCATCAGGGGAAGCACTAAAATACGCTTGTCCACTTTCCCTACTATAGAAATCATCGCCATACTTTAAAGCCCCCTATTCTTCCTTACCAGAATTATTACTATTTTCACTATCCTCGGCCTCTTCCGCTTCTTGTGCTTCCATAATTGCGGCTCGTTCTGCTTCTTGTTCTTTTTCAATCTGTAAATTTTCATATGCTTCTTGTGCTTCATCAAATTTCTCACTAATGGTTTCTCTACCTGAGGTAACCGTTTGCGCAATATCTATCTTATCTGAACTTAATAGCTGTTCTTCCAATTGCTCACGTACTGCTAGAATCTCACTATAATCACCTGTGTTTATATTAGGGTCTTTTAGCATGGTTAATAGTACATCAAGATTAATAGGATAATAGGTTTTAGCAGCCTCTTGTAATCCAGCTTCCACATACTCTGCACCATATATTTTAGTAGATTCATATGTTGCGATATCTGTTTTCATAGATTCATAACAATAAAAATCTCTTTGTTCCACTACTAATTTAACGGTTGAACCATTTATCTCCGCAACACGTTTATGGGTCATAGCAATGTAATCTTGCCCCAACGGAAATGCAATACGAACATCAATATAATCTCCTGATTCTAACCCAATTGGTATTTCATCAAACACAACATCCATAAGACGCATATCATTACTTATCTTGAAGTCAGTAAACATATCCTGTGATAAGATGGTTCCTGCAGCTGCATTAAATTTATAGTACCGTCCTGTGATTGTCTCCGTATCATAAACCGAATTATCACTACATATACTTACTGGCACTTCCACTGTTTCTAGATCATAATCATTGCATTCATTCCCTGCTTTGGCATCAGTTGCCAAGCGGTATACGTAGGTTAACTCTCCAATTCGATTTAATTCCTTCTGTAACTGGGCAATTGTTGCATCTTTTTTATCAATTTTCTTTTCGTAAGTTCTTTGCATAATAACAACGCCCAATACTCCTCCTAATAAAACAATGGCTGCAATGATAATATAGATTTTCTTTGAGTACATTTTTATCCTCCCTTATTTAAAATATCCTTCTATCGTGGGTAATGTGGTATCTTCATATAATGTGGCGATTAACAGCTTATCTTGGAAGGCTAACACCCTTATGGTATTTCCCACTGCGTCAAATAAGTAAACCTCCGCATAAGTGGATGTTAAGATTTTTCTTTGATAACTATATCCTCTGCTTAATAATGACGCTATATATCTTTCACTTGATTTGAGATCCATTTCATAAACGATTCCTGTTTCATTTTCTGTATTCAGTTCTTCAGTAGAGTCATGACTGCTTACCAAGGCTTCTGGTTCAAAATCAACTATTTTATCCAGTTCTCCATATGTTAGTTTCTTGATATATTTCTCATTTTTGTAGAGTGAAGAACTAGAGTTCCAAATATCATATCTAATTTCCCATCTGTTTGGTTTACCCTTACTTTCATAATCCACTACTTGCTTGGTTACATAAGTTAGGGTATTTTCACTACTAATATTCTCTATGGGTGTATTGGATTTTGTTGGTATGATAAGCTTTACAATACAACCGAGGAGAAATAATATGATAAGGGTACTGATTAACATGAAAAGTTTTCCAACCCATTGTTTATCCGAATGCCTAATCTTCAAATCAACACCACCTACTCTGTTTTTTCTTCCTCAATATAATCTGCAATAGGAACTTCCGGTTTCACATAATCATCCTCAAACTTGATGTTAGTTCCATCTTTGTTATCCTCTTCATACACCACAGATGATGAAACTGTATCACTTTTGCCCTCTACTTTATTTTCTATGTACATCTTTATCTTTGAAAAATCTGTTTTCTCATATGCCATTCCAGGATTATCAGCATACCAATCGTTATAAACTTGTTCCCCCATGTCACCATAGAGAAACAAAGGATTGATTGGTATGGTATTTAGAATCACCTCGAAATGCAGTATATCACCTGCTGCATATCCAAGCTGTTGGTATTGCTTTACGTAATCTCCAACCTTTACTTTAACAGTTGAAACATACTCATAAACAGTTACTAGGGAAGCCCCATGTTCTATGGTAATTCGATACTTGCCTTTATACTTTTTTTCGATGGATTTTACTTTCCCATTGAACTGAGCAACAATGTTTGCTTTATATTCTTTCTTGGAACTGGTTGCTACATAAAGATCGATTCCTTTATTATTTTCATATTGAATATCTGAAGTTACGATAGCGTTTTCTCCAAAAGATCGTTGTAGCTTAGCACTATCCATCGTGGGAAATGTAACACCTTCTCCGACTTTCCCTAGGTTATAGTTGTCATCTATGGATTTCATCACTGAACTTGCATATTGGTATGCACTCTTATCTTCATCCTCTTCTAGCTCATCGAATGGGCAGCTAGTAGGTTCTCTTAGTGCTCCTAATTCACTTAGTATGGAAACACTATCGTTTAATTTCTCAATCACTACATCAACCTTTTCATTGGAACAAAAGCTTTTCTGTAATACCTCTAACGATTTATCTTTCTGTTGTAACAGTTCATTAAAATGATCTTCGTACCCAAAATCACCCATTGTATCCAAAATTTTAATGAGCTTTTTCTTGTACTCTGACTGTTTATAACGATATATAATTGACTTTACATCCTTGATCACTGATTCATCTGTAACTCTTTTCTGTCCTACCATTTCTCGTAGATCATCTGCAGTGGCTGCATTGACTGTTAGGCAATTGGTTAAGAGTAAAAGTACAGAAAGTATAACCAAACTAGCTTTTTTACTGATGTAACATTTACCAATCAATCATTTCCCTCCCTACATCTGTTATGCTCAATTTTCAAACTCCTGCTGTCATAATTTATTTAAATAAGTAACTTGTTTACTAAATCATTTTGCACCTAATTCCATAATAAAAGTCAATACTATTTTCATAATTATTCCAATTAGTGGTTTTGCTTACGTTATAGTCAGATTTTAGCGTACAAAAAAACAGGTATAGACTGTTCGTCTATTACCTGTCGTTTATTAAATACCTTGTTTACTCCCTAATTCTTCTTTATCTTTGTATAAATCTTTGTGGCACAATATATACACCTCTTAGATTTAAATTATCATCAAGAGCACAGAATATATTATTATTTACTTTTATTATATCTTTCCCTTCCTGTGCATCCTCTCCAACTTGAATTATTCCCTTTTCTTTATCATACTTCATAAACATTTTTTCAAAATATTTTTGTGTCTGAGGAATTTTTCGAACTAAATCATATACTTCATTTTCTTTACATCCTGATAAATCAATATTATTTAATAAATAATCTCCTTCTTTCCATTTAGGGAAATCAATTGTACAAACAGTAGCCTTTATTAGTGGAAAAAATCCTTGTATTCTTAATAATTTCCCTGTTTGTAATTCAAATACCACTTCCAATGTATCGATTGCCAAAGAAAAATTGCGAACATCAACATCTTGGTTTTCATAATACAAACTATGTGTTGTAAAGTCATATATCATTTCATTCATATACAATTTACCTTTCTATCTTTATTGAGATTTAAATACAAAATGCCAAACAGTATTTGAACTGGGATCTATAATTAATTCATAATATCCTGTACTACCATTAAAAGTTCCTTCACCTGTCCACGATAAAGCATTTGTCCCTCGTGGGTCTGGTACTGGTGTTTTACTTTCTATTATTTCGTTAATCAGTAATTTTGAATCCTGATATGGTTAGGTAGTTGGAAGTCCTAAAGTATAACCATAATTAAATTTTATTATAACAAATCTGCATGGATAACATCGTTAACTTGTATTAAATCTTTTCTCGTATATCTAAAATAAAATGATTCAACATCTTCTAATTCACTAAGTTTATTTTTAGGTATGAAATATTCATCATTGTTTACTAATACCTTTGACATGTTTCTAGTTCCAACAATTACATCTTTACAGATAACTTTACACTGTACCACCTTACCCATTCTTTCTTGCACTACATTTCCAAATAATTTAATTTTGCAATTATATTCCTTTCCTATTTCTATAAAATCAAAACGACGCTTGTTCCCCACTAATGCCGAATCATCAAAGCATTCATCAATTGTTCCTGTCTCAACATTTATTAATTTTATATTTCTTGTCATTTCATCTTCTTCAATTATTATTACTTTATACATAAAATCCTCCTTTAATCAATTGGATAAAAAGATACAATATAAATTGTTCTACTATGGTATCCTCTGTTTCATTTACCAATCTTACATATTCATCTAATTGAGATACATATTCATTCAACGATCGGTTTTGCTCATAGATAGATGCGATAAAGTTCTCCAATTCATTATGTATTGGTAATGAACAAAACCTTAATTGACTTAATCTAGATGGTGTAGCTCTCTATTAAACGAATTCCAACAGACTATTCATGTATTACTTTTTTCACTTTTTACTTACTATGCAAAATATCCATATAATTAATTAATTTTTTCTTGAGTACCTTTTCGTTAATACAGTACTTATCTACTTTTCTAATTTCCTCGTTTACTTCATAA
>JAEZUR010000059.1 GCA_023420935.1 Bacillota bacterium | reverse complement strand
GCGCTGGTGTTGGACATGGCGCTGGTGTTGGGCATGGCGCTGGTGTTGGACATGGTTGTGGTGTTGGGCATGCAGGACATGGCTGTACTTCTGCGATTGGTTGCACAGGCGTAACTGGTTGTGGAACTGGTTGTGGCATAGGTTGTGGTGCCGGCTGAACCCCTAAACCTACAAATGGATACCAATGAAATTCAAATCCACTTTGTTCATTCACTGCAAATGCACGTAATGCTGCGTTACCACTGACATGGCCTCCGGTAGGATGTGCATGGAACATAGCCTGTGGAGCTAAAATACTACCCCAAATATCAGCCGATTTTTCCATATGAATATTCGCTGCATCCTCAAACACATAAAGTGTATGTTGTGCATGTGCTTGATCGCCCATAAAGCCATATTGTAAATGAGCATGTGGGCCGGTTTTAAACCGAACAATAGCAACACTTCCAGTTGGTATATGAATTCGTATGCCTTTATTAATTAAGCCGTTAGGTCCTGCATCAATTCGAAATACGTTGATTCTTGGGTCTTCTCCATGCAACGTCCATTCATTACTACTTGATCGAACAACTCCATTCACCGGTAGTCTTTCAATCATACTTTTTTGTCTTAATAGACTAGTCCTTGCATTCTGGAAGAACTGATTTAGGTTAGCACCGATTCGTTCATTGGGAATATACCGTGGAACATCATAACTTGGAATAATGTAATACATTCCTTTATCTGTTGGTTTCCAATATATACTGCCATTTGGCTGATTATATAAATATTGAATTTCTTTTTCTAATGAGTTAGCCCCATTTTTGCCAATAAAGTATGTGCTACCTTTTGCAACTTGAAATCCTTCTCCTCCGATAACATGGCCTGATACTACCACTGGTCCTCTTACTACGGTATTTCCTCCAACTATAAATCTTGCCAAATTAGGAGATAATCCTATTTTAGCAAATCCAGCTTCTCCTCTATATGCAACACCTAACCCTCTTGGACTATAAAAACTACCACCAACTGCAAAAGCACCTTCCAAATCAACAATGTTGTTGGCATCGTCTAATATAATCGCATTAAAGTGAGAAGCTGTACCAAACGGTTGACCCTCAACGTCATACCAAGTTATATCATCATATGGTATACCAGCAGAAAGCCTGGCTCTGTTCCTATTATTTTCATTTCCGTTCACTTTACTAAAACCACCTTGGATTATATGCATTAATATTCTCAATTTATTTTATTCATTTCAATCATATATGTGCAAGACATAATCAAGGCTGGCCATTTACATCTAGAAAAACATAATCTCCTCTTCTTTATTTAGAATATCTTTCATAAGATTTAGTCCTCGTTCTAATTCCTTTTCATCCTTTGTTGATGTAATAGCGACTCGGATTGCTCTTGGTATTTGAGCGTTTCCAACGACAAAACAATCTGCCGAATAAAGTTGAATTCCCACATTCTTTGCATACAATTCAAACGTCTTTCCAGTGAAAGGTTCTGGTAATATGATCCATTTAAACGGACAATAATTATCACCGTATATTTGAATTTCTTTTCCACCTGTTAAGTTCCCATTCAACCCAAGAATTCGATTCACAATTTCATTCTGTTGATGGATATATATCCTTCTTTCCTTTGCGATTTTATCGCCTATTCCGGAATGGATTAATCTTGTTGCTAACTCAACCATTAATGGTGAAACAGATACATTGATATTATATAGTGAAGTTGCAACTTTCTTTTTGTATTTTGATGGAACAGATAAAAATGCTAATCTAAGACCTGGTGCAATCACTTTCGAAAGGCTTGAAATATAGATTGTTTGGTCTGGTGCAAAGGAAGCAATTGGTGGCAGTGGATCATCTCCAAGCAACGTATTAATACTGTCTTCAATGATAATCAGATCATTTTCCTCTGCTATCTTACCAATCTGTTTTCGTTTTTCCAATGACATGGTATGAGTAGTCGGATTATGAAAATCTGGTATGAGATATAATCCCTTTATTTTATCTGTTTTACAAGCATAGAGAAGACCTTCTTCTGTTATTTCATTTTCTTCCTGTTGGATTGGAATCAATTGAATTCCGAGCATTTGCGCTGCAGTTTTCATACCTGGAAATATAACTGGATCTGTTCCGATTCGATCCCCTGGTTGAAAGAGCGCGGCTAAAACAGCAGTAATAGCATTTTGACCTCCACTTGCTAATTGAATATCATCTGCTTTTGTGTTATATCTTTCCTTCTTCATCCATTCAACTGCTGCTTGTCGTTGCCATTCGGTTCCGTTTGGTGCACCATATTGGAACAATTTCATAAATTCCGGTTCCATACTCATTTTCTGTAAATATTCTGAAAGAAAATGATTGGCTCTCCAATTGGGTAATATGGCACCCATTTCAATCAACTGATGCTCTTCTGGGTTGGTTAGTAAGATGGTATTCGCCATAGCATCGGACGCCACATACGTTCCACTACCTACTGAGGCACATATTAACCCCTTTTGTTCACATATTTTAAAAGCTCTTGATACTGTACTAAGGTTTATATCAAGAAAATCTGCTAACTCCCTTTGAGGTGGAAGTTTAACACCTGGAATTAATACTCTATCTTTTATATCTCGTTCAAGCATATCAGCTAATGCTTTATACATAGGGGCATTGGTATTGCTTAAATCTGGTTTCCAACTCATTGGATAATTGTCAAATGAATTCACTGGCATATCTCTCACCTTTCTACTATTCGCAAAAACTTACGAATTGTTTCAATTATATTTAAGCGTCTTGCATACAATTATAATATTGTATGCCTATTTTTGCAATGTTATAATTACATAAAACCATACAATAAAGGAGGATTTTCCCATGAATTCTATTTACTCTAGGAGGATATTATCAACAAAACCATCTTTTATTCGAGATATGTTAAAAGTCACTGAGGATAAATCCTTTATTTCATTTGCAGGCGGACTTCCAAATCCTATCTCATTTCCGATGAATGAACTACAAGAATCAACCAATCGAGTAATTCAACAATATGGAGAAAAACTGTTTCAATATTCATCAACAGAGGGACTTCTTCCATTACGTGATTGGATTGCTAAACGCTACCAAACACGATTTCAATGGAATGTTACCGCTAATGATATTATTATTACTACAGGTTCACAACAGGGACTAGATTTAATGGGAAAAGTGTTAGTAGATAAGGGCGACAAAATCGGAATAGAAAAACCTGGTTATCTAGGTGCGATTCAAGCATTTTCACTGTTCGAACCAGCATTTGTTCCAATTACTTTAGAATCCGATGGTATCAATACCGAAGAATTGGAAGAAGTATTCCATAAAAATAGTCTAAAGTTATTATATACCGTACCAAATTTTCAGAATCCCACTGGTATCACCTATTCCAAAGAAAAACGTGATACAATATATGAACTGTTACAGGATAAACAAACAATACTGATTGAGGATGACCCTTATGGAGAATTACGATTTGACGGTGATGACCTTCCATATATAGGTGCAAACCGTTTGGAAAGTAGTGTTGTATTTGGTACATTTTCAAAAACAATCACACCTGGAATGCGTCTAGGTTTTCTATGTACAAAAAATGAAGAATTAAAAAAACATATCGTGACTGCGAAGCAAGCTTCTGATCTTCATACCAATATATTTGCTCAATATGTTATCTACGATTATTTGATGCATAATGACTATGATTGTCATATAGAAAGAATTAAATCCCTTTACCAAAAACAGAGTACTGCTATGGTAAATGCCATGGAACGCTATTTCCCGAAGCATATTACTTATACAAAGCCACAAGGTGGCATGTTTATGTGGGCAGAATTAAAGAAAGAGCAATCCGCCTTATCCTTCATCAAGGAAGCTATGGAACAAAAAGTTATCTATGTGCCAGGCGACTCGTTCTATTGTGATTGTACCAATGTGAATACTTTACGACTAAATTATACCAATTCAGATACTCTGACTATTGAAGAAGGAATTAAACGCCTTGGTAGCATCTTTGCATAACAAAAAAGCTTTTGCAAAATAGAAATTAATTCTTGTCTGTTTTGCAAAAGCCTACATTTATATTTATTAAATATTATATTTTGTTTTCTTAATTTCTTGAATCATCTCGTTTTGCTTTTTTACCTCAACAAATAAGTTAATGTAATAGAATATGGCTCCAATCCAATAAGGAATGGTAAAAGAAACAAATACATCGTGATAACCATCTGGATGAATTTCAACAAAAAACCCACTCAACCATACAAGAAGGAACACTAAAAACATTGCAACTACATACTGCATGATAATTACCGTTATCAAGGAATATCGATCAAAGCGATAATGCTGAGAGAGAATAAATACTGCTATGGCAGAAAGAATCAAACACAACAACAGATTGGTTTGAGTTGGATTAATCTTTCCAAGCACTAAGATATCGATCAGACTGGAAGACAGCGACAATATGGTATATGTACAACATAATACAATCAGAAAATTTTTCTTGGTTATAATTTTCATCGATTCTTTCCCCCCTGTCTTAACTCCATTAATCGATCACCAAATAGTTTTTTATAACTTCGGTTAATCACAATTCTCTCACCATTTTCTAAAAACGCATCCACTCTCATATTAACCTGTGCTTTGATATAATCTATCTTAAATAGATTAAGCACCACTGATTTATTTACCCTTTGAAACCCTAATGCCTGCAATAATTCTTCTAGCTCCTGTAACCCTAGATCTACTTGATAAATTTCTTTCTCCATATAGGCAAAGCACTTTTTGTCCACTGCTTCAAAATAATAAATTTGTTCTGGAATTAAGATTTTTTGCACTCCGTCTAGACTACCAAGTAAGTTATTCCTTTTCTCAAGATAGTCTAGTAGGCCATTAATCTCTTCATCCTTTTCTTTAAAAAAGATATCTACTTTATTCTCCTTCACAGATTCATCCGAAAACAGATTAATCCTCAAATCCATACCACCTTTTCTATAAAATAAAAATACATCCAATGAAAAGATATGCCCATACTATATTCTTCTTCATAAGCAAATATAGCACTCCAAACACAAGGGATAAAATAACAGTAAATATCCCTGTTTGCATATTTTGGGTTAATATATGAACTAACCCCCAGGTACAAGAAAGCACAATACCACCCCAAGGAATCCATCTTTTCTTTGATACTAACTCTCCGAATTGTTGCCCAAAACTGATGATTAACATGACAAGAACCATCTCAACTAAATAATAAAAATACTGAAATATAAACGGGATTAACCCATGTGCTGCGAATTCTTTTGCTGGTTTAAATCCATTCCACATAAATGATACACCAAGAATACCTATGCAAACAATACCAATAGATATAATCCAGGAAATACGATTTATTGGTAACTTCTTTGCGAATACATCAAATTTGTATTTCTTCTTGGCTATGGTAATGAGAATGAAGCACATTATACCCCAGACAATGCAAGTTAAGATCCAATGAAAACAACTTTCTCTTTTCGTCCACTCTGACAAGGGTACTCCATAAATATTTGGTTCCAATCCAATTAATGCTACTTCTAATCCTAATCCTAAAAATGCATATAACGCTAATGATAAAAAATGAAATGCTTGTTTCATACTTATCTTATCTCCTTAACTTTTTGATAAGATAACCTTACATCTTCTGGGATATAGAAGCAATAGCAAAAGAACATGTTGCAACCTGGTTATACTAAGTTACAATTTTCTTCTACTTCTTGTTTTCTCCATTTACGTAGCACCAAAATTCCAATGAATAAAAGAATTGGAAAAACCGTTGCCGCCAATAATCCTGCCTGTAGACGATTACCAAACCGATCAGATACAATTCCTACAACAGAAGGTCCACCACCACATCCCACATCCCCTGCTAAAGCAAGGAATGCAAACATGGCGGTTCCACCTTTTGGACAATGTTTCGATGCTAAACTAAAGGTGCCTGGCCACATAATTCCAACAGCAAGGCCACATAATGCACAACCTATCAGTGATACAATTGGAATTGGCGATAACACCGCCAATAAGTAACTAAAGATACACAATATGGTACTGAGTAATATATATCTATTTAGGTTAATCTTCTCACCCCATTTTCCATAAATAGTTCGAGAGATTCCCATTAATACTGCAAACATACAAGGTCCTAACAAATCTCCTGTAGTCTTTGACACCTTTAACCCACTTTCAGCGAAGAAAGATACCCACTGACTCATTGCTTGTTCTGATGCTCCGGAACAAATCATAAGTACAATAAACAGCCAAAAAAGCTTCATAGACATTAGGTTTTTAAGGGATAGCATATGTTCTGCTTCAACAGGTGCTTTCACCGGAGAACCCATAAATAATAACACATTAAAGAAAGGAACGATTGACCATATGATCGGCAAAAACCTCCAATGCAAAGTACCGACTGTCACAAAATATAGGGTTGATAAAAGTACAACACTCACATGCCCCCAGCAATAAAATGAATGTAACAGACTCATAGCTGTAGATTTTTCTTCGGTTGGAAGTGCTTCTACAATCGGGCTAATTAATACTTCAATAATTCCGCCTCCTATGGCATAGCACACCACCGCAATAAGAATGCCCACGTATGCATTTGGAACGATATAAGGTAAGATTCCAAGGCCAACAAGCCCTACTCCTGCGAAAATATGAGCTGCAATAATAGCTGTTTTATAACCTATTCGATCTACATATTTTGCAGAAATAAAGTCAACAATAATCTGAATGCAAAAATTGAATGTAACTAAAAAACCAATCTGTTTTAATGATATGGTAAATTCATGTTGTAAAGTAACAAATAATAAGGGGATTAAATTATTTACGATAGCCTGTGTAATGTATCCTATGTAACTGGCATATAAGGTTCTTCTGTATTTCGTATGATGTTTTGATTGTATCATTTCTTCTCCTCTAAAGTTCAATGGCATAAACCCGGGACTGGTCACCCCATGGATGATAACCCATTCCGGCATAATAAAAACCGTAATGTTCATAATAACCAACATGATCGGTACAAAGATAAAGATGATGGAACCCACCTTTTTTTGCATCTATTTTCGCCTGATCTAAAAGCAAAGATCCATATGCATGACCACGATATTCTTCTTCAATATAAATTGCACACACCCATGGATAAAGTTCCATACGACTAATAAAATCATTGGTTATTAAGCCTGCACCTCCAACGATTCTTTCCCCATCCATTAATAAGTACCAGTTAGGGAGTGGTTCTGTTGTATCGATACATTGTGTAATACAATCCTGGTAAACCATAAGATTTTCTTTGTTCCCCCATCGACGATGAAAATATTCAATCATCCTATCTTTATATTCTGGGAATTCGCGAACGGAAATAATATGCAAGTCATTCTGATTCTTAATAAACTCATAGGTAAAATA
>JAEZUR010000026.1 GCA_023420935.1 Bacillota bacterium | reverse complement strand
CTCTACTTCTATCCTCCCAGAAGACGTCAAAATTATTTTCGTGATATCGTCACCCTGCTTTTGTTAAACGAATTCTTTCATCGCCGGAGACGTTATCGCGGAAGAAGACGCTGGTTCTAAAATTTCCTCTAATTATGATGCCCTCTAACAAGTACCTATGGACCGCCCTCTATCATTTAGATAATGGGCGGTCCATAGTTTATTCTCTTTCCTACATTACCAACTTTCATTCAGAATTGGAGTAGCTAGGGTAATTCTGGTTTTATTGGTTAATTCATTATAAGTGATTGCCACCTGAACATTAATCTTATTTCCCATCGATATCACATATTCTTTTAACATTCCTGCATAGGCGTATACAGTATAAAGATCTCCTTCATCATATTCATACGCTATCTCTCCCTGTAGATCCTTAACTAGACTCTCAGCTATTTCATGTTTTTGCCGGCTAGTTAAATTACCTTCTTTATTACCTTCATATTTTAGTGTGATCTGCTTCTCTTTCAGACCCATATGATCCAATACTTTATCCAAGGTACGTTTATATTTGTCCATACTATTAATCCCCTGCAGTATATTGAGCCTTACGATAATATAATGTTTGATTTGAATTGTATCCTTTTCCTGTTGCTCTAAACTAACCACTTTTATTTCAGTTGCTGCCTGTTTGGCTTTCTTAAAATAATAGTACTCACTGCGGGCTTCTTCTTTCCATACAGATATATCTTGATCAATACTAAGGCCTATCTTATCCGCAAGATGATAAATAATATCTTTTTTATCCTCCTCACTAAGATATCCAACTTTGTATTCTGCAACTATTTCCAAACTGCTTTGCATTTCTTCGGTATTTGATTTTACAAATGCGTCAGTTATCTGCAGTTCCTTTTGAAATATATGATTGACCGTTATCTGAGTTGCAACTGCAACCCAAAGCACTGCTGCCATATAAAGGGTAACTCTTGTACGTTTTAATGAAAATGTATACTTCAACCTGTTAATCAGGTTATCCAATCTGTTATCTCTCACAAAAAATCAACCTCCTTTTATGGGATATCCATAATTCACCTAATAGTTTTCCCGTAAAAATGAGGTTTATTCTTAGAGTATAATTAGTGTTGGCAAATAAATGAATAAAATAAAAGAAGTGGGCGAACCCACTTCCCATCGTACAGTTAAATCCTTATAATTAAGTTGCTGAGACCAAAAGATAAGGAGGATGTACGATGGATTCTATAATAAAGGAAAACGGCATAACTTTCAAGGAGTTGGAGCAAAAAATATTCAGTTTAGTGTGTGAAGAAGGTAGAAACTATACGAAACAGATCCTTGAAATGTATGATACCTATCTTCGGAATAACAGAGATAAGAAGGTTTATAGAAATAAAGGACTCAGAGAAACAACGGTTAAGACCATATATGGAGAAGTAAATTATAAAAGAACCATTTACCAGACAACAGATGAAGCTAGCAACAAGATATTTATATATCTATTAGATGAGACCTTAGAACTGGAGAAGGTTGGATTAATTTCTACCAACCTGGCAGAAAAGCTAGTACATGGGATTACGGAGATGTCCTATCGCGAGTGTGCATCCAAAGTTACAGAAATGACGGGTCAGAGCATCAGTCCAATGGGTGTCTGGAATGTAATACAAGCACTTGGAGAAAAGGTTGTAGAGGAAGAGAAAGAACTTGTGAAAGCCTATAAAGATGGCAAAATACAGGGAGATGAGATCACTCCAGTACTGTTTGAAGAAGCAGATGGTGTATATATAAATCTACAAGGAAAAGCCCGAAAAAAGAATGGCAAGGAAAAAGCCGAAATGAAGGTTGCGATTGCTTATGAAGGCTGGAAGGTACTAGGAAAAGACCGATGCGAACTCTCAAACAAAGTAGTTGTAGCAGGATTTAGCAATGCTAAAGAGTTCCACGAATATCGGGAAGCAGCTATCGCAGAGAAATTTGATATTAATGAAATAGATGTTAGAATGCTTAATGCAGATGGTGCATCGTGGATTAAGAAAGTAAAAGATAAAAGTACACATTTCCAGTTAGATCCGTTCCATAAGTATAAAGCTATAAAGGAAAAGATAACTGATAAAAGAGCAGTCAGGGATATCATAGAACTACTGGATGCTAAGCAGTTGGATGAAATGTTCGAATATCTTGAAATGTATAGTAACAGTGTCGGAACAGAAGATGAAAGCGAAAAAGTGCAGGATTTAATTAAATATTTTAAGAATAACCGAGACGGGCTTATTCCGTATCAAGAAAGAAATCTTGAATTACCCGCATTAAACGAGGGCTTAGAGTATAAAAATATGGGTACAATGGAAAATCATATATGGAGTGTTATCGCAAAAAGGATGAAACACAATCATACAAGTTGGAGTATTCTAGGCGGAAATCACTTGGCAAAAATCCTCGCCAAAAAATGTAGTGGAAAAATACATGAAGTTACTGAACGTGTAAAACGTGAAATATTCGAAGAGGAAAAAATTGAAGAGATTATAGAGATATTAGGAGCCGGAAGAATACCATTGAAGATAGGAAAAGGATATGAAAGTGCTATGGCAAATGTGCATATGCCGTATCTAAGTGCGAAGGTAGATGGAGGAAGACAAACATGGCTTTCAATAGCTGGATTTTGATTAAATAGAGTCCCAATTCTGCTTGAGTCAAGGAGCTTAATCTTGAATCAAGCAAAAAAGGAACTCTAATTCAAGTATAATTAAGGGTTAATGTAAAAGCAAGTATAAATATAAGAAAAAGGATTTTTTTGTAATTAGGATATTTGCCAACGAACACTTGACACTAACATTAGATGGTAATTTTTTGATTTATTGTTGAAGATTATTACAATCTGTGATAGGATTTATTTAGCAATAAAAGAAAAGAACTTATACATATCTTTAAGGGGGTACACTCATGGGAGATTTTAACAATCCGAACGATAATAATGAAAATCAACAACCGAATGACTCAAACACAAATCAGCCGCAATATCAGCAGCCGAGTTACCAGCAACCGCAATATCAGCAGCCACAATATCAGCAGCCTCAATATGGTGGACAGTCACAGTATCAGCAGCCTAATCCGAATCCGACACCGGGTCAATATCAACAACCATATACACAGTATCAGCAGCCTTTGCCAAATAAGAATAACGGTTTGGCGATTGCTTCCATGGTGTGTGGTATTATTACATTGTTAATCAGCTGCTGTTTATGGTATATCTCTCTTCCGGTAGCTATCGTAGGTTTAGTTCTAGGTATTATTAGTATTAAGAATCAGAATGGCGGTAAAGGAATGGCAATAGCCGGATTAATTCTTTGCGGTATTACGATTCTTGTATCTCTGCTTCTCATTATTACATGTGCAGCTTTGGGTGAGAGTTTCTGGAATGAATTATATAACGAGATATATTATAAATATTAGGCATTATAAGTGAAAGATATTATTTCACAGAGAGGTAAGTATCTTTATCATGCTCCATATATCTATCAGGAGTAGATAAATACTCGTAATGAGAATATAAGAGTTAAGGGGGTTCCTGTGTTTCGCTGATTTAGCGAAACAACAGGAACCCCCTTTTTTTGGGAACCCTAATCCTATAATGTAATCATCACCGGTAAATCATAGAACACAAGAGCACATCACTAAGGAG
>JAEZUR010000179.1 GCA_023420935.1 Bacillota bacterium | reverse complement strand
TGTAGTAATTTCCTGTAGAAACCGGTGTAAAGTTTATAACCTCATCTGCATTTCCATTATTAAATGACAAGCCAATATCTAAAAGGCTTGGATCAAAAATATAAAGGTCGTAATCATCTCCCTCTGGCACTCCTTTTAGACGTGCTGTATAAGGTCTTCCCTCTTCAAGACTTAAAACGTACCAATCATTATCAACATTTGATGACATCGTACCAAATGCTGTTCCTATACCTATAGGCATTGAAGTATAAGCGCTATCATTTGGTTCAATTTCATATATGTACGATAAATGTGATATGTTCTGTACATCTATATTATCCTTAACCTTGTCTAGTCCGCTTCTGTCGTACTCAGGCTTGCCTTTTGATATCCCATATACAGAATCACTTACTGTTGGTTTCGTTACTTTTCCGTTTGATGTTGCAGAGTTGTCATTTAAAATATTTATATTGTTTTCAACATTCTTTTCGGTATTATTCATTTCTTCATATACTAGCGCAACATTATTTAATGCAGCTAATGCATCAACCCTACCTGATGTATTAACTTTACCCTCAAGTTTATTGGATTTGACAACATTATTCTTAATCCTAGCTATAACCTCTTCGGTTGAAAGTTCTGGATTCTTACCCATCACAAGTGCTGCAACCCCTGCTACTTGTACGTCTAGACTAGCTTAACAATTCAGAATATTAGATAAAAACTTATTAGACTAGGACAAGCTAATACATAAAGAAAGACGGTCATCCGAAGACAACCGCCATCAATAGTTTTCTACAATACTTTTCTTTTTGATTAAATGTCTGAATTGTGATTACAAATTAACAGCCTAATTATAGAAAACCCTTTACTATTTTGATAAATACGCACTGAGACTTATCTTCTGTTTCAAATCATCTAGATTAAATTTCAATAACATATATCCATCCAAAGAATCTTGGTATGGAAAATTAAGATATAAATTACTTTTGTCCACAGAAAACGCCGTAGTCTCGCGCCTGATACATTCCTGTATTTCTTCAATAAAGCTTGAAATCCTATCAGGCTCTTTTCCAGTTCCAAAACCGTCTGTATAAGAACCTTCTATTATATCAAATTTCAAATCTTGAATATTTTTAATAATACTATCTAGGTTGACAAAATCTTGCACATTAACTGATTTCCCAGTTCGTAAATCTACTGTTAATAGACAGTTTTGGGTTGTTGGCCTCCGACCGAAAACATAATCACATTTGTATCCAAGTGATATATAATCATCATCAAATAAATAGATTTTACAAGTACCTTTTGCAGATTTTGCTCCTTCATGTTCTTTATTTATTATTGAACTAAATTCATTTAATACTTGATTATAATCATCTATAAGCACTTCTATGAATGGTACCATTTTCAATTGCTCATTAACTTCTTGCAGAACACTCATGTTTTTAATTTTGTATAAATTAGGATATTCTACGTTATAATTAACTATATACCTTTTGTCACCATCCTCTTCTACTGAGTCAATTTGATAATTAAGCATTTCTCCATAATAATCATTATTATAGAAACTGTTGATTGGAGTAATCTTTATAAATGGCAAGTCTGATTCCTGCAAATAACTATTGTCATCACCCAATTCTTTTTCCTCTTGATTATTGTTTGCATCCTCCAATTTGATTTCCTGTTGATTATTATTGGCACCACCAATTTCGTTGTTATACAATAGAAAAGCAAAAACAACAATTATTACTATAGAAATCAAACTATACGCTTTAAATTTCATATAATTTACCCCTTTCATTGTGGAAGACCTAACTCTATTCCTGTCAATATCTTATATATTTTATTTATACATATATTTCTTTCTCCTAAAGTTCCTTTATCCCTTGGATTAATTCCCTCTAACACTCCATTATAATCCTTATTATCAGCCAAAAGATTTAAATTTTTGCCAGAACAACTGCCAAATTCCCAATACCACCCAGATGCTTCCCAAGCATATTTGCCAACATTTATAACGCCAAGTTCTCCAGGTTGAATTTGACTGACAAGCTTATTATAAACTCCACCAATTAGTCGATATCCCTGTGTCATAATGTTTTGGTTTCCTATATAGTTAGCAAAACTCTGATAATTACCTCTGCCAGTTAATTGAATATAACCAGAGCCTCTAAATAATTCTCCATCATTTCCACCTAAATTCCCTAAATTTATGTAATCATTAGAGTATTTATTATTAAAATAAGTTTCTGGTGAGCTACCATTGAATTGTTCTAGCGTTCTACTACCATATGAAGATTCATGTGCAACTTCGCCCAGAAAAAATGCTCTGCGAAGATTTGTTTTCATATTATGCTTATCCATTGTACAATTTAATTCTGTTAAAGTTGTATCTATTTCTGTGGAAGTCGATCCCATATAAAAACCAAAATCCTCTAAATTCTTTTGTGAAACCGTCTCTATAATCCAACCAGAATATGCGGTTAATAGTGTCGGCCTAATTTCTTGAGGTTCTCGTCCACTCTTATATATAATAATTTTACCATCTGTACCCTCTGACGCCTCTATCTCTTTCTCTGCAGGAAATTCCTTAATTATACCTAAAAGTCGTAATCTGAAATATCCAAAATCTAAAGAGTTAATGGCTTTATCTGCATTTACATCAACAGTAATCATAAAAGAGGAAATTAAACTAATTGCAAGCATATGCATCCTTAACAAACCAAAATCTAGAGAATTAAATTCTCCATCCGAATTTATGTCACCAGCAACAACCTTTTTGTTATCAACCATTGGTTTCAAATTTAGAACCTTAGTATTTGACTGTAAACTCATTAATCCATAACTGCCAACCATAATAAATCCGCCTTTTAATATAGCATGTGATATCCCTATAACATCATTCGATAAAACTTTCGCAAAACTTACGGAACAAAAACTAAGATCATATGCTCCATCAAAAGCATTTGTATTCACTTGAAAATTAAGTTTTACTATTATACCTTCTTTATTTAATGGTTTTGTAAATGTATTTGATTCATCTAAAAACAATATCCGCAATACACCATTGCACTGCATATTAACATCTATAACCTGTTCCGTATCCACTAATGCACCATTTGGATCTGAATAATCAACTGTATAATCCAAATAAGTCATAGTAGTCGAATCATAATCTACTGCAAAATCAAAACTGCACAACCCTTCTGCTGGAAGATTTTGAATTGCTACCGGTACTGATATTGTATCACCTGCATTTGCTCTTATATATGGCATTGAAAGAGTTAGTGCATTCTCCTGATAAACCGATACCATATAATTTTGTTCACTCGAAAATCCTGAGTGGGAATGAATCTTTATATAGTAGCACCCAGGATTTAACGACATATTTATAAGTTCATCATCATTTGAAGAGTTCCATGAGTATGCAATTGCATTGCCTAAAGAATCATATATAGATAAATCATAATCCTTACCTGAAGGAATATTCTGAAGTTCAAATACATAGTTTTCTGCTTCTTCAATTTCTACTTTAAAGTAATCTTCATCTTTAATATTATCAATAGTACCAAAAGACGAACTGTCTACAAGTACTCCCCTTGCTGATGCTACACTATCATTTATTTCATACTGATCTGGCGTTGA
>JAEZUR010000161.1 GCA_023420935.1 Bacillota bacterium | reverse complement strand
GAATAAGGTTCGTCACCTGTAGAACAGGCAGCACTCCAAATCTTTATTGTCTTACCAAACTTATCAAACAGATAAGGTAGAATTTCTTTCTCTAACAATGCCCATTGTTCTGGGTTACGGTAAAATTCGGATACATTAATGGTTAGATAATTCACGAATTCATCAAAAATAACCTTATTTTTCTTTAACTCAGCAACATAGTTGTTATAGCCTACAATATTATGTTTGGCTATCAATGCATCAATTCTACGCTTCATCTGACGCTCTTTATACGCATTTAAATCAATCTTGGTTAAAGTAAATACTTGCTCTTTAAATGTCTCGTAGTTATCAATCATTCAAAGACCCCTTTTATTTTATTCTTCTGTAGTTGTCTCTTCTTCTGTTTCAGAAGTAGCATCAAGAGCTTTTACACTTAAGCTGATTTTTTTATCATCATTGTTGAAATCAACAACTTTAGCAGTTACTTCTTGTCCAACTTTTAAAACATCAGCTGGTTTTTCAACATGTTCTTTGGAAATCTGAGAAACATGAAGTAATGCGTCAACACCTGGCTCTAATTCGATAAATGCACCAAAATCAGTCATACGTGCAACAGTTCCTGTTACAACAGTACCTACAGCGTAATTTTCTGCTGCTTTAATCCATGGATTTGCATCATCAAATTTTAAGCTAAGGGCAATTTTTTCACCCTGGATATCTTTAATAAGAACTTTTACAGTGTCACCAACTTTGAACACTTTTTTAGGGTTTTCTACATGTCCCCAAGACATTTCTGAAATATGAAGTAATCCGTCAGCTCCACCTAAATCGATGAATGCACCGAAATCAGTAACATTTTTAACAGTTCCTTCAACTTTCATACCAGCAGAAATCTTAGCGAATAATTCTTTCTGAAGTTCTTTCTTTTTCGCAACTAATAATTGTTTGCGATCTCCAATAATTCTTCTTCTCTTAGGATTGAATTCGCTAATAACAAATTCGATTTCCTGACCTGCATATTTTGCAAGGTTTTTCTCATAAGAATCAGATACTAAACTAGCAGGAATAAAGATTCTAGCTTCATCAACAACAACACTTAAGCCACCATCTAATACAGCAGCTACAGGAGCTTTTAACACTTCTTTATTGTTAAATGCTTCTTCTAATCTCTTATTTCCTTTTTCAGCTGCTAATCTCTTATAAGTAAGAAGAACCTGTCCTTCTCCATCATTTACCTTAAGTACTTTAGCCTGCATAGTGTCACCAACTTTAACGACTGTGGTTAAATCTACGTTAGGTGTGTTAGTATATTCACTTCTAGTGATAATACCATCTGCTTTGTAACCTATATTTAAAATGATTTCATCTTCTTTTACACCGATGATAGTGCCTTCTACAACCTCTCCGTTATGGATTGTTACTAATGATTCTTCCAATAATTGTTCAAAACTCATTTCTGACATGCAATTTGAACCTCCTTAATAATATTATTTGGGGTTGAAGCCCCTGCGGTAATACCTACGCTACGAAAAGATTTAAATTTCTCTAAATCCAGGTCATCCAGTGTCTGTATATAGTAAGTATCTTCACATTCTTTTTTACAAATTTCATAAAGCTTTTGTGTGTTCGAACTATGTTTTCCACCTATTACAATCATAGCGTCTGAGACCTTTGCAAGTGATCTTGCTTCTGTCTGACGCTCCTCGGTAGCGTTACAAATTGTATTTAAAGCAAGTATATCATAACCCTTTTTTGAAATAATTTCAACTAAATCTTTAAATTTCTTGTAATTAAATGTCGTTTGGGCTACAATACATACTTTTTGACCTTCTGGAAAACTAAATTTTTCTGCTTCCTCTTCTGTTTCGATTACAATAGCAGGTTGTCTACACCAACCTTTAATTCCTTCCACTTCTGGATGGTTATCGTTTCCAATAATTACAATTCTACGATCTTGTTCTGCTTGTTCATCTACCACTTTGTGTATCTTTCTCACAAAAGGACAAGTTGCATCCACAAGTGTTAGTCCCTTTTCCTGCATTGCATCGTAAATTTCTTTTGAAACACCGTGGGATCTAATAATTATTGTTCCCTCTGTAATCTGATTTAATTCTTCTATGTCATGTATTACAGTGACACCTTTTTCTTCTAAATCTTTGACCACCTCATCATTATGTATGATTGGTCCAAACGTATATACTGGCATTCCTTTTTTTGCTTCTTCATAAACTAATTCAACAGCTCGTTTTACTCCAAAGCAAAATCCTGCGCTCTCTGCTAACTGAACGTTCACAATTACTCCTATCTATGCGCGATTACGCTTATTATATGTTTTCTTTATATAAATTAATGATAGCATGTGTTACTTGATTAATATCCATGTTGGATGAATCTAAAAGAATGGCGTCCTCCGCTTGACGTAGGGGCGCAAAATCTCGATTCATGTCCTGTTCATCCCTTGCTATGATATCTTTTTCAATCTCATCTTGATTACATGATATACCTTTTTCTGTTAATTCTGCCCATCTTCTTCTTGCTCTTTCAGATGAACTTGCTGTTAAATAAACTTTCACATTGGCATTCGGTAGTACATAAGTACCAATATCTCTACCATCCATAACCACATCTGACTCATTGGCTAATTTTCTCTGTAAGTCAACTAATTTCAGACGAACCTCTTTATTTTTAGCTCCTGCGGAAGCCATATTACCTACTTCTTCTGTTCTAATAAGCGTACTTACATTTTCACCATTTAAGATAACTTGTTGTTCCCCATCTTTGTATATAATGGTAATATCCGCATGATTACATGCTTCACTTATCTTTTCGCTTTCATTGGCACCAATTTGATTTCTTAATAAATACAATGCAATAGCACGATACATTGCTCCTGTATCCACATAAATAAAACCTAATTGTTTTGCAATATTTTTTGCAATTGTGCTCTTTCCTGCTCCTGCAGGCCCGTCGATTGCGATACTAAAACCCATTATCCTAGCTCCTCATTTCTCATATTATTCATACAGGTATTACAAGATGAATGAATTTGCAATACATCTGTTTCATTATTATACCGCATTTCCAGCGGCATAACCAGTAGACCATGCAATCTGTAGATTAAAACCACCAGTCAGGGCATCTAAATCCAATGCCTCACCTATAAAGTATACACCATTTATTAATTTCGATTCCATGGTAGATGGATTGATTTCTTTCACTGAAATTCCACCCTTTGTAATAATTGCTTCATTGTATTCTCTAATACTACTAATATGAAGCGTCATTGCCTTCATAGCCATCACCAGCTTCATTCGTTCTTCTTTACTTATTACGTTCACTTTTTTATCTGGATCAATGCCACTTAGTGAGATAATAACAGGAATTAGCTTTCTTGGCAATAGGTGTTCCAAAGAATTCTTATACTGCTTATTTTGAAATTCTTCAAAATCTCGAACAATTCGACTATCTAATTGTTCAATTGACAAACCAGGTTTTAAATCTATGATTAAACTCAAATCCTTGGAATCTAAATATGGAATGGCGTAACTACTTGAACTTAAAATGACTGGGCCACTAACGCCAAAATGAGTAAATAACATTTCACCAAAATCACTAAATATTTCTTTCTTCCCTGATTTTATCCAGATTTTTATATTTTTTAATGATAATCCTTGTAATTCCTTAATATAAATTTCTTTTATATTAAAAGGTACCAAAGATGGCGATAGTTTTGTAATACTATGACCTAGATTTTTGGCAAATTCATATCCATCCCCTGTTGATCCAGTAACCCGGTAAGATAACCCACCGGTTGCTACAATAACCGCATCTGCTTGTATCAACTGCTTATTTTTCTCAAGTTTAAGGCCAACCACATTTTGATCCTTTATCACAAGTTCTGTAACTTGACTATAATATTCAATTGTGACGTTGTACTTACGTAATTGACTCATTAGAGCTGCAATAACATCCGAAGATTTGTCTGATTCAGGAAAAACTCTTCCACCACGCTCTATTTTGGTTTTAAGACCAGCCTCTTCAAAAAAATCGATAACATCATAATTATTAAATGCATAAAAGGAACTATACAAAAACTTTGAGTTAGTAACCACATTATCAAATAATGTTTCCATATCACAAGCATTGGTTATATTGCATCGGCCTTTTCCTGTAATAAATAATTTTTTCCCTAACTTTTCATTTTTCTCATAGATGGTTACTTCATTTCCTCTTTTTGCCGCTATAATTGCAGCCATCATACCAGCTGCTCCGCCACCGACAACTAAAATCTTTCCCATGAAAACTCCATTCTGCTCGATTAAATATATTTAATCAAGATACTTTTTATCATTAAGAACCGACGAGTCTAATGACCCGTCGGTTCTTCCTATATCGCATAATCGAAACGATAGAAATCACACACCGCGAACTTTCTACTTTCATGAATGAATGCTTTACTTCCAAGCATACGCTTCGTCGAATCCAAGCACAATATGTCCACTCTCATAACTTTTACCTTCAGCTCTGAAAATAACCTGTTTACAGCTATCCAGATTATCTAAAAGACTTCCAGAAATACAATCTAAAATAGTTGCTTCAACACCGGATCCCACTGTAGTAAGTGGTGCTGAGTCATATAGAAAACTAACGATAACTCGCTCCTTATCAACTGTTACCTTATCAATACCTACGATCAAGGAATGATCTTTTAAATTCTCAACCACAGTTTTAACAATTAAGTCTGCACTAATCTCACTTTCCTCTGGTATCAATGCAACAGCAGCTTGTGCTTCCAAACTTTCATCATTAATGGTGTAAATAGGAAGTTCCTTTGTCTTTCCAGTTGTATCATCTTTCTTATTAACATCTGGTGAAGTTGTTGCTTCTGGTGTAGCAGTCGCAGTCACATCCTCTGTCGCAGCATCTGAACTTTCTGGTGAAGCACTTACTTGTTCACTTTGATTACTTGCTGTCGGCTTGTCCGAAGCATTATTCTTTTTTCCACATCCAACAAATAAATACAAGCATAAAACTAAGCAAAAGCACACAATTAAGTATTTTTTGATATTTTTCTTCATAGTAGCTCCAATCTGCCTCCTTCATGGCGAATAAATAAGGAATGAAACGAATCCCTATCTGACTATTCTTACCATAAATCAAACTTATGTCATTTTTATGGTAAAACAGGAATATAGTTTCAAAATACGTACACATTTTATTCCAATTATTCCAATATATAGATATAGTAAGTACAATAAAAACAATTCTCTATGTATTTATTACAAACATTCAAACAGAAACACTGTGATTAATTCTCAATATTAGCTTATTTTTATTAATATATATCACTCTAGAAGGTGCCATTATTATATCCATTTTACTCTATTTTTATTACAAAATTATAATAAAAAAGCAGCACCCATTCTAACTCTGAATCAGCACTGCCCTCTAACTTATCTATTATTTTATGTTCTGAATTATATTTCTACGAAGCAAATCTAGCGCACTAATAACAGTAGCTTCCCTTACCTTTTGGCGATTGCCTTTAAATTTGCATTCTTTTACAGTAACCTCTCCATCTAGGTAACATCCAATATAGACTAATCCCACCGGCTTTTCATTTGTACCACCATCAGGTCCTGCTATTCCCGTAACTGCAATAGCAGCTCTTGCATTTGCTGCCTTAGCTGCACCCTCGGCCATCTCAGTGGCGGTTTCATAGCTTACTGCACCATATTTTGCTAACGTTTCTTCTCTTACTCCTAAATATTTCATCTTCGCTTCATTGGAATAAGTGATAAAACCTTCTTGAAACACTTCTGAAGACCCTGGTACATTTACGATTTTACCAGAGATTAGACCTCCTGTACATGATTCAGCAGTCACTAAAGTTATTTTGTTATCCTTTAACAACTGAACTACAGCTTCTTCTAATGTGACATCCTCTTCCATGGTGTAGATATTCTCTTGAAACCGTAATTTTAATTCCTCTAATACTGGTTCCACTAATTCCTGTGCTTCTTCCGTCGTTTTCGCACTTGCAGTTACACGAAAATGCACTTCCGCCGTTTTTGCGTATGGTGCAATGGTTGGATTGGTTTGTTGTTCGATTAAATCTGCAATCTGAGTCTCTGCTCTGCTTTCACCGATACCACATATTTTAACCATTTTTGAATATAAGAAATAAGGCTGAAGTTGATTCAGATATGGAAAGATATCGCCTTCAAACATTGGTTTCATTTCATTGGGAGGACCTGGCATTAATATTAGACGTTTCCCATTGGTAAGTTCCGCTATTTGGCCTGGTGCTGTTCCATTATGATTGTCTACCAC
>JAEZUR010000046.1 GCA_023420935.1 Bacillota bacterium | reverse complement strand
GGCCTGTTATGAAAAAAGGCGTCCTCAAAAAAATTTGAGAACACCATTGCTCCAAACGAATGCTTTTTATATTTCGTCTATAAGTAAAATACCACCTTTTCCATGAAAAGAAAAGCTTTTTTTTAATTTTTTTTCTTTTTTTTAGATATTGAACAAAGATAGTAACATTTATTCATAATATTTTGTAGTATTTTTACTGAAAAAATATGAAAAAGCATTATATTTCTTAATTTTAAAAAGTTTATAGTATTATATTCTGTATCAAGAAATCTGTTAACCTTTTTTTCTTAAGTGGTCTTTGTAAAGTTTGCAAAACTAATCCCCATCTGTGATAATGGAATGATGATATGATTCTTCTCAAATTCATCTTTTATCTTTTCTAATAATTCCCATTTAGTCAGCCAATAATCTTCCTTGTTTACCCAAACACGAACACCTAAGGTAATCATGGCAGGCTCAAATGCATTCATAAAAATCTCAGGTTCACGTTCTGGTACTCTTTTTTCTTCTTCTAGAGCGATTCCATATAAGATATCTTTTACTAATTTAATGTTTTCGGTATATTCTATAGAAATCGTTAAATCCAGCCTGCGAATTGGTTCGTTGGTCACATTAATAATACTGGAGTTGGACAATATGCCATTAGGAATTACGACAAGACGATTATCTGCTGTTAACATTCTTGTATAGAAAATATCAATTGCAGTAACAGTGCCCTCGTTCCCATTGGATACAATGTAATCCCCAATACGAAATGGTTTCATTAATAAGATTAAGACTCCACCAGCAAAGTTAGATAAACTACCTTGTAGCGCTAATCCTACAGCAAGACCGGCAGAACCAATTAATGCTACAATAGAGCTCCCATCCAATCCCAATGTAACGGCTGCTAGAAAGATCAGCACAACATTAGAAGCAACGCCTATTATGGATAGAAAGAATTTTGTCACGCCTTCCTCAATATTAGAGCGCTTCATAGATTTCGCTAATAGCTTTTCAAACAATCTTACCAACTTATGGCCTATCCATATAATTAGTATTGCTAATACTAAATTTTTGGCAAATGTGATCAAATTATCAGTTATATTAGGAATCTGTTTATTTAGCCATACCGTAAGTTGGCCAACGGAGTCTTTGCCAACTTCAATGGTCGGTTCGTTGGTGGCTTCGCTATTAAGCTGCACATTTAATAAACTTATGATATAATTCATAACTGCTCCAATCTACTTTATTTCATGCTCATGCATTATTGGCGTGGTATTATTTATTGTTTATTTTTACTTTTACGCTTAGCTTCAACCACCGGTGTACATGTAAAAACGGTAATTCCCAATGGTGGTACTGTGATACTAATGGAATGATCTCTTTCATCCGCCGGATCTTGCTTTGATTGCTTTAGTCTTGGATTCACATAACCACTTCCACCAAATAATTCTTTATCACTATTAAAGGTTTCTTTGTATTTTCCTTTAAATGGTACTCCTACTTTATAATTCTTATGAACAACTGGTGTAAAGTTACATATAATTAATAATGTTTCACCCAAATGCTCTGTTTTTCTCAAAAAGCTAATAATGCTATTCTCTGCATCCATACAATTGATCCATTCAAACCCATCAATATCATAATCCATAGCGTATAGAGCTGGATAGTCTTGGTAAAAACGGTTTAATGCCTTTACATAGTCCTGCATTTGTCTATGATCATCATATTCATGAATCAATTCCCAATCTAGACTTTTATCCTCATTCCACTCATCGAATTGAGCAAAATCCTGACCCATAAAAAGTAATTTCTTACCGGGATGAGTCATCATAAATCCATATGCCACTCTTAGATTAGCAAACTTCTTTTGATAATCTCCGGGCATTTTTCCGATCATGGAACATTTTCCGTGAACCACTTCATCATGGGATAATACTAAAATGAATTTTTCACTATAAGCATAAATCAAACTAAAGCTTAAGTCGTTATGACGACCTTTACGGAATAGTGGATCACATTTCATATAATTGATAAAATCATTCATCCATCCCATATTCCATTTGTAATCAAAACCAAGTCCTTCTTCTTCCACTAAACCAGTAACCTTAGGCCATGCAGTGGATTCCTCTGCGATTAATAATGCACCGTCTTTTCTCTTTTTAAAAACAGATGATAGGTGTTTTAGTAATTCAATGGCTTCTAGATTCTCATGCCCACCGTATATATTGGCTACCCATTCACCTTGATTCTTTCCATAGTCTAGGTACAGCATAGAAGCAACTGCATCCATACGAATTCCATCTGCATGATATTTCTCCACCCAGAATAGAGCATTAGCGATTAGGAAGTTAGCAACCTGTGGTCTTCCATAGTTATAAATCAAAGTACCCCAATGAGGATGGGAACCTTGTCTTGGATCCAGATGCTCATACAAACAGGTTCCATCAAAGTTTGCAAGTCCAAACGCATCCCTTGGAAAATGAGCAGGAACCCAATCAAGAATCACTCCTATATTTTGATTATGCATATAATCCATAAAATACATAAAATCTTCTGGCGTACCATAACGTGAAGTTGCAGCATAATAGCCGGTTACTTGATAACCCCAAGAAGCATCATAAGGGTGTTCCATTATCGGCATTAATTCTATATGTGTGTAGTGCATTTCTTTTACGTAATCAGCTAGCATTGGAGCCAAATCTCTATAATTGAAAAAAGGTTGGTCTTCATCAATTACTCCTGGCTTTTTCCATGAACCCAAATGAACTTCATATATCGACATGGGTTCTTTTTGAAAATCAAAAGATTTTCTTTTATTTAACCAAGTCTCATCCGTCCATTGATACTGATTAATATCATATACTATACTTGCCGTGTTTGGGCGTAATTCCGAAAAATAACCATATGGATCCGTCTTTAATATAACTAAACCGCCTTTAATCTTAAGCTCATATTTATAAATCTCGCCTTCCATCAATTCTGGAATAAAAAGCTCAAAGATTCCCGAATCATCCAACCTTCTCATTGGATGTCTTCTTCCATCCCACAGATTAAAATCACCAACAACACTAACACGCATTGCATTAGGAGCCCAGACTGCAAATAAGATGCCTTTTACTCCATTCATCTCCATGATATGAGCACCTAATTTTTCATAGATATTATAATGGATACCATTTGCAAATCGATTCATATCGATAGCATCAATTACTGGTTCAAAATAATAAGGGTCCCTACATTCTTGCACCGTTTCATTATCATAAGTTACCATAATTGTATAATCTGGAATTCGCTTGCCTGGTATCAGCACTGCAAAAAAGCCTTCTTCATCAGCCACTTGCATCGGATATTCCTTTTTGTTCTTTGTTAACCTTATTCTTACCTCAACCGCAGTTGGTATAAATACTTGAATTAGAATTCCATCTTCTGTAATATGTGGTCCTAGCAGTTTGTGTGGATTATCATGTTCTGAATAAACCACTGCCTCAATCTCCGCCCAATCCATTAAGTCATATAGTTTTTCATCCATATAAACGCCTCCCCTATTATTTTGTTATTCTAAATACCACTCATCCTTTGGTTCATCACCTTCTGATTGTGGTGTGTATTTCTTTAAAATTGGCTCCATCAAGAAAGAAAAAATTATGGCAGATGTAGCAGGTAAAAATATGAATACAATTGGTAAAACATAGAGACCAAAAACAGTTGCCCCAACAATTACCAATAATACTAATGTGATTGGAAAATGCTTTAATGCCATAAAAGCTGCTGATTTGATAGTTTGAATTCTCGTCATGGTAAATCTTGATAAAATTGGGAACATGTAGATTCCTGTACAGATTAAAACAAACCCAAACATACAATAAATACACAACAAAACAAACCCTTGTGGACCGCCTAATTCTAGCGCAAATTTTATATTCAATTTATAGAAGATAGAAATTAAAATCATCAAAGGAATCCATAAAATAGTAGCATTAATAAAATTAGTTTTAAAGGACTTCCAAAATTCTCGAAATACATAGCCCCTCTCTCTTCTAATAGCCTTTACAGCTGAATAATATAAAGCTGTTGTAGATGCCCCGATTGTAATAATTGGTATGGAAAAGATAATCCATACAATACTAAGTAAAATTACATCAAATATTTTTCCCAAAAAACCCATGATTCCACTATTTGGATCAAAAAAATTCATTTTAGTATCTCCATTCTAAAAATATTATAAGCTTGATACAATTAGTTGCATCGTACCTTGTATTTCATAGTTACCAAATCCAGACGGAAGTATAAAATGATCTCCCTTTTGAATCGCCTGTCCATTTATTGTACCATCTCCATCGATTACGCTATAAATTTGAAATGGTTTTGTTTGTTCGAATGTTTCCTTGCCCCATAGGGTTATCTTCTTTACTGTGTAGAATTCACATTGAATCAATTCCTCTACTTTACCATGCTCTAGACTCAATTCTGTTCCTTTGGAAACTACATCTACATGAGGACAGTTGATTACATCAATGCTCTTGTCAATATGTAGCTCCCTAGGTTTTCCATCCTGTAATCGATCATAATCGTAAAGGCGGTAAGTAACATCACTACTTTGTTGTGTTTCTAGTATTAAAGTACCACCTTTTATTGCATGCACCGTACCCGGGTTAATCTGAAAGAAATCCCCCTTCTTGATAGGTCGTACTTGAATTAAGTCATTCCATCTATTCTGCGCTATCATTTCTCTTAATTCTTTTTTGTCACTAGCATTATGGCCAACTACAATCTTGGCATCTTCATCACAATCTAAAATATACCAACATTCTGTTTTACCTAAAGAACCATTTTCGTTGATGTTAGCATATGCATCACCTGGATGAACCTGAATACTCAAATCTGTTTTCGCATCAATAATTTTTATTAATAAAGGGAACTCATCCCCAGTCTGGTTACCAAATAATTCTCTATGATTCGCCCATAAATCACTTAATTTTTCACCTTGATAAGCACCATTCTTTACGCAGCAATCTCCATTCTTATGTGCACTTACTGCCCAACATTCACCGGTAGCATCACTTGGAATATTATAATGAAATTCTTTGGAAAGTCGATTGCCTCCCCAGATCATTTCCTTAAATACTGGTTCTAAAAACATGATTTCTTCCATTCATTAGTCTCCTTTTTCCGTTCTTTCCTTATTCTAACACATTTTCATCCATATTAAAAATAAAAATATTATTAACACAACTTATGAATAAACAAACCACTTCTTAGCTTTGGTTCAAACCAAGTTGATTTTGGAGGCATTAATTTATCAGCATCCGCAACTTGAAAGAGTTCAATGATAGAAGTTGGAAACATAGCAAATGCAACGGTCATATCTTCTTCCACACGCTTTTCTAATTCCTGTAATCCACGAATCCCACCGATAAAGTCAATTCGCTTATCCGTGCGTGGATCATGAATACCAAGGACTGGACCTAATAAATAATCCTGTAATAATGACACATCTAATGATAACACAGGGTCACTAATCTTTCGTAATTCTTCTTTTGCATGTAAAGAATACCAAGTATGATCCAAATACATGCCAAACCATGCTTTTTTATCTGGTTTAAACTGAGCATTTCCTTGTTCTTCTAATTCGAAACATTCTCTTACCTTATCAAGGAATTCTTCTTTCGAATAGCCATTAAGATCTTTTACCGCTCGATTATAATCCATAATCATTAACTGATCATGAGGGAATAATACGGATAAGAAATAATTAAATTCCTCTGCCCCATGATAAGAAGGATTATCTTGTCTTCTCTTTAATCCAACTTTCACAGCAGAAGCAGCACGATGATGACCATCCGCTATATAGATTTGATCAATAGTAGCAAACGCATCTTTGATTGCAGATACTTTATCACTTTTACTGATTTTCCATACACCATGGCTAACTCCATCAGTAGCTGTAAAATTGTATACTGGCTCTTCCTTTTTAGTTTCTTCCACAATCTGATTAATAATTTCATTTGCACGATACGCTAAAAAGATTGGACCAGTTTGAGCATTACAAGTATCCACGTGGGTGATACGGTCTATCTCCTTATCCTCTCTCGTATTCTCATGCTTTTTAATTACATTGTTCAAATAATCATCAATAGAAGCACAAGCTACCAAACCAGTCTGTGAACGCCCATTCATAATCAGCTCATATATGTAATAACTTTCTTCCTGATCTGTAATTAAGGTTCCATCCTCTATCATTCCATCCAAAAGCTCTTTAGCCTTCGCATACACGCGTGGTTCATAAGGACTAACAGTTCCTTCAAATTGAGTTTCAGCACGGTCAATCTTTAAGAAGGATAACGGCTCCTTCTCTACTTCTAATCTTGCTTCTTCACTATTATAAACATCATATGGAAGTGCAGCTACTTTACTTGCTACTGTATTATTTGGACGTACACATTGAAATGGTTTTATTGTTGCCATAACTATTTCCTCTTTTCTGGTAATTTATTTTATGTTGGGAGGGGCAAAAGCCCATTTGTGAAAGTTGTTGTATCAATTTGCACAAATATATGTGTTGGTTGAGAAGTGATACACCAGCTAGTTTGTTTCGCAACACGCTCTCGCTTGGATGAAGTTCGTAGTGGTACGTAAGGCTCTAAAATACAGAGCCAAAGTACCAACGACTTCATAACAGTTGCTCTTCAAACTAGATGGTATATCACTTCTTTACAGTTCTTGAATGTGCAAATTGATAATTAAGGTTGTTCAAAGGGCTGTTTTTAAATCTCTGATAATTTTATATAATCTGTATTAAAAGCATGTAGATGATCGTTCCGCCACCAATACTTAATAGTGTATTCTTTTTCCACAAGTGTAATGCGACAATTGCTACAATGGAAATTAGTTCTGCAATTCCATAGGGTGCTGTTAGGAAGGATACATCTTTTAAGCAATAAACAACTAGCATACCTATTATAGTATATGGTAGAACTTGACCTAAATACACTATATATTTTGGTGGTTTTCTATTCTCTGGGAAAAGAACAAAAGGAAGTGCACGAATAAACATGGTTGTGATACTTATTATTCCAAAAAATATCAAAGACTGGATTATTGTTAGGTTCATAGTGCCTCCCTTTCTTCGATTGGTTTTTTTAGTAAGGTAACCATTAATAGGATAAGACCCATGGATGGAAGTATAAAATTACTTGCCCCAAATAGTAGTCTGCAAATAACCGCACTTGCAACTCCGATCAATACCGGAATATGATTTTTTGTATCGTTCCATTGGTTTATGAAAATGACTACAAATAAAGCAGTCAAAACAAAATCTAAGCCTGCTGTCTGAAATTTCACCATGGATCCAATTATTCCTCCTATAGCAGATCCGGTAACCCAATATATCTGATTTAATAATGTTGTCCAGAAATAGAAGCTGGATCTATCAACTCCTTCTGGAGGTTCTGTTGAGCACACAACAGAAAAGGTCTCATCTGTTAACCCCAGAATCAAATAAGTCTTCTTTTTACCTGTTCCTCGGTACTTAGATAGCATGGAAATTCCATAAAATAAATGCCTAGCATTTACCATTAATGTCATAAACGCTGCATAAACTGGATGAAACCCTAACGATAATAAACTAACTGCTACAAATTGCATAGAGCCAGCATAAATAAATATACTTGCACCAATTGCCCACCAAACTGAATATCCTTTTGTATTTAACAATATTCCAAACGCTGCCCCAAGTACTAAATATCCTGCCATAACAGGCAAGGTATAGGGTATTACTTTCTTAATTGTTTCTATTTCTTTCTGTCTAATCATCTACTTTTCATTCCTCTTGATTGTCTGGTATTTTCGTTTTTGGTGCCTTGGTGGCGGGAGTTTTGGTTACTGGTAGATCCGTTTCTGCAGGCATCTATACACTAGCTGAGGTATCA
>JAEZUR010000040.1 GCA_023420935.1 Bacillota bacterium | reverse complement strand
AACCTAATAAGAAGTACATGACAGCAGCAAAGATTGGTAATGCAAGAATACGATTGGTTAAGATTTTATCTAATTTGTCTGAGGTTGTTTGTGTATTAGATTTGTTAGCTCTCTTTACAGACTGCTTTATAATCTTTGCTATGTATTGATATCTAAGATCCGCAATTTTGGCTTCTGCATCTCCGTCTGCATGAGTTTCTGCTTCTGCAATCAGAGGAAGTATGGTTACTTTCTCTTCTTCAGACAGTTCATTGGTAATAATTTCATCACCCTCTACCAACTTAATTGCTTTCCATTCTCTTTCATTTTCATTAGAACCGGTTACTAATTCACTGATTCGATCCATTGCAGTTAATAATTGATCATCAAAAACGGATTGTTTCTTTGGTGCACTGTGATTATGAGCCACCTTGGTTGCAGCTTCCATTAACTCTACTAATCCTTTGCCACTACGAGCAGTGATTGGAATAACGGGAACCCCAAAGATCTTCTCCAGACTCTTACAGTCTATCATATCACCTCTAGCTTCCACTTCATCCATCATGTTTATTGCAAGAACTGTTGGAATCTGAGTCTCAATTATTTGTAATGTTAAATAAAGATTTCTCTCAATGCTGGTACCATCTATGATATTAATAACAGCATCTGGTTTTTCTTTAATTATGTAATCTCTTGCTATAATTTCCTCTGCAGAATAGGGTGATAAAGAATAAGTACCAGGCAAATCTAGGATTGATATATCTTTATTCTTTTTATATAACCCTTCTTTTTTATCTACTGTAACTCCTGGCCAGTTTCCAACATGTTGTTTGGATCCTGTTAATTCATTAAATAATGTTGTTTTCCCACAGTTTGGATTACCTGCAAGTGCAATACGAATCGACATAACCTACCTCTTTTCTTTATTCTTATTTCATTTGTATCTGTTTTGCTTCGTCTTTACGTAAACTAAGTTCATAACCACGTATGGTTACCTCTATCGGATCACCAAGTGGTGCCACCTTAACTACCTTAATGGATGCTCCAGGGGTTACACCCATATCCATAATTCTTCTTCTGATAGGACCTTTTTCACCAATGGAGGCAACAATTCCTTCTTCTCCAGGTTTTAAGTCATTTAACGTCATCGTTTCTTACCTCCTGCTATTCTACTATGATACGTGTTGCTAATCCTCGATTCAGTGCAATCTTTACGCCCTTTACAAGCAGAATAATTCCACTCTGATTTTCACCAACTACCTGGACTTTTTCTCCTTTTACAAGGCCAATGTCTTGTAGATGTCTCTTCATATCATCTTTGCCTCTTAATTCAGATACAACTCTTGTTTCTCCTATAGAAACCATGCTAAGTGACATAGGAACCTCCTGTCTGCTGCGTATCACAGCGATTAAAATATGTATATTCAAGTTTTATACTTGATAATGACTCTCATTTACAATAGTCAGTATATACGATTTACCATTCCTTGTCAATGTACTTATTGATAAAAAATACCCAATAACAAATTTATTCTTTGTTATTGGGTATTCACATGTTCTTATTTGGCTATAAAATCGGCTCGTACTTCTTTTATTCCTGGTATTTTCTCCATGGCTTTCGCAAATACGAAAAGGAGAGTTGTTTCAATTGGAAGCATTATTATTTCTTTTAACAAACGCATTGGAAGCAAGACCATAAATGCTTGACCATATAGAATGGATAGCCACAATGTGGTAAATCCTAAATTAATGATTATCATGACACATAATTTAGCTATTACGATTCTCAGTAGTCGTACTGGCTTTTTGTATAGTAATAAACCATAGATCAAACCACCTAATATTGCATTAAAGGTAAAGCCAAAGAAAAATGGGCCTGTTGGTCTTGCAATATACTTTAAAATATCAGCAACCCCACCCATCATAGCACCAACTACTGGACCAAACAATAAGCTGGTAAGTTCGTTTGCCAAAAAGGCGAAGCTTATCTTGATGTAATTACCAACTACAATTGCATATGAGCCAAGAACTACTGCTACTGCTGTTAACATTGCTACTGCTGTTAGCGTTTTAGTTTTACCTAGTTCTTTCATAGACTCTTTCATTAAATAAGTAAATCTCTTCATTTTCTTTCCTCCTATAATTTCCGCGTACTAATTCCCGATGCGTGCTCTGCACGCCTTTCAATCAGGATCGTGAAACGCTTTTTTTCGCGCTAACTCCCGTCGCGTGCTCTGCACGCATTTCAATCAGGATCGTGAAACGCTTTTCTTCGCGCTAACTCCCGTCGCGTGCCTGCACGCATTTCAATCAGGATCGTGAAACGCTTTTTTTCGCGCTACTTATATAGGAAGAATCCTCTTCTATACTAGTAGCAGCGGGATGCGGATTAAGTATCGCAAGCATATAAGCTTTTCGTCCGATTAGCAACTCCCCGTCTAACCAGCACTTTACGCACAGAATCCTACTCTGCTTCCATAATTCAATTTACACTGCTATTATATACGAATCTGTTTGCTATATAATAACTCAAAAAAACTATAGCTCGATATAGAATGCCCCTATACCAAGCTATCTTACTACTTCTTAATTTGCATAATAATAGATTCCAATGCTTTTATGTAACACTCGCCCAAATGACTAAGTGTTACACTTTTATGTTTGATATACCCGACTGTCATTTTTTCATTAACAGCTAAAGGTACCGCGATGATATCTGTTCCATTTAGGTCAGCATTTAAAATACCAGTTGAAATAGTATATCCATTTAATCCAATTAAAAGATTAAATAACGTAGCACGGTCGCTGACTTTAATACTTTTCTTGTGGATCAAAGTACTAAGTATTTCCTCTGAGTAATAAAAAGAATTGTTTTCACCTTGTTCAAAAGATAAGTAAGGAATATCAGACAAGTCTTCCAATGTAACTTTATCTTGCTTTGCCAAAGGATTTCTCGCACTAATAAATACATGAGGCTTTGCATGAAATAACTTAGTAAAAATCAAGTTGTTTTCTTTTAATACTTTATCAAATACTTTTTGGTTGAACGCATTTCGATAAATGATACCTATTTCACTTCGTAGATTCTTCACATCTTCAATAATCTCATATGTTTTGGTTTCTCGAAGTGTAAGTTCATACTCTTCCATTCCATATTCTTTTACTAAATCCACAAATGCATTTACTGCAAATGCATAATGCTGCGTAGAAACAGCAAAATGTTGTGGAGACGGTTTTGCATTTCGATATCTGTTCTCTAGAAGTTCTGCTTGTTCCACAACTTGTCTAGCATATCCTAAAAACTCTGCTCCTTCTACAGAAACCTGAATTCCTTTATTGGTTCTCGTAAAAATTGTCATATTCAATTCCGCTTCTAACTCTTTGATTGCATTAGAAAGACTGGGCTGTGTTATAAATAATCGTTTGGCTGCTTCATTAATGGAGCCCTGATTGGCTGCCTCTATCACATATTTTAATTGTTGTAATGTCATGGATATTACTCCTGTCTTCTACAGTAAGTTGCATTCGCCAAATGCTTCGCTTGGCTAGGTAATTTCATTATAGCAAAAAAATGTTACATATGTCATTTGTTTTTTTATTGTTGGTATACTATACTGAAAGCACCATGTAGATGAAAAACTATTTAGGAGGAAATCATATGATAATTACAACTACACCTTCCATCGAAGGGAAACAAATTACAGATTATATGGGCGTTGTCTTTGGAGAAGTAATATCTGGGGTTGATTTTGTAAAAGATTTTGCTGCTGGTTTATCTAACTTCTTTGGTGGTCGTTCCGGAACATATGAAGAAGAACTAATTCGCGCCAGAGAAAATGCCATGAGAGAGATGGAACAGCGAGCTGCTTCTATGGGCGCAAACGCAATCGTTGGCGTTGATGTTGATTATGAAGTTCTAGGAACAAACAATGGAATGCTTATGGTAACTGCTTCCGGTACTGCAGTACGATTTATATAACTATAATCTAATTTACCCTTGAATTCATGTCCTCTTTATGATATAATTTTATCAATAGTTTTTTAGATTTATTGTTAAGAGGGAGTAGCTGCCTATTCAATAGGTGATAAAGTCAACATACTGACCAGATGGTCTGGCTTTATCTATACTGATCAAGTTAAGTGAGACTTTTAACACAATGATACTATCATTGTGTTAGGGGTCTTTATTTTTTCGCGTCAGCGAGTGTTACAACAACCACGATTACTATCAGTGGACTAAATTTCAGCGGAGGATAATAAAATGACAGCATTTATGAAAGCCTTACTCTTTGTTGTAGTAGCAGAGATGGGGGACAAAACGCAATTACTTGCCATGGCAATGGCCAGTAAGTACAAGGTAAAGCAGGTAATGTTAGGAGTATTGGCAGCAACCATATTAAACCATGCTCTAGCAGTTGCCGTTGGAAGTTACTTAGGTTCCTATATTCCGATGGACAAAGTAAAGATCATAGCAGGTATTGCTTTTCTAATCTTTGGTTTATGGACATTGCGAGGGGATAAGTTAGACGAGGATAATCAAAAAAAATCAAAGTTTGGACCTTTTCTTACCGTCGCTATTGCATTTTTCTTTGCAGAAATGGGTGATAAAACACAATTAATGACCATAGCTATCTCTGCTGATTATAATAATCCATTATTCGTTTTGCTTGGTACAACATGCGGAATGATGGTTGCAGATAGTATTGGTATCATAGGTGGCGCTTGGATGTGTAAGCATATTCCAGAGGTATATATTAAATGGATAGCTGGAATTATCTTTATGTTCTTTGGTACATTATCATTATTTAAAGCACTTCCAGTTTGGTTAATGAATGCAGCCTATATTATTCCTTACTTTATTGTACTTGGTATTTTAATATATCTAGTAGGTGTAAAGTTTGCCTACAAAGATCAAATATGCAATATTACCTTAAAAGAAACAGAAGAAAATTAATTACAGCATAATAAAAAAGTATAGTTATAAATGCAGTTATTCTGCAATTTATAACTATACTTTTTTTATGAACTATGCTTTTTTATTCATTAACTAATTATCAGAATACCCTTAGAATAATTTATGTTTAAATAGCTTTAAGTATATGAAAATCTCCACTACGAAATAAATCATAGCCAAGCCAAGGGGATATATTAAATTCCTAACCACAACATATTCTGTCTTCGTTGCTGCTATAGATAATCCATAAATTGGTGGAATAATCCACGATATGATACGAATAATTGGAATATCTTGTTCTATAGATCCTTTCACGATGGAGATTACTGCAATAAAAACCACTAGCAACAAAGCTTCCTTCCGGTTCTTAATGATACGTCCATGAAAGATAAGCCCAATCATACTTCCTAGACAACCATAAAGTATATGTACAAACAAGGAAAAGATAATATCCAGTGCCTGCACTTCTCTTGTAAACACATGAAATTGGTTGATTACATTTACTAACAAAGGATATAACGTACCAGCTATGGAAAATAGACTCCCCAGAAACAACATAAGCAAGATTTTACTAATACCTATATAATTCTTGTTTTTTACCTTTAGAAATATGATCTGTTCCGTTTCCAGTGCCTCTGCCTCATTAAATGAAAAACCTAACCAAACCATGATTAAAAACGTAACAGTTGCAGATAAAGTAAAACTAGGAAGTACATCAACCGGTATTACACTATATGCCATTGCTTGATATGCAACAAATGCAATAATTGGAACTATATACTTATTCGATTTTAAGTAACTCCTTAAATAAAATCGAAATAATGATAACAACATAATACTCCCCCTATATTTCGTCAAACTTCATTAACTGATAACCAGCTTCTATCATCTCCATTAAGACTCCTTGTCCTTGGTCTTTTCTGGTAATAATTCGAATCATGTTATTTTTTTGTATCATTTCTTTTACTTCTTTCTTTTTCTTTATCATTTCGATTATTGAGGATTCCAATTTTTCGTTATTTTCAAATATCATAGTATAAAACAGTAATGCTTTGTTGTCTTTTGTGATTGAAGTCTCGACTATACTATTATTCTCAATACGAAGAACCCGATCGGATAGTTGTTCTACTAAAAACTGTTCATGACAGGACATAATAATTGTTACACCCTCTTGTTTAAGTTGAAGCATAAGTTCCACGAATTTTTTCTGTGATAAATGATCCTGTCCAGATAAGGGTTCATCCAGTAAAAGAATGTCCGGTTTCACTAATAGTGCCTGAATCACTGCCACTTTTTGTAGTGTACCTTTTGATAAAAACTTCATTGGGGTTTGTATCATATCCTCCAGAAAAAAAACTCGGTATAGTTCATTTGTCACTGTGGTGATTTGCTGCTTCGACAGACCATCAATACTACCAATGTAGTACAGATATTCAGGAATGGTAAAATTAATCTTATCAAAACGCTCTGGAATATATGCAAATTTTAAATTGCGATCCACCAATATGGTTCCACTGGTGGCATTCATTAATCCACCAATGATTTTAAGCATCGTACTTTTCCCACTACCATTCTCCCCAGTAAATGCTACCGTTTCACCTGGGTAGATTTCTAAATTAACGTGCTTAAGGATTATTTTTTGTTGAAAACTCTTGGTTAGATTGGATATTTTTATAATTGGAAATTCCATATTCTCCTCCAACAAACTAGAAACATTTTTGATTTTTATCTCTCGGGCAAG
>JAEZUR010000016.1 GCA_023420935.1 Bacillota bacterium | reverse complement strand
ATTTTACTGTGATTACTGCTTTTCTCCCGCTTCCATCCTTCGCCTTAACAGTAATCTTTACGGAGCCTTTTTTCACTGCCGTTAACTTTCCACTTGAGGTAACTGATACAATCTTACTATTTGAGCTTTCGTAACTTACTTTTTTGTTTGTTGCATTAGACGGTGTGACATTAACTTTCAACTGATAAGTCTGACCCACGAATAAATCGAGCTTCTTACCGATTGGCTGCGTTAATACTACATCATTGACACCCACTTTTGCTTTGGCTTCTGTCATACGATAGCCAAATACCGGTAGTAATGCAATGACCAATATAAGCACTATGGCCAGGCTTACTTTTTTGCCAATTCTTTTCATATTTACCTCCATTATCTTTCACCTTTTCCCTTTTCCATACCCTATAATCTCAATTACAAGCTAAACTTTATCATCAAAATTCATAATTAAATATCAATTGATTCTGTTTTTTATTATATTTGTCTGTTATAATTATATTATTAATTGAAACTAATTATTTGATGGGGGTTTTTCATGGATTGTCATTCAACTGATTCTCAGCTTCTCCATTCTCTTTTCTTACAAAGAGAAGATCATAATAATCATTTGCCCTATGAAAAGGAACTTCGTTTTTATGAAGCGGTTAAAAACGGAGATATTGAATTACTAAAACAAATTATGGTTCCCTTAGATAACCGTCAACTTGGTGTTCTTTCCAACAATCCACTTCGCAACATTCAATATCATCTTACGATTACAATTGCCTTTATTACTAGATTCTGTATCGAAGGAGGCATGGATGTAGAGACAGCCTATACCTTAAGTGATGTAAATATACGAAAGCTTGACCGGTGCACAAGCACTAAGGATGTTACTCTCTTACATCAAGAAATCGTATTTGATTATGCTCTACGAATGAAGAAAATTCATACCAAACGCAGCATATCCATCGCAGTTTCTCAATGCATCGACTACATCTATGATAATTTGCATGATACCATTACGATTGATGATTTAGCTCAACATACCGGAAAAAATGCTACCTATTTATGTGGCTTATTTAAAAAAGAGATGAATTCAACGATTGGTAACTTCATTCTTAGCAAACGGATTGAGGCTGCTGAAAATATGTTGAAGTATTCAGATTATTCTGCAACTGATATTAGCAACTATTTGGCATTTAATTCCCATAGTCATTTCATTCAAGTTTTTAAAAAACACACGGGTTTAACCCCAAAGGAATATCAGAAACGGAATTATCGTAGCAAATGGAAGTAAAAATCTGACTAGTATGACCAATATCCGCAACGCAAAAATAAGGATATTTTCTATAATTCTTTAGAAAATACCCTCTAAGTGTTGTTTATTACATTCACTTCTTCCTGATTTAATTGAACCAGACACTAATAGTCGTTTCTGTATCATGACAAATGTATTACTTGTGATTATTCGTTTATATTTGTTTCCCCTTAACCAATATACTGTTATTGCAGATAGTAATCACCGCTGCCAAATCCAGGTCCGCGCATTCTCCACCATTCCCCATCTCCTTCCATATCCAAAAGAACCTCTGTGTCACCTTTAGTAAAATTAGCTTTTATGCAAAACCAGTTATTATCATTGGTTATCGAGTAATTTGACAAAAGCATTGTTTCGTTATCAAAGGTGATGTCATCAAAATAAGTAACCCCATTAAGGACAATCTCAGTGGGATTCCCATTCGCATCCGGTGTTTGCATCTTGAATGTTAAGTCAAGAGTTTCATTTTTATATACTTTACCGATTAATGGATCGGTATTTTCATTATTACTCGAAGCTTCACTGCTTTGGTCTTCATTATTACTGATAGAATTCTCATCAGAACTTGCTGGTTCTACCGTTGGCGTTTCTTCTACAGGAGTGACGTCTACGTCTATCGGTTGCTCTTTTACAGGTGTGGGTTCTTCTTCCGATTGCTCTTTTACTACAGGTGTATCTACGTCTTCTTCCGGTTGCTTTTCATTACGACTGCCACATCCCGCCAGCATTGTAGCGATTGAAATCGCTACAATAGTTAATACAAATTTCTTCATACTCTTCTTTCTCCTTTTTACTGTTCAGAATATTATTTTTCTTCTTTTACCTCATCATAGTCGATAAGACAGATATCTTACTCAGTTTATGAAAGAACAAACCTAATGCACATAGACCACATTGGGATTTGTTGGTAGATTCTTCACATTTTACGTATGCTGGTTTAATTCCTGTAAACAGTACAGTTCTCTAGTATATATACCGATAACAATATGTTATAAGAAGATAATTTGTTTACATATTCCCCAGCGGCTTTACAATCTACCAAATCAATCCACGCGCACATTTTGAACGGGATTAAATGCTCAGAACCGACTCCCCCTATACCATCTTTCTTTATATCTACTGTTACTCATGATTTACTGTTTATATGATGTGTTCAAAAAACCCCTGTTATTGCGTATCAGTCTGACTGCTTAGCTGATTTTCCGCACAGATAACAGGGGTTATAAATTTGTTTATTGCATT
>JAEZUR010000012.1 GCA_023420935.1 Bacillota bacterium | reverse complement strand
ATGAGTGCTTGGACAGAAGGATTGCAAAACGCTATTGAATATATGGAAAAAAATCTAACAGAGGATATTCAAGTGAAAGATATCGCTGAAAAGGCATATGTATCGGAGTTTCATTTTCAGCGTATTTTTTCAGTGCTGTGTGGATTTAGTGTTGCAGAATATATTCGTAACAGAAGACTGACATTAGCGGCAAGAGAGCTGGCAGGTAGTGATGATAAAGTAATTGATATAGCTATAAAATATGGCTATGATTCACCTGATAGCTTTGCCAGAGCATTTACTAGGTTTCATGGAATCACACCATCAGCTGCAAAGGTAAAGGGCGCACTACTTCGTGATTTTGCGCCGCTTAGAATAATATTATCACTGGAGGGTGGAACTATGATGGATTATCGAATTGATCAGAAAGCTGCATTTACCGTAATGGGAAGAAAAAGAAGTTTTAGTAATGAGACCGCTTATCAAGAGATTCCGAAGTTTTGGGAAGAACATATGAAAGATGGAGGCAGTCAGATTGTTTGTGGGATGTTTGGACTCTGTATGGATTCTAATGGTTCCAATTTTGATTATCTGATAGCAGATAATTATTTGCCATGGAAAGAAGTTCCAGATGGATATGAGACCAGAACACTTCCTGCTGGTACATGGGCTGTATTTCCTTGTAAGATGAAGAATTTACAGGATACCAATACGAAGATGTGGAAGGAATGGTTGCCAAACTGTAAGGACTATAAGCTTGGTGGAAACTATAACATTGAACTATATGCGCCGCCTTGTGAAGAGGATTTTGCAGAAAGTTATTGCGAGTTATGGCTACCAATTGAAAAGGCTCAGTAAAAGATGGAGTAGAATTTTCCCTCAGACGAATCGTTTGAGGGGATTTTGCTTATTATAAATACAAGGAGAGAGAAAGATGGGAAGATATGAAGTAGAGAGAAACTTTTTAAAATCAAACTTTAATAAATTAATAAACATTAAGACGGATAGAATGAAAGGATTGCCACAGCCTGAAAGCATAAAGCCACATGAGCCTAACTCAAATACTATTTGCCTACCTACTGCTAATGATGATCTTCTAAAAAAACATAATATTTATGAATGTATAAAGGATAGGAGAAGTATTCGACAGTATAGTGAGGAATCCATAAGTCTTGAAGAATTATCATACCTTTTGTGGGCAACACAAGGCATAATTAAAACCAATGACGCAGGTATGACATTTCGAACTGTTCCTTGCAGTGGAGCGACACATACTTTTGAAACTTATCTTTTCATAATGAATGTGGATGGTTTAGAGAAAGGAATTTATAGATATTTACCGATAGATCATAAGTTAATGTTACTCTTTACATTAGAGGATATTGATAAGAGATTAGATGAAATTTCACTGGATCAGCCTTTTGTACCTCATTTTACGAAAAAATCTGCGGTAACCTTTGCATGGAGTACGACGCCTTATAGATCGGAATGGAAATTTGATGTGTCAGCACATAAGAAAATATTAATTGACGTTGGTCATATTTGCCAGAACCTATACTTAGCTGGTGAATCTCTAGATATGGGTGTTTGTGCAATTGGCATATACGATCAGGAGGCCATTGATAAACTCTTAGAATTAGATGGGGAGGAAGAGTTTATAATTTACTTAGCTGCTGTTGGTAAAAAGAAACATGGAAGTGAGATAGGATGATATTCGAACAAATTAAGAAAGATATTATGGCTGACCCAATGAATGAATCATTTACAAAACTAGGAATCCCACCATTATTTAAAGCTTCTTTAGATGCACGCATTGTCATAGTTGGACAGGCACCAGGTCGTAAAGCAGAAGAGACTAGATTAGTTTGGAATGATTTAAGTGGTGACCGATTAAGAGATTGGATGGGAGTATCCCGAGAGGAATTTTATACGACCAATCGAATCGCGCATATGCCAATGGATTTCTATTATCCAGGAAAAGCGAAATCTGGTGATGCTCCACCTAGAAAAGGCTTTGCAGAAAAATGGCATCAGTGTTTATTAGAAGAAATGCCCAATATTGAAACAATAATTCTAGTTGGAAGTTATGCACAGAAGTATTATTTAAATAAACGATGTGAGAAAAGTTTAACAGAAACAGTGAGAAATTATCAAAAATATTTGCCCGAATATTTTCCTTTGGTTCATCCTTCTCCATTGAACCTTGGGTGGTTGAAACAAAATCTGTGGTTTGAAAATGATGTGTTACCTAGTTTAAGAGAAATAGTGGAGAAGAGCTTAGAAGGAATCTTTTTATGATAATTAATGTTTACAGAGGTATTTCAGAATGGCATGATGTTAAGAAAGAATGTTTCTACCTTATTGATTGCAGCTACAGAGCACATAACCAATTATTTGCATAACAAAATAGATATTCCTTTATCATAAATAAATGAATTCGCCATGATAATATGAAGTATCGGAAGAATTACTAGATTAGGGTATAAAAAATCCTCTATCCTCTCTTTACTGAAGGAATAGGGGATTTTATTGTATGACAGTTTTAATATAGAATAACTGGACACTATTTGTTATAATATAATCATGTTTAGATAAGCGAATGAAAGAGGAAGAATAATGGTTAGATCAGTAATGAAGGATGTATTTTTTCTGAATCAAAAGTCAGAACCGGCTACGGAAGAGGACAAACAAGTTGTTCAGGATTTGCTTGATACATTAAAGGCCAATGAAGCAGGCTGCGTTGGAATGGCAGCTAATATGATTGGCGTAAAGAAGAGAATAATTGCAGTAAATATAGGATTTGCAAACATTGCTATGATCAATCCGGTAATTGTGAAGAAGTCCGGTGCATATGAGACGGAGGAAGGCTGCCTTTCTCTGACGGGAGTTCGTAAAACCAATCGGTATAAGGATATAGAGGTGCAGTTTCAGGATATGAATTTTAAGAAACAGCGCCAGAAATATTCCGGATGGATTGCACAGATTATACAGCATGAAATCGACCACTGCGATGGCATAGTAATATAGAAGTATAAGTATTTATTGAAGGTGTAGTTTTTCATTAAGCAACAAGAAAGGAGGCATAGACCATGAAACAAGAAAATCACATTTATATTGCAATCGATCTTAAATCATTCTATGCCTCAGTAGAATGTATGGAACGTAATCTTGACCCTATGACTACGAATCTTGTGGTTGCGGATGCAAGCCGAACGGAAAAAACAATCTGTCTTGCAGTGACACCATCACTGAAATCATATGGCGTTCCAGGGAGAGCTAGACTCTTTGAAGTAGTTCAGAAAGTGAAAGAAGTAAACGCTGGGCGATTAAATAAAGCACCAGGACGTGTATTTCGTGGATCCTCCTATGATGATAAAGAATTAAAACAATCACCTGCATTGTCATTAGATTATATTGCTGCACCACCTAGAATGGCTTATTACATGGAATATAGCACAAGAATATACAATATTTATCTAAAGTATGTTGCACCAGAGGATATCCATGTTTACTCTATTGATGAAGTTTTTATGGATGTGACTAACTATTTGCAGACTTATCAACTTTCACCTCGCGAACTTGCCATGAAAATGATACAGGATGTCCTTCAAACCACAGGAATTACTGCCACAGCTGGAATTGGGACGAACCTTTATCTCAGTAAGATTGCCATGGATATTGTGGCGAAACATATCGTACCAGACAAAGATGGAGTACGAATTGCTGAGTTAGATGAGATGACCTATCGTCGTATTCTTTGGTCACATCGCCCTATCACGGATTTCTGGCGTGTTGGTAGAGGATATGCCAAGAAACTACAAGAATATGGAATGCATACCATGGGAGATGTGGCTAGGTGTTCCATTGGTAAGCCGAATAATTATCACAATGAAGAATTGCTTTACAAGATGTTTGGGATAAATGCTGAGCTATTAATTGATCACGCTTGGGGTTGGGAACCTTGTACTATTGCAGACATCAAGGCTTATAAGCCTAGTACCAATAGCCTTGGAGCTGGACAAGTGCTGCATAGTCCATATGATTTTAAGAAAGCTAGGTTGATTGTACGAGAAATGACAGATCTTCTTGTTCTTGATCTGGTTGATAAAGGCCTTGTGACGGATCAGATGGTTTTAACGGTAGGATATGATATTGAAAATCTGAGTAATTCAGAGATAAGTAAGAAATACAAAGGACCTGTGACGACTGATTACTATGGGCGTTCTGTTCCCAAGCATGCACATGGAACCGCAAATCTAGGATGCAAAACGTCCTCAACGAAACTAATAATAGACGCAGTCATGGATCTATATAGTAATATAGTAGATGAAACTCTTTTAATTCGAAGGATTAACATTACAGCCAATCATGTTATGGATGAAAGTTCTGTGGTTAAGTCTGCTTCCTTTGAACAACTTGACTTGTTCACGGATTATGAAGCGGAACAGAAGAAAAGGGAAGAAGAGGAAGCAGCCCTTGAACGTGAAAAGAAGATGCAACATGCGGTACTAGACATAAAGAAGAAGTTTGGAAAAAACGCTATATTAAAAGGCATGAATCTGGAACAGGGCGCTACGACAGTTGATAGAAATAAGCAAATAGGTGGGCATAAGGCTTAGTTTTAGAGGATACTTGTGAAATAAGGCATAAGGAGGAAGAAAATGAATAACGTTATTAATAATAATCAACAGTATGATGATATCATTAATATGCCACACCATGTTTCTTTATCACGACCACACATGTCTACACATGATCGTGCAGCTCAATTTTCTCCATTTGCTGCCTTAACTGGTTATGAAGGAGCTATTAAGGAGACAGCAAGGCTAACCAATCAGAGAATGGAGTTGGATGAGACAGAGAGAACTATGTTAGATGAAAAACTTAGAATCCTACTAGAGCAGTTAAGTAATCAGCCAGTGATTGAAATCACGTATTTTCAGCCAGATGAAAAGAAGAATGGTGGAGCTTACATGTCTGCTATGGGAATTGTGAAAAAAATAGACAGGTATGAGCGAACTGTGGTGATGAAAGATGATACAAGGATAGCGATAGAGGAAATCATAGGTATTGAGGGAGAAATTTTTAGGTCTATTGATGATTGGGAGCGATTACAATGAAGAGATTATATCTTAATAAAAAAAATCTTAGGTATTTCTATAAAGTCATTTTAATAAAAAAGAGTACTTGTTTTATTCTGGCTTTCTTAATATGCTTAGGTTTTACAGGCTGTAATAAAGCAAATGATAACAACAATGATACGATAGTGGAAAACACTTCAACCATACCACCTTCTCCTACAATTATTGGTTCTCAGGAAACATCAATAGAAAATAATACACCTTCAGCTGAAGTGAAAGTTACACAGGAAAAGGCACAAATTAAAGTTGTTGATTATAGTGATTCATTTGATGGAATTGAAGGGTGTGCAGTATTTTTTAATAGTGATACAAATGTCTATAACATGTATAATGAAGAGTTATGTGAAACGCGTACATCACCTTGCTCAACATTCAAAATCATGGCAACATTAATGGGATTGGATAATGGAGTGCTAAGTTCTGTTGACTCTAAAATGGGCTATGATAAAACTATTTATGCAATGGATTCATGGAATGATGACTTATCCTTAAAGGATGCTTTTAAAGAGTCGTGTGTTTGGTACTTTAGAAAAGTAATAGATAAAGTAGGTCAGAGTAATGTTCAAAGTTATCTTGATAAATTGGAGTATGGAAATAATGATATAAGTCAATGGGACGGTAGTGGAATTAATTCGTTACCAGAATTGAATGGATTTTGGTTAGAATCATCATTAGAAATTTCGCCGAAGGAACAGGTAGATATTCTAGCAAGCATTTTTGATGGTAAAACAGATTTTACAATGCATAATATTAGTATACTAAAAGAAGTAATGCTAACGCAGAAGATTGCAAACAATTCTGTATATGGAAAAACGGGTACAGGCCAAAATATTAAAACAAAACATAGGGATAATGGTTGGTTTGTTGGAATGTTCGAGAATTCGGATGTAAGATATTACTTTGCTGTCCGATTAAATGACGAAAAGAAAGAGGTTTCTGGAGCAATGGCAAAAGAAATTGCTATTGATATAATAAGTAAGTATTATGATGAACGTAATGAAACAGATATTTATTAAGATAAGACCGTCGGCGAGGCCGGTGGTCTTATCTTTTAAGTGATATCAATACCATTCTATTCTTTATCTAAATCTAATTCATTAGCAAAATCCAATAACATTCTAATCAGAAACTGTAAATCCCGGGTGTCATATTTATTGAGAAAATTACTAATCTTTATGTCATTTTGTTTATGCATTTGCTCATGAAGATGAAAAAGCTCCTTACCAAGAGGGGTTATACGAAACAGATATTCTTTTTTATTATTTGGTAAAGACTCCTTGGTAATAAATTTTTTTGATATTAATTTAGGCATAATTTTAGAAACAGTTCCTTTAGGAATATCAGTATCTTTTGAAATTGTTATACTATTTACCGGTTCCAATCTTCCAATAGCATCCAATACATGCAGCATTACTATGGTCATATCATCAACTTTATTTAATAAGGATGGATTATTGCACTTATATGACATCCATTGTTTTTTCTCATCAAACTCAGAAGTATGTTGGTGTATTATCTCAAACGTAAGTTTTTTTATTTCCATAACAAGTTCATCTTTATTGTTGACGGTATTAGTTCCATTATTTAAATCGTTTGCCACTTTAATTCCTCCCGATATTCAGATAAGTATACCATAGTATAACATATGTATTGGAATTTCAAAAATATTTTTTAGTTTCCAAGAAACAATATTGACAAACGAATTAAGAAAGAGTAATATGGTTTTTAAGAAACAATAAAACAATAGACATCAAACCCCAAAAATAAGGAGCAAAAAATATGAAAAATTTCCTCATTAAACTCATAAGAAAACATAATCTTGATAAGGGTACTATACATAATGATTCCAGTAAATGCTTATATTGTGGCAAATGCCAAAGCTGCAGATCAAAAGCTATCACGGTAGACCGTAAGGAGAAAACGTGGATATGGGATGATGAGAAATGTGTAAGATGCGGACATTGCATTAGGGTTTGTCCGATAAAAAGCTTAAGTTTTTAAAAAATAGCTTACAACAATTAAGTTATTATAACAAATATAAAATGATAAAAATATGCTTGAAAGAAACTTGTCAACATAGAGATTTATTATATATAATGGTATTAATATATCAATACTAAAGTATTGTGAAACTCAACATAATTCATAAATGTTTAGGTTTCGCAATTGCTTTTAAATTTATATTATAAGGAGGAGACAAATGGAACTTTCTAGTGTTTTATTTGCATTTGCATTAACTCTTTTTGCAGGTCTCTCAACAGGAATTGGAAGCGCATTATCTTTACTTACCAAGAGGACAAGTACAAAATTTTTATCTATTGCGTTAGGTTTTTCAGCGGGAGTAATGATTTATGTTTCTTTCATAGAGATTTTTGTAAAAGCGAAAGATGCTTTAATTTCGGCTCTTGGTATAAAGGGTGGAACTTGGGCTACTGTTGGTGGTTTCTTTTTTGGCATATTAATTATTGCAATTATTGATAAACTGATTCCATCTACAGAAAATCCTCACGAAATACATACAGTTGAAGAGATGGATGGAAAAAGTGAAGAGCATAAATCTAGATTAATGCGAATGGGAATGTTCACTGCATTAGCGATCGGTATCCATAATTTTCCGGAAGGATTAGCGACATTTACTGCAGCTTTAAGCGATCCTAGTCTTGGGATACCTATTGCATTCGCCATTGCAATTCATAATATTCCAGAAGGAATTGCTGTGGCAGTACCAATTTTTTATGCGACCGGAAGTAGAAAACAAGCTTTCAAATTATCTTTCTTATCCGGATTATCTGAACCAATTGGTTCACTTATCGGGTATTTGCTTTTATTTAAGTTCTTTAATGAGGCAATGTTTGGTTTTATTTTCGCATCCGTTGCAGGTATAATGGTTTATATAAGCCTTGATGAATTGCTTCCATCTGCTAGAGAATATGGGGAGCATCATCTATCCATTTATGGATTAATTGCAGGTATGGCTGTGATGGCATTAAGTCTATTATTGTTTTTATAAACTATTAATTGCTTTGTTATTATTATATTTAAATAAGTAAGGTTACTTAAGAGCATTCAAAGTCTAAAATTTGAATGCTCTTAAAACAATGGAACTGGTTTGGGACTTGCTATCGTAAAAAGCATTCTTGATATGCATCACATGCCTTATGGAGTAGAAAGTAAGCTTGGTGAAGGTTCCATATTTTGGTTTGAGCTTAAGAAAGAAAACTCTCATACTTCTTTCTGAGTTCTATCACACTTCTATCATAAATTTTTCCTATACTGAGGATGTAGAAAAGAAAGACTACATGAAACTCATTCACCATGAAACGGCAGATGAAATGACTTATCTGCATTATAAATCAGAATAGGAGATGTTTACGATGAAAAAACAATTAAGAAATATGACAGTTGGGTTATTGGCAGCCGGCTTATTGGTAACAGGATTAATAACAGGTGCAACGGTTTATGCAGCAAATACAGATACAGGCGCTGCAGGAGCGTCCGCGGATTCCGAATATTCACTAGAAGATATGCTTGTATACGCAATGGAAGATGAGAATTTAGCTCAAGCAGAGTATGATGTTATTATAGATACTTTGGGTGTGCAAAAGCCATTTTCCAATATCATTAAGGCAGAAGCCACTCATATTAGTCTTTTAACACCACTTTTTGAAGAATATGATGTATCAGTACCAGATAAAGATTGGAAAAGCCTAGTTGTAGTTCCAGAAACATTAGATATAGCTTACGAAATTGGAGTAGAAGCAGAAGAAAAAAATATAACAATGTATGAGAGCTTTTTAAAAGAAAATCTACCAGATGATGTAAGAGAAGTATTTGAAGCATTAATGAATGCATCTGAGAAGCATCTTGTAGCATTCCAGAGACAAGTTGATGGAGTAATTTGTGGCAGTGGAAATGGTAATTGCAATGGTACAGGAAACATAAATCAAAATGGAAAAGGCAATTGCGGAAATGGAATAGGAAATAGAAACTCATCACAGGAAAACTGCATAGTAAAATAAGATAAGAAGATAAAAAACTACCGATTGGTAGTTTTTTTTATAAGTAATAATCGATAGAATGCAAAAAGTGTACCTAACAACACCATGAATTTAAATCTCAAACTTATTAATAATAAGTTATTGACAACTCTACTACTATGTGTTACTATATAGTGGTAGTAAGTAATACAGAATATCGGTAATACTAAATAGTGATGAGGTGATTAAAATTTGAAGAATATAACAGAGATGTTAAAAGGTGTGCTAGAAGGTTGTGTCCTTGAAATTATCAGTCGCGAGGAAACCTACGGTTACGAGATCACACGGCAGCTGAATGCCCTAGGATTTTCTGATGTAGTGGATGGGACAGTATATACCATTTTGGTACGGCTTGAGAAGAATAAACTAGTGAACATTGAAAAGAAACCATCCGATATGGGTCCCCCACGAAAGTTTTTCACTCTCAATGACGCAGGTCGTGAGGAACTGCGTAAGTTCTGGGAGAGATGGGAATTCGTATCATCAAAAATTAATGAGTTAAAGGAGAGAACAGAATGAATTTTTTTGAAAAAATAACTGGAAGTGACATGACGAAAGAAATGAAAGCGTTTGAACTGCGAGCACAAAAGTTACCAACTGAATATCAAGCTGCATGGGAAAATATTAAATCTAATCTTTGGACATATTCAGATTTCACTGGACGTAACCTAATGCCAATTCTTGACGGTGTACTTGGCCTTCTTGAAGAAACAGCGGCAGATGGCCTGAGTGTAGAAGAGGCTTTGGGTGACGATATGAAAGGATTCTGTGCCGCATTGGTAGGTGAAGAAGGCGCTAAGTCTTTTCGAGACAAATGGCGTCAGCAACTGAACAATAATATCGCTAGAAAATTAGGTAAATAGGAGGAATCATATGAGAATACAAGATATCATTGAAGGAAAAAAAGAGTGGAGGGCGCATAAGGCGCGTGTGAAAGCGCTCCCAGAAGATTATCAGATTGTTTATGGAGAAATTCAAAAATATCTCTTCAAGGTAGGACCTGTTGAGTTAACAGAGGGTACGGGTATACTTTCGGGGATTATTGATCTATTTGAAGAGGGTGTATCCTTAAGAAAAGGCGTGCTTGAAGTAACAGGTAGTGATGTTGCTGCATTCTGTGACGATCTCATGAAAGATTCAAAAACTTACGCTGACATCTGTCAAGAATCTGTTAATCAAGAAGTTAGTCAGACTATGAAAAAGGCTATGGATAATGGTACTTCTAAGGAAAAGGGATGGTAAAGTGTATAAATACGAATGGATATTATGTCCTGTCTGTGGCAAGAAAACAAGGGTCAAGGTACGGGATGATACGGTACTTGAAAACTTCCCCCTATTTTGTCCCAAGTGCAAACAGGAAACGATTATTAATGTTAAGCAAATGAATATAGTAGTTATCAAAGAGCCAGACGCTATGACGCAGAGCCGATAACCGTGAGTGAAATCACAGTTGTCGGCTCTTTTTCTATTACTGCTGAAACGGTAGGGAATAGATAGAAGGGGTTTTAAGTCAGATTAATATATTTTAAGGAGGATTAGATTCATGAATAATATGATACAAATTAATGCATTAAAGAAATCATACAAAAATGTAGAAGTACTAAAAGGAGTAAATCTAGAAGTAGAGCAAGGAGGTATCTTTGCATTACTAGGTTCCAATGGAGCAGGAAAAACAACCATGATAAGAATTATGGCAACTTTACTGAAAGCAGATTCGGGAAGTGTAACAATCAGTGGCTTTGACATTGAGAAAAACCCAGCTGACATTAGAGGATTAATTAGTCTTACCGGTCAGTTTGCTGCCATTGATGAGATTTTAACCGGTCGCGAAAATCTTCAAATGATAGCAAAACTAAGACATCTTAAAAATCCTAATCAAGTGGCAGAGGAGTTAATACGACGTTTTGACATGACAGAGGCAGCAGATCGCAGGGTGAGCACTTACTCTGGAGGTATGAAACGACGAATTGATATCGCTATGAGCCTAGTGGGTAGACCAAAGATTATTTTCCTAGATGAGCCAACAACAGGTCTTGATCCAGAAGCACGTTTAGAAGTTTGGAAAATTGTAAAAGAATTATCAGCTTCAGGAACTACCGTATTCTTAACGACTCAATATCTAGAGGAAGCAGAACAACTTGCAGATAAAATTGCAATTCTTCATGATGGAAAGATCATAGCTCAAGACACACTGGAGGGATTGAAGAAATTATTTCCACCAGCTGAAGTTGAATATGTTGAAAAACAACCTACATTAGAAGAAATATTCCTAACAATCATTGGGAAGAAGGAGGAAAAATAAATGGAATCAACCAATAAACATTTTTTTAAAGATATGAGTGTTATGTTTGGACGCTCAATGCGTCATATTATAAGAAGTATGGATACCATTATTACAGTTTGTATCACACCAATTGCGATGATGCTATTATTTGTTTATGTGTTTGGTGGCGCAATCCAAACAGGTACAAAAAATTATGTGAATTATCTTTTGCCAGGTATTCTGTTAATGGCCATTGGTAGTGGGATTGCATATGTAGCTTATCGTTTGTTTACTGATAAACAGCGTGGTATCTTTGAACGTTTTCATTCAATGCCGATTGCTCGTTCTACCGTATTATGGGGTCATGTATTAACCTCATTAATCTCAAATGGTATTTCAGTTGTTGTAATTATACTTGTTGCCTTATTAATGGGCTTCCGTTCTAGTGCAGGAATCCTAGAATGGTTGATGGTATTTGGAATCCTAGGAGTATTTACACTAGCTTTAACTTGGATAGCAGTTATTGCTGGACTTGCTGCTAAAACACCAGATGGTGCAGGAGCATTCTCTTATCCGATCATCTTTTTACCATTTATCAGTTCAGCCTTTGTGCCAACTGATACTATGCCATCAGCGGTGAGAGTTTTTGCAGAAAATCAGCCCGTAACACCTATTGTAGAAGCGATTCGTAATTTATTAGCGAATCAACCAGTTGGAAATGATATCTGGGTTGCCCTTGCATGGTGTATAGCAATTATAGTTATTGCTTATTTCTTTGCAATGAGGATCTATAAAAAATTATAATAACAACTTCTTGTTGAGATATTTATTTATCGTTTATTTATCGTATGATATAAGCCAGTAAAAAGAATATTGACTTTAAGATAAATTCAAGATATAATGGCAATCAGCTTGAAAGAATATTGTCTTTAAAATAAAATAAAAAAGTTTTCTAGGGTTCCGCAGTTTTAACTGGTCTGTGACCAAGAGAGAACGCACAGTTTTTATAACTGTGACACGGAAGGATAAAAGCCTGGGAGATATCAAGATGATATCTTCCAGGCTTAATTTAATGTTTGGAGGTGAAAACATGGCTTGGATCTATTTATTTATTGCAGGAATTTTTGAGGTTGTATGGGCAATTGCACTGAAATACTCTCATGGATTTACGAAATTAATTCCATCCTTAATTACATTAGGCGGTATGGCAATTAGTTTTTATTTGTTGTCAATTGCTACTAAAACACTACCGATTGGTACAGCATATGCTATCTGGACCGGGATAGGTGCTTTGGGAACCGTATTACTGGGTATTTTATTTTTGAATGAACCTGTCAATTTCTTGCGAATAGTATTTCTTTTTTTAATACTAGTGGGAATCATAGGACTGAAATTCACTGCAGCATAGACATAACTGACAAAAAAGCAATTGAATATGTAAAAGCTAGAAATAAATAAACAAAACAATTGCTAAATAGTATTCTGTTATTTTAGGAGTATTATTTAGCAAGACATATTAATTTCTTAATGGTATAATACTTAATTAAATATTGTATTGTAAATTCAAACATTTTTTAGTTTCGCAATTACCTAAGAATTAACCATATTAGGAGGGAGTAATATGTCAGATCATAAATGTAAAGAAGAATACATAAGAAGAATTCATAAAGTGCAGGATTATATAGAATATCATTTAGGACAGACCCTGTCTATTGAGGAACTGGCCAGTGCCGCCGGGTTTTCTAAATACCACTTCAGCCGCATTTTTCAAGGTATCATACATGAACCGTTAGCTCATTATGTGAACCGGATTCGAATGGAGAATGCATTGTTTCTACTGGTACATCGGACAGATAAGAATATGACTGACATTGCCTATGAACTGGGGTTTTCCGATTCAGCTGTATTTTCAAGAGCATTTAAGAATTATTATGGAGTCAGCCCTAAAGAGTACCGGAAGGATTATAGCAAGAATTGCAAAGATTCTTTTTTATTATCTGAGTACAATAAGACCACAGCAAAGAAAGAGTGGGCGGGAGAACCTTTTCCGGTAACAGGGCAGATTACCATAGAAAACATGGAAGAAAAACAAGCCGCTTATGTAAGACATACAGGCACTTATGAAACATTAGCGAAAGAGTATGCTGGTCTGATTGAGATACTATTTGCTCATGCCATGAAGCAACAACTTTTGGTAGAGGATCAGAACTGGGTACTAGCTATGTATCATGACAATCCAGAATTCGGAGAGGCGAGCCAGTTTCGAACCAGTTTGTGTTTGACTGTGCCTGAAGATATTGGGATTGAGGAAGATGGAGTTCTAGGAAGAATGAAGTTAGAAGGTGGCCTGTATGCAGTGGGACATTTTAAGATTCTTAAGGAACAATATGGTGATGCTTGGAATTACATGTATCAAGAATGGATTTCGGGTAGTGGTTATGTTCCAAGAAACTCCTATCCGTTTGAAGTGTATCGTAACATACCCAATACCGATGTGAGTAATATCCATGAGGTAGACATATACGTACCCATTGAGCCCATTCGTTTCTAACATGCTGCAAATCAATTCAGAGGTGAGCATATGGAAGAAATCAAGATCCAAGGAGCACGAATTCATAATCTTAAACATATTAATCTTACAATTCCCAAGCGGCAATTGGTGGTTATAACTGGTATCAGTGGTTCTGGTAAGTCCAGTCTTGCATTTGATATTTTATTTGAAGAAGGCAAGAATCAGTATCTAAGTTCCATTGGTATCCTGGCTGGACTGGATAATCAAGATCGGTTTGATGTCATGGAAGGAATCGGTCCAACGATAGCAGTTCGTCAGAATACAATACGACAGAGCAATCCCCGCTCAACGGTTGGCACTAAGACCGGAATTCTTAACCAATTGGCACTTATTTTTGCCAGTGACGGTAAAGCTATGGAAAAGCATAGTAGAAATCTCTCACCAGGCTTATTTCTCTACACAACTGTCGATGGCATGTGCATCTGTTGCCAAGGCAGAGGTTCTATTTATGATATTAATCTTGAACAACTCATTCCAGATAAAACAACGTCTCTTTTGGAAGTATATAAGGGTCTGCAGGTAACAACTGGGTTTTTAAGGATTTTAAAAAAGAAATTCGGTATGTACTTTGACACTCCGTTTTGGGAACTTCCAGAAGATATTCAAGGGGAAGTTATCTACGGTACGTTTGACAATGGCAAACAAAGCTACTGCCTTGAGCGGATACTAAGAACTGCTTATGAAAAGGGTGAAGATGTGGAGGAAGTATATGCTAAGTCTATCTGCCCGTCATGCCAGGGAGCACGAATTGGCGATGAAGCGAAAGGTGTTTTTCTAGGTGGAAGGCAGATTGGCCAGCTGGGACAGATGACACTTTCTAGTCTTCTACATTTCTTAAATGAAATACAAAAGGAAGAACTATCTCAGTTTGGCAAGAATGTCGTAAAAAAAGTACAGGATAAATTAAAGCATCTAATCCAGTTTCGCCTTGGACATCTGACTCTTTACCGTGAGATGTCCTCTTTAAGCGGTGGCGAGGTGCAGCGTATTTTTCTTCATCTTCATCTGGAGTCTAGATTGGATTCCCTAATCTACGTCTTCGATGAACCCATGGCAGGATTGCATCCATCGGAGAAGCAAAACATGATTCAAGCAGTCAAAGAATTAAGAGATTATGGTAATACCGTAATTGTAGTGGAGCATGATAGAGAGATGATCTGTCATGCAGACCATATTATTGAATTTGGTCCTAAGGCAGGTGTAGAAGGAGGAACTGTGGTCTACCAGGGTAATTATGAAGAATACCTCAAAGCAAACACTCTACTAAGTCAGTATCTTTCTGGCAAACAGTTGATGTCAAAACGGGCAGTTAGAAAGCTTCGCTTTGACAATAATGACTGTCTAGTTATGGAACATGCCAAGACTCATTACCTAAAGGACTTAACAGTTGAATTTCCGTTACACGCTATGGTTGGAATTGCTGGATTATCTGGAAGTGGTAAGAGTTCTCTCATAGAGGAGACGCTTTTGAAGCGACTTGCTAGTGCATGTAAATCTGGGAAGGCAAATGCTAGTATGTATAATCATAAAACTGGGTTAAAAGGAATTGAGCGGATTAGTGGTTTTGCAAAAATATCTCAGGAGCCAATCGGAAGAAGTGCTAATTCTACACCAGCTTCTTATATTGGTATCTGGGATAAAATAAGGGAACTTTTTGCAAGCCAGCCAGAAGCGAAAATTAGATATATGAGTGCTGGACATTTTTCATTCCATTCAAAAGGAGCATGTAAAGATTGCGGTGGCAGTGGTTATGAACGTATCTTTCTGACGTCTAATTTCTCAGTTGATAAGTTATGTCAGACGTGTCATGGTAAACGATTTCAGGAAGAAAGTCTTTCAATATATTATAATGGAAAAAACATTGCGGATGTGTTAGAGATGAGCATATCAGAAGCATTATCCTTCTTTGCAGATCAAGCTAGTATTGTGAAGCCACTGCAAATCTTAGTAGAGATGGGCATGGGGTATTTAGCGCTTGGTCAACCATCCTCTTCTCTAAGTGGTGGTGAGGCACAGAGAGTGAAACTTGCTAAAGAGCTTGGACGGCAGTCAAAGGGCAATATGCTTTATGTATTAGATGAACCAACCACTGGACTTAGTTTATATGATACAGCATTGTTACTAAAGCTACTAAATCAACTAGTTTCCAGTGGCAATTCGGTGATTGTCATTGAACACAATGTAGAGGTTTTAAAAAGCTGTGATTATATTATAGAACTTGGTCCTGAAGGTGGGGATAAGGGTGGTGAGATCATTGCTATAGGAACTCCAGAGGAGCTTATTGCTAATCCGAATTCTAAGACAGGGAGGTATCTTGCATGAATCATATGGATCTAAGAAAGAAGATAGGGTTAGAAAAGATAATCAATAGTAGCTATAACAACACTACAGGTATCGTTGTACTAAAAAATGGAAAAGTACTCTATGAAAATTACTTTAAAGAATATACAGCTGATAACGCTGTTCATGTAGCATCGGTAACAAAAAGTATAATATCATCCTTGATTGGTATTGCGATAGAAAATGGATATATCAATAGTATTGAACAGAATATATTAGAATTTTTTCCGGATTACTCGATTCCAGAAGGTGAAAAAACCATTCAGAATGTTACGATTAAGAATATGCTAACGATGACAGCACCATATAAATATAAGACAGAACCATATGAGGATTTTTTCGCAAGCGATAACTGGATTAATACAGCATTGGATTTATTAGGTGGGAAAGCACCGATCGGAGAATTTATGTATTCAGCTATCATTGGAACCCATATTCTATCAGGTATTCTTGTGAAAGCTACAGGTCAATCCGTATTGGATTTTGCAACGGAGAACCTATTTTCACCATTGGAAATTCAAGTGAGACACAGTGTGGTGTTACACAATAAAGAAGAACACATTGCTTTTTTTCAAGATAAAAATGCCAACGGTTGGGTTACCGACCCGCAAGGGGTTAATACAGCAGGCTGGGGTCTTACCTTGACTCCTATGGATATGGCGAAAATAGGACAATTATACTTAGGGGGAGGAGTTTGGAATGGGAAACAAATGATACCAGCATGGTGGATTGATGAGAGTACCAAGGAACAGAGTCGATGTCGCCAATGGGGCAATCTTGTGTATGGGTATCTTTGGTGGATTATTGATGAGAAAGAACATAGTTATGCAGCAATGGGTGATGGAGGAAATGTGATTTATGTTAATCCGAAGAAAAACATGGTAATATCGCTTGCTTCACTTTATGTGCCACGTGCAAAGGATAGAATTAAACTGATTAAAGAGTATATAGAACCAATGTTTGAAGATAGTAAATTGAGTGATTATTAAACATTAATTATTAGGAGTACAATTATATAAAAGAAACACTTGAGTTTTTAGGATATTTGGCTATTATAGAAGTATAAAAGATAATTGTAGCAAGTTATACGATTGACTGATGATAATAGCTAAAGAATAGGAGTTCAGTAAAATCATGAAGTTAAAGCAAAAGATATTAATTAGTATAGGTTTTATTTTTCTTTTCATCGGTATGATTGGTATATTTTTACCGATATTACCTACAACACCCTTTGTTCTAGTTGCTTCTTTTTGTTTTGCAAGTAACAAAAAGTTATCAGATTGGTTGAAAAAAAGTAGATTATTTGGAGAGTATATAATTAATTATAAGGAACGAAATGGGCTTAGCAAGACAACGGTAATAAAAAGCTTAAGTTTTCTTTGGATTACGCTTATCTTATCTATGATAGTAATTTCATCTTTATGGTCAGTAATACTCCTGACTTGTATTGGTAGCGCAGTAACAGTTCATATTTTGATGATAGCAAAACCAAAAGCAATAAAAGAGTAAGCAGAAGTTGAATGTAACGAATGAGGTACCGTAGGTCGTAATAGAGAGAAAGGAGAGGAAGGATTTGGCCAAAGGATTAGGACACAACGAAAGAGCCTAGATATTCTTGTGAACAATGCAGCTGTAATGGATCCACCTCATCGTTTGGTTACGAAAGATGGATTTGAATTACAAATGGGAACAAATTATTTTGGACATTTCGCTTTAATCGCACACATGCTCCCTCTTTTGAAGAATGGAAACAAACCTCGGGTAATTACGTTAAGTAGTGTTGCTCATCGTTCGGGAGTGATAGCATTTGATGATCTTTAATCGGAGCATAATTATAAACCTATGGAAACTTATGCTGCCTCATCAAACGATGCAATCGGGGGTACTTATTACGGTCCTTTAAGATTGAACGAGGTGAGAGGGTATCCGACAAAAGTTAAAATTGCACCTCAGGCGATGGATACTGAGGTTTCTTCAAGGCTTTGGGAAGTGTCGGAAACGCTAACAAAGGTTAAGTTTATTTAAATTTTGGATTATACGCTAATGGTAATTGAATCGAAATATCCTTGTTCGTTATATGTCTCTATTTTTTATAGCAATTCATATCTAAAATTGTGTATTGTTATCTTACATGTAATATCATAACATGTAAGAAATTGATGATAGAGCAGATGAAGATTTTAATTTCTTTAGGAGAGGATAGATTATGGCGATATTTAAAACAGCAGCAGTATTCAGTGATCATATGGTATTACAACGAGAAAAGAATATCTGTATATTTGGACAAGGTGAAACCAATAAAACAGTAACGGTAACCTTCAACGGAGCAGAATATAAAACGAAAGTAAAGGATGAGGCATGGTCTGTGCTTCTTCCACCTATGGCAGCAGGAACAGGTTATGAGCTCATTGTACAGTGCGATAACGTGGTTAAAACCTTTATGAATGTAGCAATTGGTGAAGTGTGGTTGGCTGGTGGTCAATCCAATATGGAATATGAGCTTCAAAACTGTACTGGCGGGCAGGAGATGTTAAAAGAAGACATAAATTCCAATGTAAGATACTTTTATTCCAATAAAATGGCTTATATTGATGATGCATTTTACGAAAAAGAAGAGAAGACTAAATGGGCTTTATTTAGTGAGGAAAATGCTAAACAATGGTCGGCAGTTGGTTATGTATTCGCAAAAAGGCTGGCGAAAGAATTAAATATTACCGTTGGTATAATTGGATGTAATTGGGGTGGAACTTCAGCTACCTGCTGGATTGGAGAGGAAGCTATCCGAGAGGATAAGGAACTTAGTACTTATTGGGATGAATACTAT
>JAEZUR010000004.1 GCA_023420935.1 Bacillota bacterium | reverse complement strand
GTCTCGACCTTCGTTTGTATCTTCATCTAGTACAACTCCGGTTAATGTTTCCGCAACATGATCTATGACAATAAATTCTTTGGTGAACATAAACTGTACTGTTTCTATTCCAATTTCATCTGGATTTTCATCTGGAATGTTTTCTGAGTACCTGATAAAATCATAAGCAAGGCTTCCTACTAATCCCCCCATAAAAGCAAGTTCGCCATCATCTTTGGAAACATGAAATTCACTATAATATTCTTTTAGTAACTTAAGTGGATTACCTGGTCTTACCTCCTTGGATCCATCTCGAAAATAAATGACTAAGTTATTTCCTTTTGATGTAATAATTTCTTCTGGATCCACTCCAAAGATGGTATATCTTCCATTATTTTTATCAAAACTCTCTAGTAAAAAACCTTTATTTTTTCCTGCAAGACTTTCGTACATTCCAATGGCAGTTTCCTTTACAATACTGACCGTCTTTTTGTATGCTCGTAAGTTTCTCATATTATCTAACTCTCCTCTCATAAAGAATCTGCTTTGCAAATAGAATTTGCTTTGCACATCAATATTAAACCATTTTTACTAAATAAAAAAACACCATCTCCGACGTAAACGCCGGGGACGATGTTCTCGTGGTGCCACCCCAATTTATAGTATTATCAAATAATGTCTTATCTCGGTGACTTATGAAAAAGCACTAGCCATCGCTATAAAAAAAGGGTATTTTCTGAAATCAGAAAATACCCGCCACTAATTCTATACTAACTCATTCTCGATACAGAAAGTTGCCCTTCGATATCTTCCCTCTATAACGTGAGGTCACGGCTTAAGCTACTTGGCATTGCCTTTCACTCTGCATCTCCCAAACCCATTCCTAACAGTGTTCCATATCGGTTCACAGCAATCCCGACTCTCTGAAATGTACCATCTGCAAGTACTCTCTTTGTTCATAGACTTTAATTCATGACAATGAAATATCAATCTCATTGTATTTAATTTACAGACATTTTATCACGCTAAAGTAATGATGTCAATATAGAAATTAAAAATAGTTATATGTATACATTCTCATTATTACATTGTTCTTCTATCATTACTTGAAGAATCTATCGAACAGAGGTAGAATTTGTTATAATGTAACTATCTAGAAGAAATAGACAAACTGGAAGGTGTAGAGGTAAAGACCATGATGCAAATGGAATTATTCAGACTATTAGAAATACCTAACGAGGTAAGATTAGAATTAATTTATTATGGTAATAAAAGAACTACTGAAATTCCCGATTCCATCATAAATAAAATCCTGCAACCCACGGAATGGGATGGAGGAATAAAAGAATTACAGGAAATTTTGGGTGATGATTCCGACGGAATAAAAATACTTTGGGAATTGTTAAATATTATTGGAAACTATTCATACAAAGAATATATGAAGAGAGAAATATCGGAAGATATTTTTGTTGCAACTATGAGATTTTGTACGAGATTCCTAAATGAACATTATCAAACTTTTCATACATATAAATTTGTTTGGGCATGGTGGTTTCCACGACAGATTTCTCTGAATGAATTTCGTATAGGCGCATTAGAATATGAGTTTGTAAATGGTGAGGACAATGAGATTGCTGTTCACATTCCATCCGATGCTTCTCTGCAAAGCGAATCTGTTTTGCAGTCATTGAATGATTTTTTTGAATTTAGAAAAAAATATTTTACTGAATGGGAGAACGTTAAACTCACATGTGACACTTGGATGCTAATGCCAGAGTTGAACGAATTGCTGGGGGAAGATTCTAATATTGTTTCATTCCAAAACCTATTTGAGATTGATACTTTGAATTATGATATAACATGGTATATGGGATGGATCTTTCCAGGGTATGAAAACATTGATGAATCATTACCGGAGCGCACGACTCTTCAGCGTAGAATGAAAAAACATTTACTAGATGGAAAGAAATTTGGAATTGCGAAAGGTCATTTAAAGTGCAAAATAACGCAATGAATCTGTGTGCATCTATATCCAACTGGCGAAGACCGGCTGAAAGCGCTTGTCCATCTTTTGTTTAAGACCCAGCAAAATGCAAGCAGCTGCGAGCATTTTCGCATCTTTGGGGCTTAATAAAAAAGATAGTGCTTGAAGGCAAGGCGAGTCAGGTGGATATAGATGCACACAGATTCATTTTCATTTATACATTAGATTATGGCTCTTAAGCTATAATAAGAATATTCCTATGGACTCATTTAAGTTACTGGTATCTTCCTCTAATCCAAGGACAGCATGATTTAATTGACTAACCGCTTCCTTTTGGTGTTTTACGGAGAGGTTTATTTCTTCTGCCACTGCAACGGTTTCTTCCGCTACTGCAGATATATTTGCCATGGCAGACAAGGTTTCATTTTTCGCTTGCTCGATTTCTTTTACTTCATTGAAAATGTCCCCTAATCTTGTAGCCAAATCTTCTATTCTATCATTCATAGAGTGAAACATAGATACAGTCCCTTGAAGTGCTTCTGCTTGCTGAGTTACACTCTTCGTAGCTTCCTTGGCTGTTGTCACAGTTTCTTTTGTTTTATGCTGAATCTGTTCAATAATACCATGAATACGATTGGCTGCTTCCATTGACTGATCCGCTAATTTTCGTATCTCATCTGCTACCACCGAGAATCCTTTTCCAGCTTCCCCAGCTCTAGCGGCTTCAATGGATGCATTTAAGGATAGTAGATTAGTCTGTTCTGCGATTTCATTAATCGTCGCAACAATCCCACCTATGGAGCGTGATTCCTGCTCTAAATCTACAATATTTGTGATCACTTTCTGTGTGGAAAGACTGGTATAACCTGCTTTTTTATTTAGTATATCAATTTGCCCAATTCCTTCTACAGCTATAGAACGAGTATCTATTATTATATGTTCGATATGTTCCATATTCTCATATACTTGATTCACTTTTCCAGATAAATGTGACATCTGTACCAGGCATCCTTCGGTATCCTGTGCCTGTCGTCCAATACCAACTTCTATCTCTTCTAATGCTTCCATAATTCCAACGGTGGAATCAGAAAGGATTCCCACATTTTCTGAAACCTCCAAGGTTGAGCTCGACACATTACCGCTTACCGTAGATACATTTTCAATTAAATTTCTCATATGTTTTGTCATATTGGTTATGCTAGCACCCAGTATTCCAAACTCATCATTTCGCTTCAGCTGAACTGTAGCTGACAGATCACCCTTTGACGTTTTCTTTAACACTTCAATCATTTTCTTAATGGCATTACCATAATCGGTTGCTACAAAGCTACCAATGAGAATAGCTAAAATAGATGCAAAGATTACTACCACATAGGTTACTGTTTTGATCTCTTCTGCTTGTTTTAGTATCTGTGTTTTTGGTATTAGACCACATACCATGGCTTGATTTGCATCTACCTTGGCATAAACAAACAAAAAAGATTTTCCTTCATAGTTACAATAATAAGAATCACTTATTTTATCAGAGTTCAGTGCCTGTTTATAAAACTCCTGATTGGAAAAGATAACATCTCCTTCTTTTTTACTTGAATTTAATTCTCGTCCATCCATAGTAACAAATCCAGACAAACTACCAGAACCCCATTGAAAATTAGATAATATATCTTTGACTGTTTCTATCGTTACATCAAATACAATGTATCCTATGGTTTCTCCACCCTTTTTAGAAAATCCAGAAGTATCTGTAACCCTTTGTAGATAAGACATACTATACTCACTATTCTTACTATTCATGGCTTCATCTATATATGGATGTTCTCCTACCCATACACCGTCAATTTCATCCTTTTTAAATATACTTCCCTCTTGGGAATTTAAAAAATCTGTATATTCACTACCTTTCAAAGCCCCTGCTGAAGTTGATATTCCAACTCCCTGAGACGAGAGGATGTGAATATTTTTTATTAAATGATCCGCAGCTACTTTTGCAATAATGGACTTATGTAATTCTTTATAAGAACCATACGCGTTCTTATCCTTCATATTCCCATCTGCGGAAAGTTCCTTTGCGCCTGTTTGTACCGATTGAAAGCCTAAGTCAAAATATTGACTAGTTGCTTCCATGGTATCCTTCATTGTATTCTCATAATTTTTAATGATACCAGTAGACGCCTTATTGTAAGATATCACTCCTAATAGAACAATTAGAGCTACTGGAATCAGAAACATTAAAATTAATTTTCCTTGAATCCCAAACCGTTTCTTGTCACTTTTCTCTCTTTTCATATGTACTCCCATCTGCTGCAATGGTCGTTAATCTTTTAATGTTCGGTATGTATTTCATTTATAGCAATTTGATTACGATATTCATTGGCAGAAATACCAGTTAATTTTTTAAACACCCTGGAGAAATGAGCCATATCGATAAACCCTACTTCTTCTGCAATATCTCCAATTCGACGTGCTGGATCCTTAAGCAATTCTTTTGCTTCACGAATCCTTACGGAATTAAGAATCTCAGAGAAATTCTGCTCCATGTGTTTGTTTAGCAGTTTACTTAAATGCCACTGACTTACATACGTTTTCTCCGCCACCTCGGATAACGTCAGTTTTTCTTTATAGTTATTCTCTATATATTTCATTGCATTTTTTACAATAAAACTACTTGCAACATTCTCTGCTTCACCTTCCTTTGATTTCTCCTCGCGGAAAGGGATCTGCTTCTTCTGCAGTGACTCTACCATTGCCTCTATGGCTTCTTCTATCTCCTCCATATTAGAGGGTTTCAATAGAAACCTTGTAACGCCTAGACGAATTGCGGTCTGAGCATAATCAAAATCTCTAAATCCCGTTAAGATACTAATGACCATATTGGGAAATTCTGATTTTAACCCTGCAATCATGGTAAGTCCATCCTGACCTGGCATAGAAATATCCGATATTACAATGTCTGGCTGATAAGTTCTAATTACTTCTGTTCCTTCCCCACCGTCATTGGCAGTTCCCACAATGGTACAATGATATTTATCCCATGGTACCATTCTAGATATTCCTTCCACAATAATGGGTTCATCATCGATAATTACAACTTTATACATATGATACCTCCTGCAAATTTCCGTTCCATTTCATAATAATATAATTCTATCCCTTAATTGCGCCAGCTGTCAAACCTTTGATAATATTCTTCTGTAATAACATATATACAATAATAACTGGTACAACAATTAAAGTAACACTTGCGGCCATTAAGCCATAATCCGTTCCATACATAGAACTTATTTCTTTTAATAATGCACAGATTGGATAATTCTTTCTCTGACGAATCAAACACATTTGCGTAAATAAATCATTGTATGACCATAAGAAGCAAAAGATTGCAACGGTTGCTAGAGAAGGTTTTGACAAAGGTACAATAATACGAAGAAATACCTGACCAACATTAGCACCTTCCATATAAGCTGCTTCTTCCATCTCCAATGGAAGTCCTCTTAAAAATCCCATCATAACAATGGTAGCAAAACTAAGATTACCAGCAATCTGAGGCAAGATAACTGCCATAAGATTACCTGAACTGATGAAACCTAACTTCGTCATCATTCCCATAATTGGAACTATGGTTGCAAATACAGGAAACATAAGACTTCCTACAATCAAGCCATCTACAACAACTTTGCCTCTAAACTTATAACGGGTCATGGCAAACGCCATCATACTCGCTAAAATCATTGCTCCAATGGTAACGCTACCTGAAATAATAAAGCTGTTTCCATATGATTTAATAATATCCAGTTTACTAAATGCATTCTCAAAATTAGCTAACGAACCGCCTATTGGTAAGGAGAATGAATTATTAATTACATCCCTAGAAGTCTTAAATGAATTCATAATTACCCAAACAAAAGGGAAAATGGTTGTTACTGCCCATAATATTAGCACTGTATATATTACAAAAGAAGAAATCTTTATCTTTTTTCTACTTTTTCTTTTCATTGTTTCCATCCTGCATGCCTCCTACAGATTCGCATCTGGTTTTAAAATTGTGTTTACAATACGAGCTACAATGATACCTACAAGTACGATAAACAATGCAATGGTTGAGCCGTAATCCCAATTGCCTTTACCAAACGCTGTCTGATACATATATGTTCCTAAAAAATGTGTTGCTCCATTGGGAGCTCCTTTTTCTGCAAGCATCCAAGGTAAATCAAATACTTTCAAGGCACCTGTTACTGCTAATGTAGTACAAGTACATAAAACTCCTCGAAGAAGAGGTAAGGTGATATGAAATACTGCTTTAAACTTAGTACACCCATCAATGGCTGCTGCTTCATAAACATCTTCTGATATATCACAGATACCGGTTAAGATAATAACAAAATAAAATCCAACATAAGCCCAAAGAGTCGGTATACTAATCATAATAAAAGCTAAGCTTTTCGATAACCAATTCACTGGTTCTTGACCAAAATGTGTTAGAATCTGATTGAGCATTCCTCCATCGTATGTATAAAAAAGCTTAAATAATAATCCCAATGCGGAAGCAGATATTACTACCGGAAAGAAATAAACCGTACGAAAGATCTGCTGTCCACGTTTAATCGAATTAACTAAAATAGCAAATAACAAAGCAAGACCCACTTCAAATATTACGGTTAATGCCATCATAATAAAAGAGTTTTTTAGTGCAATTCTGATAAATGGATCCGTAAGTAATGTTTGATAATTTTCAAAGCCAATATAATCCCATGTATTGCCCTTTAATCGTACTACCTGTGACATTTGATACACGCTGTTGGTAAGATTCTTCAAGAAAGGATAATAAAGAAATATTCCCATCATTAGTAAACCAGGTATTAAAAATATAATAAGAGGCCATTTTTTTTTGTATAGCATATCTATCCCATCTTTCTACTTTTTTCTCTATTTAGATTCTGGTCTCTAAAACTTCAATAACGTATATGAGTGAATATGAGTTCATATATATTCAGCTTGGTCGACCGTCTGACGACGGCGTTCATATTTGTCTTGAGACTCAGGTAAAAGTGGCGCCTGCTTCTGCGACATTTTTACCATGCTTTGAGGCTCATATGCAAATATGCCTAGGAAGGTAAGGCGATCAAATGAATATATATGAACTCATATTCACTTCCACAACCTATATGATTCTTTAACACCAGAACTAATTTTATACAAAAACAGAAGGGCGCTTATCAGTACCCCTCTGTTCTGTTATCGCTAAGATATCATCTTATTATCTATTGTTGATTTCCAACATCTGATTAATTGCGTCTTCTGCAGTCATATCTCCAGTAGATACACTAATGATATTATCCTTTAAAGTTGTAAAGGCTTCTTGAGACATTCTAGAATCGGTTGGTGCTAATGGAACAGCAATTGTTCCAGAATATTCTCCACCTGAAAGTTGTAATGGAGTTAAATCAATAACGCCTTCTTTTACAGGTACGGAACATGCTCCATTACCACCCCAATAAGTGATAATCTGATCATCATTGGTATTTGCTAATAAGAAATTAACAGCTGCTTCTCTCTTAGCTGGGTCATCCCATGCTTTTCTAGTAATGTAGAATCCTGAAGAGAATCCAGTAATTGCTGCACCAGCTTCAATCTTTCCGTTTGGAACAGTTGGGAATGTACATACAACTGTGTTATCTTGATCTGGAATACCACCTAAATACCAAGAACCATCTAACTGCATAGCAGCTTTCTTTTCTTTGAATAAGTTTCCAGCCATATCATTGTCAATGGTATCAGTATCTTCTGGGAAAGCACCCATATCTCTTAACTCTTTCAAGTAAGATAATCCTGCTGCCCAACCTTCTGGAGCTTTCTCAGGAATAGAAGTGAATTCTGCTGCATTTGATCCTGACATCATTAAAAACTCAATCCAGTAGTTTGGTACATCATTTAAAGAAACTGCAATTGGAACAATACCATTTTCTTTAAAGGTTTTGATTGCTTTTGTTAATTTATCCCAATCAGTTGGTAACTCTAATTTATATTGGTCAAATAAATCTTTATTACAGAATAAACCTTCCCAATATCCAGTTGTAGGAACTGCATAGTTTTTACCATCTAATGGTGATTTGGTAGCATCAAGTGCACCTTTTGAAGTATTCTTAGCAACTTCAGGATATGCTGCTTGAATATCTGAAAGTGGTACAAATTTGTCTGTAGCTAATACATCACTTGCATTGGAATCAGTAAAGAACTGAATTACGTCTGGTTCATTGTCTACCGCAAAGTCAGCTGCAATCTGAACTTTCCAATCCTGATCAGCTACTTGTGATCCATCTTCAATGGTAACGTTTGGATATTTCGCTTCAAAGTCTTCAATTACTTTGTGAAATTTGTCTGTATTAGGGTCTGTTCCCCCCATCATTGTAACAACTTTAAGTGTTACTGGTTCTGTACTAGCTGCATCATCTGTGGCTGCAGTATCACCCGTTGCTTTAGCATCATCTGTACTAACTGCTGCATCATTGCTTGTTGCAGCGTCCTTTTTCTCACCACATGCAGTCATAAGTCCCATAACTAAAACAACTGCTAATAAAAGTGAAAAAATTCTTTTTGCCTTTCTCATAAACATTTCCTCCTCGTTAAGATATGATTTCTTTACCAGAATCCAGCTTCCTGTCCATTTCTAATATCTATCTGGTATGCACTCATTATATCAACAGAATATACAAAAGGCATTAGTCCGATTTGACATTTATTGTTCATTCTTGCTATATTCACTTATTCAAATAATACGTGATACACCATATAGTTTATTTCGCAACACGCTCTCGCTTGGATGAAGTTCGTAGTGGTACGTAAGATCCTAAAGAACAGGATCTAAGTACCAACGACTTCATAACAGTTGCTTAATAAACTATATGGTGTAACACTTACGTATAGGTATGAAAGTGCTAAGTGACAAATTTGATATATTTTGGCTATATTTCAGAAATAGGTATTGTTATTGTGGCAGTGGTTTGACCAGGTTGAGTGGACCTTATAGTTAAGCCATATTGTTTGCCATAAATAAGGTTGATGCGCTCATTTACATTACGAATGCCTAATGAAACATGTTTTCCTGGCGTGTTTTCAATTTGAAGTTGGCCGGATAGTATTTGGTTTATCTTCACTTGGTTTTCTTCGGTAAGGATTTCTCCTGTATTACATACTTCTAGAACCATATTCTGATCTTGCCGATATGCTTTGAGCCAGATAGTCCCTCTCTTGATTCGTTCCACACCGTGCATTACTGCATTTTCTAAAAGAGGTTGGAGAATTAATTGAGGAACCATTTGCTGTAAAAGGCTCTCGTCGATTTCCTTTTCGATCTGAAGTCGTTGACCAAAACGCATGGATATTATGTAACAATAGGCATCGGCACAGCGAAGTTCTTCGGATAGATAGATCAGTCTTTTATTACTTCGATCCATGCTATAATCGAGCAAGGTAGAAAGGGCTTCAATCATTTTGGTTACCTGTATATCCCCAGCCATTCTTGCCTGCCAATTCATCATCTCTAGTGTATTATTTAAAAAATGTGGGTTGATTTGCGATTGTAATGCGAGTATCTTAGCATCTTTTCTGGCTAACTGCTCACTGTGAGCAAATTCGAATAGTTCTTTGATCTTAGATGACATTTTATTAAATGACACCATAAGATAAGCAAATTCCTGATTGGGCATATTATTTTTATTCCCTTTTATCTGCACACCGATCTGGCCACTTCTCATCTCCTTGGATGCTGCAACAAATTTAGCAATGGGCGATGTGACTTGTGTGGATACAAAATATACAACAAATCCAATAATTGGGATGAATAATAGAACCAAAAAGATAATTAATGCTACTAAGGTCTCTAGTTCGGAATATACATCATCTGTTTTAACAATTAAGGCTGTACCGAGACGATAATCTTTATATTTTTTAGGATAGAGATACCCTTCATATTGACCAATTTTATCGGACAGAATACTAATTTTATTATTTTCCTTCTCCTTATATACCGTTACAAGCTTATCAATAATCTTAGACTTTTCTTCTTCCTCTAGATTAATCCCATTGGTAACCAATGAGGTATTATCATCCACAAAGAAAAACATTTTGTAGATATCACTTCTATTAATCTCTTGAAATAATTTGCTTGTGTCCAAAGCAACAATTAGTGTTCCAAATTTGGTATAACCTCTGGTAGTATATAGATTACGTATTACATAAATCTTTCCATCAATAACTTTAACAAAGGCAGATGGTGTGTCTTCTTTCGTAATCTCTAAGGAGACCTTTTCAACTTCATCCGTAAAGAACTGCTTTTCTGTTAAAGAACCCGGAAATATTTGATCAGGGTTATCTGACAGATAAAAAATCGCATTTTCAAAACGGCTATCATGATAAAACTTTGTTCGAATAATAGATGACGCTTTCTTATTAAACTCCGCTTTTCTCATGTCTTTCCCTTTATATTTACGCCATATTTCTTCTAGTTGCATATCATATGATATATTCTTGGAGACATTGATCGCCTCGTTAATGTTATATGAAACATTTACAGAGAAATTCTTAACCTCATCCTTTAATAATTCTTCTGTTTTTTGAACGATCCCAATACGATAAGAATATGACATGGTAATAAAGATAATCGTGATTGGAACCAACCAACAAACTCCAATGATTACCATTAACATTTTTCTCAGGGAAATTAACCCCTTTTTCTCAGGATGTACTACCTTATCTGCCAATTCATCCATGATTAAATAGTCTAATTCCGTATCGTCATATTTATTATCACTCATAAGAACCCCCATCCATTATGATGCTTTCCATCGTAATCTTACGTGTATCTTTCCTATATTTTAACACATGATATTCTAAATAGGAATTGTGGTTTTCTCCTAAACACTACTACTTTGTTTTTTAAAATTAGGGGATACACCTACCTTCTCACATGACTGTTCCTTACTATTGCACCTTTGTTCCTATAGTTATTAGGAACACATGTAAGGCACATATACAATAGAACGTTCAAGATAAGAAGAGATAATGTATCCCCAATTGAATCGATTATATTTTAGTAACAATCCTATTAACAAATCCTGGATTCACTAGCACATTTCTATTTCTAAAAATTCTTCATAAAGCTCGCACAGCTTTCTGGCATCCTCTTTGTCTGGCATTTCGCAAAAGATACGAAGCAATGGCTCTGTACCAGAGAATCTTGCAATAATCCATCCACCATTTTTAAAGTACACTTTACACCCATCTAGATATGAAATTTTATCAATCTCAAACTCTATATCTGGTAGCTCTTTCTCTATCATAAGTTTTTGAAAGATAAAGTCCTTCTTTTCATGGGTGAAACGATAATCTCGTTCTTCCATAAAAATACTTCCGCATTCTTCCTCTATATCGGCAGCGATCTGAGAAAGTTTTTTGCCAGTAACGGCTATCATTTCGATTAACAAAGCAGCCGCATAGATACCATCTTTACCACTAATGTGGCCTCTAACCGTTAATCCTCCTGAAGATTCTCCTCCGATAACGGCGTCCGTGTCATTCATTTTGGCTGAAATATGTTTAAATCCAACCGGAACTTCATAACACTTCTCACCAAATTGCGCAGCTACTTTATCCAGCATATGTGTGGTAGCAATATTTCTTACTACCGCACCATGCCATCCTTTATACTTCACAAGATAATAATAGAGTAAAACTAAAATATCATTTGGATGAAGGAATCTTCCTGTGTCATCAATTACACCAATACGGTCAGCATCTCCATCGGTTGCAATACCAATGTCACAATGTTTATCCACTACATAATTTTGAAGACTTTTTAATGTATGTGCAGATGGAGAAGGGAGCTTTCCACCAAATAACGTATCGTGTCGTTCATGTATGGTTTCTACTTCACATCTTGCTGTTAACAATATGGTTTTTAAAGAAGTTTCACTCACACCATACATAGGATCAAGTGCTACCTTTAAATGGCTTTCTCTTATGGCATCCATGTCAACTGCCGCAATGATATTATCTAAATATTCATTCAATGGATTGATTTCTTCGATCATTCCAGATTTAACAGCATCATCGTAATCCATCTCCACTATTTCATTCTCATTTACATCGGCTATGTAATCTTCGATATCCTTGGTTTGTTGTTCATCAGCATCTCTTCCACCATAGGTAAATACTTTTATACCATTATAGATTGCCGGGTTATGACTTGCAGTAATCATCATGCCATAATAATTCTCATGTTTCATAACATAATACATTATCAATGGAGTAGGGGAAGATCGATTAATTAATATGGTTTTAATTCCTTCTGCGGCAAAAATCTGGCCTGCCCATCGCATTGCTTCTTTGGATAAGAATCTTCTATCATATCCTAACACAATACCATTATCGGTTACTCCTTCGTTCTTCATCTTTGTAGCCAAAGCTTTGGCTAACTTCTGTATGTTAGCTTTCGTAAAATCTTCTCCGATGATTGCTCTCCATCCACCAGTTCCAAATTTAATCATGAGTGCTCATCCTTTCCTATCCCATGGTTATCACAACGTCCACCTTGCTACTAGAAGGTTGAACCTTGATTGCTTCTACTATTTCACCATTTACTTTTATTTCTCTAATTCCCTTCATCACACCAGATGGATTTAGGACCTGAATATGATACTCTGCATTTCTCCATTGACGTATCACAGAGAATTCTTTCCAATCAGCTGGGATACAAGGATCAACTAACAAGTTATCAAACTGTGGCCTAATACCCAGCATATATCTTGTAGCTGAGAAGTAAGCCCAACCGCCAGTTCCAGTCATAAATGGATGTCTAGCACGTCCAAAGGCAGTATGCTCTTTTCCCACTACGAATTGACAGTAAGAATATGGTTCTGCCTCTCTAATTTCAATCATATCATTCTGATGATATGGACAAAGTGCATCATAAAATTTCATAGCACGGTCTCCACGTCCAAGCATACATTCTGCTGCCCAAGCCCATGGATTCGGATGACTAAAGATTGCTCCGTTTTCTTTTAAACCTGGATATACCCTTGTTACAAATCCAATATCCTCATCTGGCACGGTATAGGAAGGTCCGTTCAGCATAATTCCATATGGAGTGTACAAGTATTTCTCAATGGAATTCATGGCTTGAATTCCTTTTTCATAGGATGCTGCTCCTGATAGTACTGCCCATGCATTGGATTCTAAATGGATCTTACCTTCCATGTCTTTAGTGGTTCCAATCTTCTTACCATTTTTGGTAATACCACGAATAAACCACTCTTCGTCCCAAAGCTGTGTATCACAAACTTCCTTTACTCTCTGCTGCATGTTTGTATACTTCTCAACCTCTGTACTTTTATTTAAATAAGTAGCCGCTTCAATGAAATTACCAAGTGCCCAGTAATGTAAGAATGATACCATGGCACTTTCTCCTCCGCCGAGGTTCAAGCAGTCGTTCCAGTCAGCACGAAGTCCTTTACACACACCATTGGCACCAACCTGTTCAAAGGAAAAGTCAAGAATCTTCATCATATGCTCGTAAACAGTTCCTTCCCCGCCATCCGCATAAGTAATAATCTGGTCAAGGAAATCAATTTCTCCCGTTTCCTTTACATATTCTACAATGGAACTCACCAGCCATAATGCGTCATCAGAGCAAGTATCTTCTATTCCATGGATTCGATCCTTCATATTAACTGCAGGGATTACCGTTGGAGACTTAAATGGTTTTTGTTCTTCTTGTGGTTGGAACCATTCCGGCTGGAATAAATGAAGTCCATAGCCTTTTGATACTAACCCTTGAAGAAGCTCTACTATTCTTTGCTTACATTTATCTGGATTGGAATGAGGTACTGCCATAGCATCCTGTGCCGTATCACGATATCCTAACCCAGTTCTTCCTCCAACCTCAATAAAGGAAGCAAATCTAGAAAACATAACGTTGATCTCCGCCTGGTAAAGAGTCCATATATTGATTAAAGTATTCATGCCATCATTTGGAGTATTGATTTGTAATTGGTTTAACTTTCTACTCCAGTAGTCTTTCAAATTGGAAAATTCTGCATCTACAACAGTAGTATCAGAATATTTTTCTTTTATTTTACTACCTTCTGCCCTGTTACCTTCTCCAAGGAAATATAGAAGGCGCACTTTTTGTCCTGGCTGTAATACTAATTTCTTTTCTAAGGAGCCACAATGATTGCCACCTAATTCATAGCTGCCACTGCACTTACCTTTCTCTACTGCAATCGGATTATCCTCTGTACGATATGCTCCTATAAATTTATCTCGTAAACAATCAAATCCATCTGGTTCAAAATTAGATGCAAAATATTGATAACCAAATTCCTCGTAGAATAAATCATGTTCAATAATTCCATTTTGGTAGGAAGATCCCGCAGCATAAAGACTCATTTGAAAATTGCGATTATCCATGTCTATATGGTGGAAGGAGAATTCACAATAAGAAAATACACTTAACTCTCTTATCTGATTCCCTTTATTCTCGATCGTTACATCCCATATCTCTACGGGGTCTTCGAGCGGTACAAATAACTTTTGTTCTGCATAGATATCATTGTATTCACATGAGAATTTAGAATAGGAAAGTCCATGGCGACATTGGTAGTCTGCTTCCTCCAAAGATTTACCTACCGGTTGCCAAGAAATGCTCCAATAATCTTTTGATACATTATCTCTAAGGTAAACATAATGACCCGGTCTATCCATAGGAATACTATTTCCACGGAATCTAGTTATACGATGATATTCTGGTGATTTATAAAATACATATCCCCCAGCTGTATGATTCATAACGACACACATATCTTTCACTCCAAGGTAATTGGTCCAAGAAGTTGGTAAATCTACTCTGTTTATGACATATTCTCTGTTTTTATTATCAAAATAGCCATATTGCATAAATGGTACCTCCTTAATAATCTTCCTTCTGTTATTGCATTTTCATTATATCTGCCAGTCAATCAGAAACACATTGCTATCCATGTGAATATTTGTTTATACTTGCTCAATGCTTTCAAATCCATTTACACGTGTTTTTGATTTGATTATACTAACCTAAAATAATGAAAAATGTCTGATTGCAGACGGAAGGGAGTCGTGTGTTATAAAAGCAACTTCACACATCCTTAAATTGTATGTACGCCTTAGCGTATTGAAGGGAGATTATATATGAAACTAATAGTAACAAAAGATTATGATGATATGAGTAGAAAGGCGGCTAACATTCTGTCGGCTCAGGTGATACTAAAACCATCCTCTGTTCTCGGTTTAGCAACCGGATCTTCTCCAATTGGTTGTTATGAAAAACTAGTAGAATGGTATCAAAAAGGAGATATTGACTTTTCCTCCGTACAAACGGTAAACTTAGATGAATATAGGGGCTTGGCAAAAGATAACGATCAGAGTTATTATTACTTTATGAACCAACATTTATTTCAGCATATCAATATAAATCTTGAAAATACACATGTCCCAAATGGACTTGAATCGGATACGGATAAAGAATGTAGTCGCTATAATGAAGTAATCGAGCAAATGGGTGGTATCGATATGCAGCTGTTAGGACTTGGGTTTAATGGACATATAGGTTTTAATGAGCCAAGCTCAACCTTTATCAAAGGAACACACTGTGTCACACTAGCCCAACGTACCATTGATGCCAACGCTCGCTTTTTTGAAACTTTAGAACAGGTTCCAAAACAAGCTTATACTATGGGAATTGGACATATTATGAGTGCAAAGAAAATATTACTTGTAGTTAGCGGTAAGGACAAAGCCGAGATTTTAAATGAAGTACTCCATGGTCCCATTACTCCTGCAGTGCCTGCTTCTATCCTACAGTTCCACCCAGATGTAACAATCGTAGCGGACGATGCAGCTCTAAGTTTTAATTCAGACCCAAAGTAATAATCAGCACAGAAATGAGGTATAAATATGATTATTAAGAATGGTTTAGTTTATCAAGAAGACGGAACGTTTCAACAATCGGATCTATATATAGAACAGGAATTGATTTCAAATGAAACTTCAGACAATGAAATCATAGATGCTACTGGCCAATATGTGATTCCTGGATTAATTGATATACATTTTCACGGATGTGTAGGGTATGACTTCTGCGATGGTACACAGAAAGCCATTGAATCCATAGCTCAATATGAAGCTCAAAATGGTATCACATCTATTGTACCCGCAACCATGACTTTAGATGATTCAACCCTAAATGAAATCTTCAAAGCCGCAGGGGAATATTCCAATGAATCTGGTGCAATGCTTATGGGAATTCATATGGAGGGTCCATATCTATCCGAGGCAAAAAAAGGAGCACAAAATGCTAAATATTTAAAGACGCCAACCACACAGCATTTTAGAGCTATGAATCAATTGTCAGGTAACTTAATTAAAATCGTTTCTATTGCTCCAGAAACAACTGGTGCAATGGACGTAATTCAAGAGCTACATAATGAAGTGGTAGTCTCGCTTGCACATACAACGGCTGATTATGAAACTGCAATGGAAGCTTTTCAAAAAGGAGCTTCCCATGTAACTCACCTTTATAATGCCATGCTTCCTTTCACCCATAGAGCACCTGGTATCCTTGGTGCAGCCTTTGACTCTCCCAATTGCAGAGTGGAAGTAATCTGTGACGGGATTCACATTGTGCCTTCCGCAATTCGTGCCACATTTAAACTGTTTGGACCAGAACGTATTATATTAGTTAGTGATAGCATGATGGCAACTGGTTTAAGTGATGGAGAATATGCTCTTGGCGGCCAACCTGTTCATGTGAAAGGTAATAAAGCGACTCTTTCTGACGGTACCATTGCTGGATCAGCAACCAATCTGATGGACTGTGTCCGCACAGCCGTTTCCTTTGGAATTCCGTTTGAACATGCGGTGAAATGTGCTACCATAAACCCAGCCAAAGAAGTTGGTATCGATTCCCAAGTAGGTAGTATAGCGAAAGGAAAATATGCTAATTTAGTCTTGTTAGATTCTAAATTAAATACTGTTTCCGTTATTCTAAAAGGCAAAGTATTACGCTAAACAGGCTAAATCCAATTCATATGCTAAGGAATTTTTATGTTACATGAATATAATTTTATATAAAAAGACGGATATTGTTACTGAAACAATATCCGTACTCTCATATACAATTTTCAGTTTTGGTTTCATCCAAATCCACTCTTTAAAAATCAATTCTTCCTGTTATTCCATCATTAATTACATAATAGATGGACTGTTCTTCTGGTTTTATGTATGTTGTGAGTGTCTTCATGTCGCTTATCCTATTACCTAATTCAGATACCCAGATTTCTTTAATTTTCGCTATGATGTCTTTATCTTCTATCTCTTTACCCTCATGTTGGATAAAAATAGATGTCTTTAGAGTCTTTCTGGTAGAAGTACTTTTTTCTGCGGCAGCTTTTGGTTTCGCAGTTGATTTTTTTGCAGTTGATCTTGTAGCTTTCTTGGTTGCAGGTTTCTTTGCAGAATCAGGTTTCACAACTTCTAACTCAACAGGTTCACTTACACTTTCAGCTACAACTAATGGAACAATCTTATCATCTGTTTTCTTAGCTTGTTTTTTACTCTCTTGCATAATATTCTCCTCCGCGAATTGTCTTTTTCTTGATGATACACTAATTTTCCAATATTTGCAATACCAATATACAAATCCCACATACATCCATGCCATATAACACTGTATGTAAAGTCTACCTATCAATACGCCAAGTACACTTGACATACTGGAAATTATATGTTATATTTTATGTACCGGAGGTGATAAATTGAATAAATTGAATGACAAATTACAACTGAAGAACCGATTAAAAATAGTTCGGGCAGAAAAAAACTTATCACAAGAGCAACTCGCTGTTCTCACAGGAGTAACCCGACAAACAATTAGTTCGATTGAGACTGGCCAATATTGTCCTACTGCAAAATTAGCATTAATACTATCAATTAAGCTTGATAAAAAATTTGAAGACTTATTTTATTTTGAGGAGGTTTAGAATAATGAATAATAAAACTGTTAAAGATGAAAGAGCAACATTTATTGAAAATGTTAGCTGCAAATTTGGATACAACCTTATTACCTATACATTGCTCATTGATGTGATATACAGGGCATTAGTATTGGACGAAGCAGCATGGGATTTACTTGGAATAATTATTATTAGTGGCTTAGTTATGACTTTATACCAGTACAAACAAAAGATTTTAGAAAAGAATTGGTTAAAGACCGTTGTTATCTCATCTTTGGTTTCCTTTGTTGTTGCATTAGCGGTCGCTTTTATGATAAAGATATTTTAACTTCGCCATGCCAGCTCGGATTCAGCGACGCTTGAATTTCGCCATGCCAGCTCGATTCCGCTACGCTCATCTCGCTGCGGCTAATCGCCGTATAGTGGAAAATATACAAGAAAGCGCTTTTATGCTAGCATAAGCACTTTCTT
>JAEZUR010000132.1 GCA_023420935.1 Bacillota bacterium | reverse complement strand
TCTTCTGTTTGGCCTGAAATATTTACGAGAAGCAAAACCTATAAAGTATTGCCTAGTTATAGTTTTAGATGCGTTACTTTTTCATACTTCTGTAATTATATGTCTAATTTTATATCCGTTAGTTAATGGAAAATTAACAAAAAGAAAAATTGGAGTAGTATTAGTAGCAGCATTTGCAGTTATGATTGCGGGGCGACCGGTTATTAACTTAATTGTAAATTTACTAGGAAGATATGATAACTATGTTAAGCAGGGGTATGGCGATAGTGGAGTAGCTGTTTTTATAACATTAGCAGTGCATACTGCGTTTTTGCTATTAGCTTTATACACACGAGTACCACAAAGAATCTTAAATATAGAAAATGGAACACTGCTTTTGGAAGAGGAATATTATTCACGAGAAGAGTTTTTAACAGATAAAATCATGTTTGTAGGGTCGCTATTGCTGATAGCATTAGATATAGTCGGTTTGAAGCTAAATGTAATGAATAGATTATCAATTCATTTCATGCCTTTCATAATCCTATTTGTTACAAAGTCTGTTCATGAGATAAAGAAACTGGAGAGTAAATTGATTGTAGGAACTGCGGTTTCAATATGTATGATTTTCTATTTCTATATAATTTTTGTTTACAGAATCAGTTGGAATAGTGTTTTACCATATATGTTCTTCTCCTATTAAAACAGATTTAAATGAAAGCCTAATTATTCATAACGAAGTGAATATGCTTAAGTAATTAACTGTTGTAAGAGAATTATTAGATAAGACTGAATAAACGGTTAGTAAAAAGGCTTAAACTTGAGATTTGATTTTGCATAAGGGTTTGACTATAGTCCAGCGGTGTGATGTCAAGTGATAAATGATATTAATATCATATATATTTAGGTTATTTTCGAAAAGCGCAAAACACCCACCTAAGCCCTGTCGACCAAGTTTTTGAAAAATGGGCAGGACGACTCATCAGCAGAAAGATTTATCTATTCTGCTGAACGATATAGGCGATTGTCTTTAAGCATTGTAAAGACCAACCGCACAAATTTACGAGCAGTTAATGCGAGTGCACGTTTGTGTTGATATTTAACCTCTTTATATTTGAGGTGGTAGAAGTTACTGTACTCCTTGTCGCATCTTACAAGTGAGAAGGCAGCTTCACACAGATAATACTTTAAAAATCGGTTTCCAGATCTGATGAGACTTGTGTTTTGGGCTTCAAAATCACCAGACTGGTGCTGTGTCCAAGCAAGGCCAGCATACTTAGCTAATGCAGCCTGGTTTTCAAAACGATTGATATCCCCAATCTCAGCCATGATTCCGGCTGAATAGACAGGTCCAATACCTGGTATGGAAATCAATACATTTGGCAGGAGTTCCATCTGGGCAGAGATTGCCTTGTCAAACTCCTTGATTTGAGATTCCAATGCCTTCATCTAGGTTATGGATATAGAGAGCACCTGATTCACAGAGTCATTTACCATCTTAGGTAAGCGATAAGAACTTCGGGCAGCTTTCTGAATGGCTTTGGCTACCGTATCTGGATCAGGAAAGCGGTTCTTTCCTTTTTCGATGATAAATGCGGTCAGTTCCTGTAAGTCCATATATGCCAGTGCTTCTGCAGATTCGAATTCATCGTAGACAGCAAGGGCAGTGGTACTGAAGGTATCAGAAAATACCTTCTCCTGTGTCATGGTTGAACACTTCTTGAACAGCACATTCATAAATCGTTGTTTTTCCTTGGTGAGGTTGGTAACAGCGAAAAAACGTGCTCGTGTGAGGTTCTGAAGGGCTTTGTAGCGATAGTCCCCTATGTATACCTCTTTGTTGATTCTTCCAAAACGCAGGCAGTCAGCAATGACAAAAGCGTCAACCCAATCATTCTTTGGGAGGTCGTTGTAAGATTCTTTGAACTTATTGACCTGCTTAGGATTGAGAACATGAATCTTTTTGTTAAAGGATGCAAGAGATGCATCTTCCCTAAGAAAATACACAAGGTTATCGCCATAGACAGATGTGGCTTCAAGACTTATGGAAACTGTATCAAGGGATTCAGAAGTTAAAGCAGAACAGATTCTTTTTACCAACTGAGTAGAACCATCATGTGAGTTAGCAACAGAAAAGTTACAGTGCTTATCACCATTAGGGAGCATTAAGTAAACGACATTGGATTTGCTACTTACATCAATTCCGACGTAAAGTGGATTCATAAAATCACCTTCTTTCGTAAAAAGATTAAGTGTTCAATCGGCTTGGTAAAACCCATGATCATGGAGCATCGACACCCTCGCAAATAAGAATCCAGCTTAAGATGGACAGATGCGAAACCACACTGCTAGATGGTAGTCCATGCACTTAAGCAAACAACCAGTCGGTTTGAAGTTAACTTCCATGTCAGGGGAACAAACTATTTATGAAGTAACCATTACTGGTTCTACAGGGGGAAAAAGAACTATTACCTGATTGACACTAGGACAATTATATCATGGGCTTAACTAAGCCTATTGAACAAAATTTATTAAGTTATCAAGGTACATTTATGTATCTAAAAATATTATACGAGGAGATTTCGAAGTGAAGAATATATTAGTAATTCAGCATACACAATCAATACACCATACGAATGGAATGGTTGGTGCGTGGACTGATTGGGAGTTGACAGAGTACGGTAAAAGACAAGCCGATAATATTAGCAAAGCATTAGAAAAAGAATTATTAGAGAATAGGTATGTACTTTATTGTTCGGATCTTAAAAGAGCTGTTCAGACAGCTGAGCCATTGTTCAAATACTTGGATTCAAAACCCATATTTAGAGAAGAACTACGGGAAATTAATGAAGGTGAAGCAACGGGACAATCTCGTAATTGGTATAACCAGAATAAAGACGAGAATACATATGGAACCTATTATTCGGATTATAAAGCATTTCCGAAATCTGAGTCTTACCGTGATTTATGGGAAAGAATTAGAGTATTTC
>JAEZUR010000188.1 GCA_023420935.1 Bacillota bacterium | reverse complement strand
GGCCTTAATTGGTTTTGTTGTGAATACAATTAGAATATGTAAATGGAAGGAAGGATTCATAATTATGGAAGAAAAGAAAAATGTAATTGAAGAAGTTTTTGCTATTGACGTTTTTGATGATATTCGTATGAAAGAACGTCTGCCAAAGAAAGTATATGCTACATTAAAAGATACCATTGATAATGGTAAAGAGTTAGATCCAGAAGTAGCTGGTGTTGTTGCACACGCTATGAAAGAGTGGGCTTTAGAAAGAGGAGCAACTCATTATACTCACTGGTTCCAGCCAATGACAGGCATTACTGCAGAGAAACATGATTCCTTTATTACACCAGCTTCTAACGGACGTGTTATTATGGAATTCTCCGGAAAAGAATTGATAAAAGGTGAACCAGATGCTTCTTCATTCCCATCTGGTGGTTTAAGAGCAACTTTTGAAGCAAGAGGATATACTGCATGGGATTGTACTTCTCCAGCTTTCTTAAGAGAAGATGCTGCTGGTGTTACACTTTGCATCCCAACTGCTTTCTGTGCATACACAGGGGAAGCACTTGATAAGAAAACTCCACTTCTTCGTTCTATGGAAGCAATCGATAAACAAGCCGTTCGTATATTAAAATTATTCGGACATGATGATGTTACTCATGTTAATTGTTCCGTAGGTCCAGAGCAAGAGTACTTCTTAATTGATAGAGAAAATTATTTAAAGAGAGATGATATTATCTTTACAGGTCGTACCTTATTTGGTGCAATGCCTCCAAAAGGACAGGAATTAGATGATCATTATTTTGGTAGCTTAAGAGAAAGAGTAGCTGCTTACATGAAAGAATTAAACGTTGAATTATGGAAACTTGGTATTCTTTCCAAGACTCAACATAACGAAGTTGCTCCAGCACAGCACGAAATGGCTCCAATTTATTCAACTGCAAATATTGCAACTGATCATAACCAGTTAGTTATGGAAACAATGAAAAAAGTTGCTAGACGTCATAATTTAGAATGTTTACTTCATGAAAAACCATTCGCAGGTGTAAATGGTTCTGGTAAACATGATAACTGGTCTATCGTAAGCAACACTGGTAAGAACTTATTAGATCCAGGTAAGACACCTCATGAAAATGTTCAGTTCTTATTATTCTTAGCAGCAGTTATAAAAGCTGTTGATGAAAATGCAACATTACTTCGTTTATCTGCATCTGTACCAGGAAACGATCACAGATTAGGCGCAAATGAAGCTCCTCCTGCAATCATCTCAATCTTCCTTGGAGAACAGCTTGAAGATGTACTTACACAGTTAATTGAAACTGGAGAAGCAAAATCAAGTAAACAAGGCGAAAAATTAAATACAGGCGTTCATACTCTTCCAGAGTTTAGAAAAGACGCTACTGATAGAAACCGTACTTCACCATTTGCATTTACAGGAAATAAATTTGAATTTAGAATGGTTGCATCTTCTATGTCAATCGCAGATGCAAATACAGTTTTAAATACCATCGTTGCGGATGTTCTTTCTGACATGGCAGATGAATTAGCAAAAGCAGATAACTTTGATTTAGCAGTTCATGATTTAATTAAGAAAACAGTGACAGAGCATCAGAGAGTAATCTTCAATGGTAACGGATACTCAGATGAATGGGTTGCTGAAGCTGAAAGAAGAGGACTTCCAAATGCAAAGACTATGGTAGATGCCATTCCAGCACTTATCACAGATAAATCTGTTAAAATGTTCGAAAAACATGGTGTATTATCTTCCGTTGAGCTTCATTCTCGTGCAGAGATCAATTATGAAGCATATGCGAAAGCAATCAACATTGAAGCTAAGACTATGATTGATATGGCTGCTAAGAAATATATTCCATCTATAATCAAATATGCTACTAGCCTTGCTCAATCCGTAAATGCAGTAAAAGCTGCTTGCGGTGATGCAGATATCTCTGTTCAAACTAATTTGTTAGTTGAAACTTCAGCATTATTAGCGCAGGCTCAGAGTGCTTTAGTTAATCTTCAAACAGTTACAACTACTGCTGCAGAAAAAGAAGAAGGAAAAGAACAAGCAGCATACTTTAAAGATGTTGTTATCCCAGCAATGGCTGCTCTTAGAGCTCCTGTTGATACTCTTGAAACTATGGTTGATAATGAGTTCTGGCCAGTTCCAACATACGGAGATTTATTATTTGAAGTTTAATTTTAAAATACATTAGGGGGTTCCATGAGGACGCCACCAAGATAGCGTGATGAGGTTCCCTCACACACTGGTTAACACACAAGCCTCTCGAATTTGAGTGCCAATGTCGTACAGATTGCTGTACGCCTTTGTCCCACAAATTCGAGGGGCTTTTGTGTTAAACAGTGCATTAAGGGAACGTCATCACGCTATCTTGGTGGCTGGGTATTGGAATGTATTTGAGAGTACGTATTTTATTATGGTATTATAGTTGAAAAAAAGCATGATGGTTGTAATTTGTAGATGGTTGGTGTGATAATTGCTGAGACGAAGAGTTTTAAATGTCTTAGATGAGGGGTGACTTACTGAATGATGGGTGGTATAATGCTATTAGAAAATTGTATTCTATGTAAAAAGATTCTTTGTTAAAGATGTGAAATATAAAATGTGTATAAAATTGAAACTGGAATCAAGTTTTGATCCATAAATGAAGATATAATATAACGACAGGGAGTGATTAGGATTGTCAGTTAAAACAATTGAAAATATGATAGACTGGGTAGAGGATAATTTAGAGGAAGATCCTACGTTAGAAAAGATGTCCGATTTCGTAGGATATTCACCTTGTTATTGTTCTACTAAGTTCCATGAATATGTCGGTGTTTCATTTAAAGATTATATTCAAAAGCGGCATCTTAGTATGGCAGCGATGGCTTTACAGAAGACCAAGTATCGTGTGATTGATATTGCGATTCAACATGGTTTTTCATCCCATGAAGCATTTACTAGGGCTTTTGTGCGTGTTTATGGTTATACACCCTTTCAATATCGTAAATTCTTACCAGAAATCTTAACATTTGATAAAGCTCATATAGACTTATTAGACACTCCTCAGTAAATGCAAGGAGTGTTTTTATGTTAAATAAAATAGGACGCAATGACTTATGTTGGTGTGGTAGTGGTGTTAAGTACAAAAAGTGTCATGAGTCTTTTGATGACAAACTGGCTTGGTACAAAACGCAAGGTTTTCTGATTCCACCCAGAGAAATTATAAAGAAGGAAGAACAAATTATTGGGATTAGAGAAAGTGGAAAAATCAATATAGCTGTATTAGATTTTATATCGGATCAATTACAGATAGGAATAACAACAGAAGAAATTAATCGTTTGGTTTATGAACAAACGGTGGCTTTAGGTGGCATTCCGGCAACACTCAATTATGAAGGATTTACGAAAAGTGTATGTAC
>JAEZUR010000186.1 GCA_023420935.1 Bacillota bacterium | reverse complement strand
ATCATAATGGTTATCGTCAGGTAGCACAATTATTAACAGAACGTTTTGGGTTTAAACATGTCGCGTTTACTTTACGGGAATCCATCTCCGCCAATGATAATCTTTGGGCTGCCATGTTATATGACGGTAACGAGTTCTATTTTAGCAAAAAGTATAGTGTACATATTGTTGACCGAGTTGGTGGTGGTGACAGCTTTGGGGCTGGATTAATTTATACTATGATGAATGATTATAATAACCAGGATACAATTGAATTTGCTACAGCAGCCAGTTGTCTGAAACATTCGATTGAAGGTGATTACAATCTGATGGGAGTGGAAGAAGTTCATGCTTTAATGAAAGGGAACGGATCCGGTAGAGTGCAGCGATAAGTAGGAGAAGAATATTAATAATGCGACAAAAGGAAGAGAATATTAAGACTTAATAAGGTTGAGACGGAGTATATCACGGAGGTATGGTTACTATGGAATACACAGATTGTTGGTTGCTATATAAGGAAATATCAGATACGAATAAGTCGTCATTACTTATTTTTAGTAGTATGGAAGGAAAAATAATTCAGAACGCTATACAAGAACTTACTACTGCGTTTCGAATTCTTTATAACCGAGAGGTTACGCTGATAAACGAGGAAGCTGACTTTAAGGAGAAATCTTGTGGATTTATCATGAAAGCGAATTCTTCCATTGGAAAAGAAGGATACTGTATAGATTGTAAAGAAGGAAATTGTACGATCACTTCTGCCGATGAAGTTGGTATTTTATATGGAGTATTTGACCTAATAAGAACTCTTATTACAATGCATGTGGAGGATGTTGATACATGGACATATCGGCAAGAAAAAGTTCCAGCGTGTGCGATTCGAATGTTGAATCATTGGGATAACATGGATGGAAGCATTGAAAGAGGTTACTCTGGCAATTCGTTCTTCTTTCAAGAGAATGATGTATTGGTAAATGAACGTACAAAAGCTTATGTTAGATTGATTGCATCAGTGGGAATCAATGCGGTGGTTATTAATAATGTTAATGTAAAAGGTGCCGCCACAGAACTTATCTCCAGTCGATATTATACTAACCTTCGACAACTTTCAGAACTATTTACCTCGTATGGAGTAAAGCTATACGTAAGTATTAATTTTGCATCCCCAATGGAGCTTGGTGGACTGGATACGGCAGATCCTTGTGAAGAAAATGTGCGCTCTTGGTGGAGTAAAAAGGCAGAAGAAATATGGGCGAATGTTCCGGATTTAGGTGGTTTCCTTGTAAAAGCGGATTCAGAAGGAAGACCAGGGCCGTTCAACTATGGACGAACACACGCGGATGGCGCTAACATGCTTGCAGATGCAGTAAAACCATATGGTGGGCTAATTATTTGGCGGTGCTTTGTTTATAACTGTATGCAAGATTGGAGAGATACGAAAACGGATCGTGCGAAGGCAGGGTTTGATCATTTTAAACCTTTAGATGGTCAGTTTGTAGATAATGTTATTCTACAGATTAAGAACGGTCCAATGGATTTTCAAGTTAGGGAACCAGTGTCACCGTTATTTGGAAGTTTAAAAAAGACTAATATGATACTAGAGGTACAGATTGCGCAGGAGTATACGGGTCAACAAAGGCATGTATGTTATCTGATTCCTTGGTTTAAAGAAATATTAGGGTTTAATACTTATTGTGATACCAATCAAGGAACAGTTAGAGATATTATTAGTGGCAGGACTTATGGAAACAAAAATTGTGGCATGGTTGCCGTGGCTAATACAGGGAATGATGCTAACTGGACAGGACATGATCTAGCAGCCGCCAATCTATATGGATTTGGAAGGCTTGCATTTGACACTGAGTTGACGGCAGAACAAATTGCCATAGAATGGATTACTCAGACCTTTGGTAACAATAAAACGGTTGAGGAAACTATTTTAAAGATCCTTATGATGTCATGGCCTACATATGAAAAATATACTGCTCCTTTGGGTATCGGCTGGATGGTAAAACCCAATGATCATTATGGACCAGATGTAGATGGTTATGAATATGACAGATGGGGAACGTATCATAGGGCTGACCACAAGGCCATTGGTGTGGATCGTACGGAAAATGGAACTGGGTACTGCTGTCAGTATAATAAACCATTGGATTCCATTTACTCTAATCCAAATACATGTCCCGAGGAATTGCTTCTTTTCTTTCATCATGTGGAGTATGCTTCTGTTCTTTCATCGGGTAAGACAGTTCTTCAACATATTTATGATACACATTTTGAAGGAGCCAATGAGGCGGAGCAGTTTTATGAAATGTGGAAGAGTTTACAAGGATCTATGAATGAAGATGCATATGAGCGGACAAAGGCAAGGTTTTCCCATCAACGAGATCATGCCAAAGAATGGTGCGATGTTATTAATTCCTATTTTTATCGTAAAACGGGTGTAGATGATCTACAAGGGCGGAAGATATATTAGAAATGCGTACAACATGTGTAAAACATGCGCAGGAATGGAGATTATATGTGTGAAAAAAGTCTTATACTTTCACCAATTTTATGTGATGGAATGATACTGCAACGGGATACTACCAACCGCATTTACGGCTCTGATAGTAAGGCCATGTTGGTATCAGTCTTATTTATGGATACGGAATATAGTGCAGAGGTCGACGACAATCATGATTTTTGTATAGAATTACCACCTATGGCAGCAGGAGGTCCATACAGTCTAATAGTAAAAGGTAGCGAGGAAATAACATTAAAGGATATCTTTTTTGGTGATGTCTATATCTTAAGTGGACAATCTAATATGGAACTTCCAATCAGAAGAGTGCTTGATGTATCAGGAGATGAAATTGAGAAAACATACGAGCCTTTCATAAGGCAATACTTAATACCTGCAACTTATGAATTTCGGCAGCCGAATAAGTATATGTATGCTAGTCGTTGGGAAAAAGCAGTAGGTGAAGTTCTGCTTGATTTTAGTGCAGCAGGATATTTTTTTGCAAAGGAAATTAAGGAAATCTATCAGGTTCCTATCGGCTTAATTATGACTGCTGTTGGCGGCAGTTGTATTGAGTCTTGGATGAATCCCACAACACTTAACAAATTTGAAAACTATGAAACACGAATAAAGGATTTTAAAAATATTAATTATTTTGATTCCTATCTTCAGGAACAACAAAATAGTTATGAAAAATGGCTTTCCAACCTAGATGAAGAGGAACATAAATTTTCTGATTCAGAAAATTATATGAATTGGGATACCTGTATTATACCGTCATTAGTTTCTGACTATGATGCAGGCGAATTCCAAGGCTCTGTATATTTGTGCAAAGAAGTGTATCTTGACAAGGAGCCTATAAATGAGGATACCTATATTTATATGGGTAGTATAATAGATTCTGATCAAATATGGATTAATGGAAAGTTGGTAGGAAGAACCGAATATCGGTATCCACCGAGAAAATATATAGTTCAGAAAGGTGTATTAAAGGCTGGGAAAAATTTAATTTTGGTTCGCATTGTAATAAATGACAGCAATGGAGGAACAATCAAAGGAAAGCCTTATTACTTACATTATAATGAACAAAATATTAGTTTGGAGGGAGAATGGTATTACAGAATTGGATATAAAGCAAACGCACCAATGCCAAAGGTACTGTTTCCCCCAACTCTGCCAATCTGTTTCTATCATACGGTTGTGGTACCACTTTCAAAGATATCAGTGAAAGGAGTACTATGGTACCAGGGAGAAAGTAATACAAAGGATCCAGAAGATTATGCAGATAAATTTAAAGCCATGGTAGCTGACTGGCGTGAATTACATGGTTGGGAGATTCCATTTATTTATGTACAGTTGGCAAATTATAGAGAACCTCTAAATACCACAGAAGATACCGGATGGGCACAACTTCGTGATCAACAAAGGAAATGTTTGGCCATACATAATGTTGCTATGGTGGTTTCATTGGATATAGGAGAGTCCAATGACCTACATCCTCAGAATAAGAGGGAGATTGGTATACGTCTATCGAAAGCCGCACGACATTTAATTTATAAAGAAGCAATTAGTCATAGTGGACCAATTCCTTTATGTGCCGTTATGTTGGGAATGAAAGTCAAGGTTTCCTTTGAATATCTTGAAGATACGGATAAAGAATATAGTTTAGCTAATTTTGAACTTGGTGATGTGGATGGAACATTTTATCCTGCATTAGCAATTCGGAAGGGTAAAGATGTTTATTTAACCTGCAAACAGGTAACTTATCCGAAACAAGTTAGATATGCATGGTGTGATAGTCCATCAGATATTAATTTTTATAATGATTCTGGTTTACCTACTGCCGGTTTTCTTGTTGATATTCAGTAAGATAATGAATGGTAAACCTATGCTCCTGAGAGCAGAAAATGTTATGATACGCATTCTAATTATTCCGATATATAAGCATGAATTCTGATTTCTTAAATATATTGTTAATAATAGTTATTTCAGGAGCATGAAATGGATCTTCAACAAGAAAGGAAAAAAATTGAACAGTTTATTAAAGCAGGTATAGTTGTCTTGACTGGAGTTTTATTACTTGCATTTGGAATCAAAGTACTGCCGAAAGCAATTAGTGTTAGTAGCAATAGTTCAGGAAGAGAGCTTCCAATCTACTGCGTAAATTGTGATCAGAAGAAGGTGGCACTTAGCTTTGATGCAGCCTGGGGGAATGGTTGATTAGGCTAAAATTATATATTGGCTTTTCTTAGTTGTGATGGCGAAAAGCCATAATGCTTTTTAAAAATACGTGAAAAATAATTCTCATTACAAAAACCTGTCAGCTCTGGTATTTGTGTGATTGGTATGTCTGTGTCAATGATCAGACGGTAGGATTTGTCCAATCGTATTAATGTAACAAATTCGATTAGAGTTTTTCCGGTATAAGCTTTAAAAACACGACAAAAATGTTGTTCGCTCATATTTGAAAATGAGCTCATGGATTTTACACTTATTTTATCGGAATAGTGGTTGGAGATATATTCTAACACTTTTATTATGATTCTAGTTCTTTCGTTCTTCTTATAAGCTGGATAAGTTTGAATATCGGTATCATACCTTTTTATTAATGTAAATAGCTTGATTATTTCTAATTTAATTATCGTTCTGTATTCCACATTTTTTGTTTCATATTCATTAAATATTCTTTTTATTATCATAACAAAATCATCATAATGTTCTCGAATAACCGAAATATGTATAGGTGAAAAAGATTTCTCTGCCAGTGTAAAGGAAAGACTGCTCTGGAAATGTAAATCTTCTAATGTTTGTTTAAGGAGCATCTCCCCAATAATAATTGGATGATAGGTTGAAGTGTTTTCAGGGATTATACTATGAAGGCTGTTTTGTGGAATTACAATGATATCGCCTTGACAACAAGTATATAGTTCGCCGTTAATAAAGACAGAACAAACACCTTTACTGACATAGACTATCTCAATATGCCCATGCCAGTGTGGTAAGGTTTCACTATTTTTTATTTTGAAGCAGTTAAAACTAAATTCTTCGCTTTCCATATTAGTAATTTCAAAATTGGATAAGTCTATGAAATCCTGCATATACACTCCTTAAAAATGTTCAAATAAGACAAGTTTTTGATAAAATATAATATATAAATTTATTCACTTCTATTTTATTATAATAAAATAAACATAGGAGGTCAATGATATGCTTCAAGCAATGAAAGGAAAACAAAGTACTGTTAAAAATATAGTAAAGAATGAAAGTTCATTACTATTAGAAACTGAAAATGGAATACTTAACATAGAACCATATTCAGATTCTATAATTAGAGTTCGCTATACACAATCAGATAACTTCTCCGATATCAAGGGTATTGGACTGGATTCCGTACTTCCTGATTGTAATTGGAGTTATAAGGAAGACAAGAAAGAGTTAAACATTTCCACAAAAAATATCTTACTCAAAATTGACAAACAAACCTGTGCATTCTCTTATTATGACAAGAATAAGAAACTTTTACTAAAAGAGCCTTCAAGAGGTGGTAAAATTCTTGAACAATTCGATTCTTACAAGACCATATTAGATGATGCTAGCAAAACGGAGAAAATTTCTACAGCTGATGGAATAAAAGAAGTTGTTTTGGAGTCAAAAAAAATTTTTAATAAATCTTTGTATCATACAAAGATGGAATTTGAATGGGCTGAGGATGAAGCGATTTACGGATTCGGACAACAACAGGAAGGAAGCTTGAATTTAAGAGGTACAAGACAGTATATCCATCAGGCAAATATGAAAATAGCCATACCATTTTTCCTATCTACAAAAGGGTATGGTATTCTGATTGATACCTATTCACCACTGATATTTAATGATAATGAATATGGTTCCTATATTTATAATGAAGCAGCCAATGAATTGGACTTCTACTTTATATATGGTGACAGTTTCGATGAAATTATCAGCGGCTATCGTATTATGACTGGAAAAGCAGCCATGCTTCCTTTGTGGGCATTTGGTTATATGCAATCCCAGGAAAGGTATGAAACACAGGAAGAAATACTTCATATTGTTTCGGAATACCGAAAGAGAAATATTCCCATCGATTCCATTGTTCTTGATTGGCTATCGTGGGAAGATGAACATTGGGGTCAAAAAAGCTTTGATAAAAACAGATTTCCAGATGTTCCAAGTATGATGGAGAAATTGCACGCATCTGGTGTCCATTTTATGATGTCCATCTGGCCAAATATGAACGAAAAAACCCAAAATTACGTTGAGATGAAAGAGAAAGGTTGTCTACTGCAGAAGTCAGAACTATATAATGCATTTTCTGAGGAGGCTCGAAAACTCTACTGGAAGCAGGCTTATGAAGGGCTGTTTTCAAAAGGTATTGATGCATGGTGGTGTGATTCCAGTGAAGCATTTACTCCGGAATGGAATTCTTCTTTTAAACCTGAGCCGGATTCAAATTATAAAAACTTTCATGAAACTGCAAGGATGTATATGGATGAAGAATATACAAATGCATTCTCGTTAATGCATGCAAAAGCAATGTACGATGGGCAACGAAGTACTACATCAGAAAAGCGGGTAGTGAATCTTACGCGAAGCGGTTACACTGGTCAACAAAAATATGGAACAATTCTTTGGTCGGGAGATATATCAGCGAACTGGCAGACGTTACGTAACCAGATTTCAGCAGGGCTTTCTTTATGTGCGTCCGGCATGCCATATTGGACCCTTGACATTGGTGCTTTTTTTGTAAAACAAGGAAATACCTGGTTTTGGAATGGTGATTATGAAGACGGTTGTAAAGATTTGGGCTATAGAGAGTTGTACACAAGATGGCTTCAATTAGGAGCATTCCTACCGGTTTTCCGTTCCCATGGTACAGATACAAGACGTGAGATATGGGCATTTGGTGATGAGGGTGAACTGTTTTATGATACATTGGTAAAGTATATTGAACTTAGATATCAATTGATGCCTTATATTTATTCCTTGTCTGCAATGGTATATCGAAAGGATTATACAATTCTACGACTACTAACCTTTGATTTTAAGAACGATACAAACGTATATGATATAAAGGATCAATTTATGTTCGGTAATGCATTTATGGTATGCCCAGTTACTGAGCCTATGTATTATGGACCAGATTCAACACCATTAAATAATACCAATAAAACCAGGCAGGTATACCTTCCGAAAGATTCTGTTTGGTATGATTTCTGGACAAATAAGAAATATGAAGGTGGGCAGACAATCACTGTGAATGCAGAGATAGAAAAGCTTCCTTTAATGGTAAGAGCTGGATCTATTATACCGATTGCAGATAGTTCACAGCATACGAATGCCATAACACAGGATCATTTTACCCTTAAGGTCTATTCAGGCTATGATGGCGAGTTTACTTTATATCAAGATGAAAGGGATAACTATAATTATGAAAATGGTAGGTATTCCTTAATAGATTTACGTTGGGACGATGCATCTGGTGAACTGAACATTGGGGATAGAATTGGAACATATGATGGCATGCCTGATCAGGTAGGTTTTAATATAGAAATTATAGGAAGATAGTAACGTCAATCTGATAATAAATCAATTTTTATCTTATTAACATCATAGAATAAGAATTATCAAATGTATATAATGTAGTATAGATAAAGTTATGGAATCCGATAAGAAACGGAATCTAAGAAATACTAAATTTAACAGATGAAAAGTTATGGTGGAGGTAGAAAATGGAGGAACTGAAAGGTAAGCAGGTTGTTATAAAGGATGGGGAATTAAAACGAAGAGAACATGCGAACAGAGAATATCTTATGAAATTGACAAGTGACAATCTACTGTTTAATTATAGGTTGGAAGCAGGAAGATACAGTGGAAGAGGGATTCCAGAAGGAGCCCACGAGGGATGGGAATCACCGGTTTGTCAAATAAGGGGGCACTTTATGGGCCATTGGTTGTCTGCAGCAGCAATACATTATTACGAGACAGGTGATATGGAATTAAAATCAAAAGCAGATAACATGATTGAAGAACTATTCGAATGTCAAAAGGATAATGGTGGTCAGTGGGTTGGTCCTATCCCTGAAAAATATTTATACTGGATTGCCAATGGAAAAAGTATATGGGCTCCTCAATATAACATACATAAATTACTCATGGGCTTACTTGATATGTATCGATATACTGACAATCAGAAAGCACTTGAGATTGCAGATCATTTTGCTGACTGGTTTGTTGAGTGGAGTGGTAAGTATGACAGAGAAAAATTCGATGATATCTTAGATGTGGAAACTGGTGGTATGCTGGAAGTTTGGGCAGATTTGCTACATATTACAAAAAATGAAAAGTATAAAATATTATTAGATAGATATTATCGTAATCGGCTTTTTAAACCTTTGCTTGACGGGAAAGATCCTTTAACTAATATGCATGCTAATACAACAATACCGGAGATTTTAGGCTGTGCAAGATCGTATGAAGTTACAGGCGATGAAAGCTGGATGGATATTGTTAAGGCATATTGGGACTGTGCAGTTACGGATAGGGGTTCTTTTGCAACTGGAGGCCAAACAGCTGGTGAAGTATGGACACCAAAGATGAAATTTAAGGCTCGTTTAGGTGATAAAAATCAGGAACATTGTACTGTTTATAATATGATGCGTTTGGCAGAGTTTTTATTTAGACAAACAAAGAATCCTATCTATTTGCATTATATGGAATATAATCTTTATAATGGTATAATGG
>JAEZUR010000184.1 GCA_023420935.1 Bacillota bacterium | reverse complement strand
CTGGTAATCGGATTCGAATAATAGTTACTCTCTTGTGCATTCCTATTATTATCACTCTCTGCTTTTTGACCTACTGCCTTCTGCTCATTATTTTCATTACCAAGCTGACATCCCGCCACCATCAAGGTACAAACTGTCAGAAATCCAACCATTAATATTCTCTTCATAATAATTATTTTATTAGCTCCTTATCCGTATTTGTACATAAAATATGTAGATGTAATATAAGCGCAAAAAAATATTTGTACAAATATTATGTACATTATATATCAAAAATACATTAAATTTATGTACATGTCAATAGATTTATCCTATGTATTTATATAATTATTATGCAATATTACTTTTGATTACAATATTTCTACATGTTTTATATAGTTATGCGTAATAAATATTTCTACAAATTTTATGTTTTTAATTGTTTTTTTAATACACTCTGTTATAATGAATACAAGTAACTTACACCGCCCGAAGGCTGATATGAATAAATTTTATGAGGAGAGTATTTTCATGAAAAATAATTTAGAGTTATCGCTTGATCAAAAGGAGCAGATCGCAACCGTATGTCATGCTCTATCATCTGAGATACGATTAGATATCCTATATTTCTTATCTTTAAAACCAGCCATCATAACCGATGTAGCTGCCAGATTCCATATGCCACTATCCAGTGCTGCACTACATATAAAAACCCTTGAAAACGCGGGCTTAATTGAAGTGCAAGCGATACCCGGTTCCAAGGGCTCTAAAAAGTTATGCGGAGTATTAATCTCCAAAGTAGACATTAATATGTTTCAGGAAGAAGATATGAAACACCCTTCTTTTCTATATCAAGAAAACATGCCTATAGGATGCTATTTCGATTACGACGTCAAACCCTCCTGTGGGATTACTTCCGAGTTATGCTATTTAGGTCCTGAGGACGACATCAGTGTCTTTTATAGTCCAGAACGTTTTAAAGCTCAAATAATCTGGATGTCAGAGGGTTATCTGTCCTATCGATTTTCAAACCGTATTTTAAAAAATAATAGAGTAACTAAATTACAATATTCCTTAGAACTATGCGCTGAAGCATTGGGATATAACAACGACTGGAAATCGGATATAAGTGTCTGGATTAATAATGTTGAAATCGGAATCCTACATTGCTCTGGAGATTTTGGAGGACGTAAAGGGAGATTGAATCCAAACTGGTGGAATGCAGCTTCTACTCAATTCGGAGAATTAAAAACGATTACCATCACAAACTATGGATGCTTTATTGATAATGTAAAAGTTTCCAACGAGACACTTGATTCGTTAAAAACCAGAGAAAACAATTGTATTGACTTCCGTATCGGTGTACGTTCTGATGCCAAATATGTTGGAGGTTTCAACTTGTTCGGAGAAAAATTCGGAGATTATCCGCAAGGAATTGTTATGGAGGTTTATGATGAGGAACAGTAATGACTCAGCCTAGGATTTTAAACAATATAAAAGCCTGAAACACTTGCTGGTTTTCAGGCTCTCTCTTTGTCGAATTTATTAATTTACATTTTCTAATAATTTAATTGCTTCTTCCACTTTTAGTACTTTACCATAGGAAATCACCTTATCCTGAACCACCAAAGCAGGTGTACTCATAACTCCATAAGCTGCAATTTGAGCAAAATCAGTCACGTGTTCAATCATTGTATCTCTACCCAGTTGTTCCAATGCCTTTTTAACATTATCCTCTAATTGATTACATTTAGCGCATCCGGAGCCAAGAACCTTTACTGATAAACCACCAGAATTTATTGTAGCTTCATCATTCATTGAAGCTGCATTATTTCCCCCATCACAACAACTGCTAAGTTTCACCTCCTCATTCTTTTTGCCTAATCCAAATAATCCCATATAATATTCTCCTTTCATTATAAACTTAATTATTCACTTATATGCCTTTAACTAAATGCTACACGACAAGAAACTGAAATACATTAAAGAAATAACCAATTATTAGTATTCCCGTTGCTACCACACCAATAAAAATAGCCAATAGCTTATTTTTAACAACACGCTTTAACATAATCATGGATGGTAAACTAAGTGCTGTCACCCCCATCATAAAGGAAAGGATTGTTCCTACACCAACTCCTTTTGCATATAACGCTTCCGCTATAGGAATTGTTCCGAAAATATCAGCATACATTGGTATTCCAATCACGGTTGCTATCAACACAGAAAAGGGATTGTTTTCTCCAAGAACTGTTTGAATCAAAGATTCAGGAATCCAGTTATGGATTAAAGCTCCAATTCCAACGCCAATCAAAATATACAGAATAACCTTTTTTACTGTAGCAACAACCTGTTCATTCGCATAAATCATTCTATCTTTTCTAGTTAGATCTGGTTCTTTAATATCTATGGTAGACCCTGAACCTGTAAATTTAACTACATAATCTTCCATCTTCAATTTATCAATAATCGTACCACCAGTAACAGCTAGAATTAGACCAACAATTACATATGCTACAGCTATCTTCACGCCAAAAATACTCATTAATAATATCAATGCGCCAAGATCTACAAGTGGCGATGAAATCAGAAACGAAAAGGTAACACCTACAGGAAGTCCAGCGTTAGTAAAACCAATAAAGAGCGGAATGGAGGAACAACTACAAAATGGTGTTACTGTCCCCAATAAAGCACTTAGTATATTAGCTTTGATTCCATGAAATCTACCAAGTATTTTTTTCGTTCGTTCCGGTGGAAAATAACTCTGAATATAAGATATGATAAATATTAGAACCGATAATAAAACTAATATTTTTATTGTATCGTATAGGAAAAATTGAATACTGCCTCCAATTCTTGTAGAAATATCAAGACCCAAAGCGGTCAGTCCATCTCCTATTATTGAATTTAACCATTTCATACCAAGTATCTGGTTCTGAAAAAAATCCCAAATAACTTTCATTATACTCACCTTTCTATTACAACATATCGATAATCATCAATCTATTGTTATTATATTCTACATATCGATATGTGTCAATGTGTTTTACAAAAAAAGATTTATCAAACCGTTATGATTGATAAATCTTTTATATGTGCGCCCAGCATGGGCGCAATCTTATGGGTTTAAGTCCCTAGTCTGCCCTAGTAGTGGGAAGGAC
>JAEZUR010000029.1 GCA_023420935.1 Bacillota bacterium | reverse complement strand
ATCCTATCTCATCTACTAAATTTATTATTTTTTCTGCTTGCACTTTATTATTTTTTTCTCTTAGAACAAATTCTTTTGCCCGTAGCCCTTTCAGATGCAATTCTTCCTTGGGTAAGCTAAGAAAGTCGGTTAGCGTTTTACTGATACCCTCTACCGTTTCATCTTCAATGAGATACACATATGGTTCATACTCTTTTGGCATACCTGCTAATTTAGTGGTTAATGTTGGTGTCCCAGAAGCCATATATTCCATATTTTTTGATGGAAAAGAATACTTGGTATAAAGTTCATTTGTAGGTCTAGGATTAACTAATATAGTTGCTTTTTGTTCTTGTTCAACGATATAATCATTCGGTTTTATTCCACAATAAACTACATTGGGTTGCTCTTTTTCTATCTGAATTAAATCTTCTACATAGTCTCCAGTACCATAAAGATGTAATTGACAATTGGGAAGTGCTGCGTGAATAAATGCTTTGGTCAGTAACTCAACCCCATATATTCGTGTTAAACATCCCGCATATAGAATAGTTTTTATTTCATATTTATCTTCCAGCCTATTTTCTTTCTGTTCCATCTGAATGTCCACATGCCCTTCTAGAACAAGAAATGGTTTATTGGCTATATTGATTAAATCATTCATTTCCTCTGTTAGAAAAATATATCCATGAAATAGAGAAAGAAGGTTCCAATTAATCTTAACAATAGCATTAGTTCCTGCCCCTTGCCCCATTGCTAAATAGCCTGGGACATCAGTTACAATTCCAATAGTGCTCGTTCCACTCCATCTTGCTGCTAAGATTGCACCAAACGTGATAGATGTATGAAGTACATCACAGATCAATACGGTATCTTTGTTTTTTTTAAGAAATATTAACGTATTTCGATAACTATTTATCAAAAGACACATCTGCCTAAGTAATGGCATATTGATAAATCCCAAATAACTATATTGAATAGATTGATTGGTTTCTGTTTGTTTGGGAATATACCACTGTTTAGTTAACTGTCTATTAATTGGCATGCCAGATATGCAAGTGACTTTCCTTTGATTGGCAGCTATCCCCTCAATCAGTAAATTATGATATTTCTGCGCTTGTTGTGATATCATAACTGTGGAATTTATAAATAATTCCTCGTATTTATGTTTCGAACAGCTATTACATACGTATAAAATATGTCTTATCTTTTTCTTTTCATTGGATTTTTGCTTCATTATGTTGTATTTTAGATTTTTTTTAATCCATTTAATATGGATGTTAGACATATTTTCTAGGGTATAATTTTGAATTACTTGCAGATTCTTATTCGCTATATTACACCTTAGTTCATCATTCCCTAATATCATATTCATCTTTTCGGCAAATGTTATTGTATCTTCCACTGGCACTATGTATTCTGAGTCTAATAGTGTAATGCCTGCTACACATCGGTTCGTTGTAATGACTGGCAGTCCATACGACATAGCTTCATTAATTACTAATCCCCATATATCCTCTCTCGTTGGTAAAACAAACAAATCAGCTGCTTTATAATACTGTTTTAATGTTTCTTTAGAAGTAAATCCAACGAAATGGACATGATCAAGAGCATATTCTTTTTTTAATAATAAGTAATCCAGGGTTGGCTCACCACCAATTATATATATGCCATATTTTTTATTGACAAATTGGCTTGCCTTTAATAATATATCAAACCCCTTTCTTGGAATAAACTGACCAACTGCAATAACTATCTTTTCTTCTTTCAATTTCAATTGTTCTCTAATCTTGTATTTATCTTGAGATGAAAGTGGATTGATTAGAATTTCTTCTTTCTTTATTGAAGTAAATGGGTAACGCATAATACGATTTTTCTTTGCTCCATAAAATTCTAGATATTCATCTGAGACTGCGCTTGGACTAAACCACCATGTTGCAGAAGAAATTAATTTCTTTTTAACACTTTCTTTAAATCCAATTCCGGATTTTGGTATCCCTCCATCACATTCTATAGCAAATGGTATTTTATATCGCTTCATATATTCCATAGCAAGAATTCCAGTCGGTGTATTATAATTTGCAACAATTATGAAATCATATTTTCTATATGCTAAATAGTGGATAACACCTAGGCAAAATCCTGTATCAGGTGTACATGGAATTCCTTTCAATACAACAAATTTAAATCCTTTGATTTTAGATTCATCAATGCTCCAACTTCTATCCTTCGCTACTTTCCTCTCACATAAAACAGACAAATTACATACTTTCCCAAGGTTATGGAAAAAGTCTAAACGATATGGAGAAAACCCATTCACTAAAAATAATACACTAATTCTTTTCATACCATTTCCCCTAGTTCAATTAATCTATCGATTTGAATAGACATGCTGCATTTTTGTTTTGCTATCTCCCTACACGCTTGATTCATGAGTTCCAAATTTTCGCATTTTAAAATTGTTCTAATACCTTCAGCTAAATCTCTAGCATTTTTAGTTTTCGCAATATAGCCTGTTTTTGTAGGTACAATTAGATCCCTTGCTACTCCTATATCAAAAGAAACCACTGGACGTCCACACATCATTGCCTCATTAATCATAGTCGGCCCTGCATCCTGTATGGTTGGACAAACAAAAACATCACAGCATTGGTATGCCTGGGCTATCTTATGCGTTGTATCCAAATAACCAAGATGAGTATATTCAAATGGTATTCTGTCTACCACCTGACCATTTCCAATTAATACAACATGTATTTCCTTATTCAAGATAGGATCTTCTTTTAAATAACCTAAAGCTTGGATTAAGTATATCATCCCTTTATTTATCCGTTCAAAGGATGCTCCTCCAAACAAGACCACTTTTTTATAAAGTGGAATTCCTAGTTCCTTTCTTACTAATACCTTATCATCCGGCTGAAAAATATGTTCATTAATCGGCAATAAAACTAACTCTTTCTGCTTTTTTTCAAAGATAAAACTTCTACTCAATCTCTCATATGTAAAAGAGGATGCAGCCACAGGGATCATCTTAGTTCTATTTACCCACTTCTTCTTTTTTCGTACACTACGATATGAGATATCCTTTTTATGATGCACTTTTAATGCCCTACAGTTTCCACACCCATTCATATACCCATTACATTTGAATGTCATATGACAACCTCCAGTATAAGGTTCTTCATCCATTAAATAGTAGAGAACAGGAGCATGAAAATGTTGAGATATCTTGTGGATTAATTCTTGTGTAAAATAAAAATTTGTCCAATATGCAATAATCAGGCTAGGTGGTTCTTTTATTTGTTTTAGAATCGTTCGTATAGAAGTTGTTCGCATACTAATCTGAGGAAAAAAATAATAGGTGTCTTTTCCCATTATTTTTCCATACCAAACATTTCTTATTATTCGTGCAACAATAATAGATAGATGTTGTTTGGGAATTTCAATCACATTTTGATAGTTCGTTACGTCATCACAATATGCAGTTAAAAATATGGAATTGTATCCTTGTTCAAGGAATCCTTCATGAATACGGTAAGGAATTGTTACAGAGCCCGAACGAAGTTGTGTATTAATATGCAATATGGTTTTCTGTTCCAAAGTTTACATCCCTTCTTTTTAAATCGAATCTTCCTACTGTTTGACTTTCTCGTAGATTTGATTAATTATCTCTACAGAATTCTCTACCGAAAAATGTAAAGACCCATAATTTCGTCCATTCATTCCTTGTTCCCTTCGACATTTGGCATCTTTAGACATATTTAATATTTCTTGTATAAAACCATCTTCATCCCCAGACCAAATCCATTTACCACAATCTGCTTCCTTTATTAGTTCCTTTATATCACTGACATAATCGGTAGCAGCTAAAATTGGCTTTGCATATTCCATATAAGATAGGATGCGTGATGGATAATTGGGTATCGTAAATCTAGGATCTAGAACCACTAAGCCTACATCACTTTCTCTTATTAATTGTTCGAATGTGTCTCTTGGGAGATTGTCAATTACTCTCGCATTACAAATATGCTGTTTACGAATGATATTCTTTAACTTATATCGTTCTGTACCACGACCGACAAAAAGAAAATATATGTTTTTCTCCATTTTAAGGGCTTGAATTACATGAACTAATAATTCAATACATTGGGGTTTACCCATATTACCACCAAATAGAAACACACAAGCATGATCTGATATATTCAATCTCTTTCTAATTGTAACTATTTCTGGTTTAGTTATTTCAGTAAACTTTTTAGTATTAGGAAACAGTTCAACCTTTTCTTTATTCATCCAAGGATTATGTTGTATTATATAATCCCTATTAGCTGGTGACATACATCCTATTTTATCTGCCACATGATATAGATCAATTTCTTTTCTTTTAAAATATTTATAAAGTAACCCTTTTGAAGAGATTATCTTTAGATCAACTGCATTTTGAGGAAAGATATCTTTTAACATTAGAAACGCACTACATCCACACTTCTTTTTTACCCATGCAATTAAACTTGCATTCGTAATCGGCGGTGACTCAAATAGGATGAGGTCAATTTTTTGATTCTTTAGGTACTTTTTCAAACCTAGGCGCATTTTAAATGGTAACAGTAAGGTCGTGATTCCTTTTTGTATTAAACTCACCTCATAATAATTACCAACTGGTATTCGAATTACGGGAAGGCCTCTCTCCTGCATC
>JAEZUR010000025.1 GCA_023420935.1 Bacillota bacterium | reverse complement strand
AGTTAAAACTTGTGAACACGCTTAGAATTTTCAGGGTTGTTTTATTATTCAATTATCAAAGTTCTTTTTGTTTTGCTGTCTGCCGTTTGGCGTGTCAGCGAATAATAGTTTATCACATTCATATTTGCTTGTCAACACTTTTTTGAAAAAGTTTTAAGTTTTTTTTGAATGTTTTTTTGTTGACGCTTAGTAAATTAAAACGGAGAAAGAGGGATTTGAACCCTCGCGCCGCGCAAACGACCTACACCCTTAGCAGGGGCGCCTCTTCAGCCTCTTGAGTATTTCTCCATAGCTGAACTTGATGTTCAATATTTTTTTTTATGCGTCAGACGCAAGAATTAGTATATCAAAGACAAGCATCTTTGTCAATCACTTTTTGCTGTTTTTTAATCAATTTCACAAAATTCTTTTACAGCCGTTTCATATAAGTTATTTCCCATAGAATCTATTACAACAATCACTGGGAAATTGACTACATATAATTCTCTAATTGCCTCTGTTCCTAAGTCATCGTATGCAATTACTTTAGAGGAGGTAATACACTTTGATAATAAAGCACCTGCTCCTCCAACGGCGGCAAAGTAAACTCCCTGATGTTTCTTTATTGCATCAATTACCTCAGGACTGCGTTTTCCCTTACCTATCATACCAAGTAATCCATGATCCATAAGAAGTGGAGTATATTTATCCATTCGACTACTAGTTGTGGGTCCTGCTGAACCTATTACCATTCCTTCTCTGGCTGGTGTCGGCCCTAGGTAATATACAATATTATTTTTAAGTTCAAATGGAATCTGATCTTTTGCCAATATACTTTCATACATTCTTTTGTGAGCAGCATCTCTAGCCGTATAAATTACCCCCGTTATATATACATAATCGCCTGCCCTTAAGTCTTTTGTTATTGAATTATTAATAGGAGTCTTAATATACTTATCCATATATTATTTTCACCTTTCCTTCTATATATTATGGTTATAAATTTCTATATTATTCGATTAACATGTCTATTTACATGACAGCATATATTAATTGCTACTGGAAGTCCTGCAATGTGAGTCGGAAATGTTTCTATATTAACTGCTAATGCAGTCGTTGTACCACCAAGTCCACCTGGGCCTATTCCTAGTTTGTTAATAGTATTTAGTAATTCATATTCTAAGTTTTTAATATATTCGGTCTTAGAATGGTCATTCAAATTTCTTGTTAATGCTTTTTTAGCCAAATAAGTACATTTCTCAAAACTTCCCCCAATACCTACACCTAATACCATTGGTGGACAAGCATTTGGACCTGCTAATTTTACGGTTTCTATTACAGCATTCTTAACACCATCGATTCCATCTGAAGGCTTTAACATATAAACTCTACTCATATTTTCACTTCCAAATCCTTTTGGTGCTACTGTAATCTCAATTTTTTCACCTGGTATAATTTCATAATGAATAATTCCAGGTGTATTATCTTTTGTATTTTCTCTAATTAGAGGATCACCCACCACAGATTTTCTTAAATACCCTTCTTCATAACCTTGACGTATGCCTTCATTGATTGCGTCTTCAAGTAACATACCTTCAATATGAACATCTTGTCCAATCTTTACAAACACAATTGCCATACCAGTATCCTGACAAATAGGTATTTGATCTTCTTTGGCAATCTCTATGTTTTCCTTTAATTGACCTAACACTTGTTTTCCTAGTGTAGATTTCTCATTTTCTATTGATTCTAGTACTGCTTTCTCCATATCTCCAGAAAGATAGTAATTTGCTTCAATGCACATCTCTTTAATATTTTTAATGATTGCTTCTGTATGAATTGTTCTCATGTTCTCCTCCTACGATTAACATAAAATAAGTAATGTAGCGTAAACATAAAATAATATTATGCATTACATCTACATTACTTATTGGTATAAGTATTATTCTAGATCATCCGAATTATTATCTTCTTCTGCTCTTTGTAATAATTCATCCATAATTTCGCTTTCTAAAGAATCTTCTGGAATCTCATCATAATCATCATAACTATCTTCTTCCTGATTATCTGCATCCTTATCTTCTTTTTCCAGTTCTTCTTCTAAGTGTTTTAATACTTCTTCTTCAGACACATTTTCATTACTTTCTCTTACTTTAGCAATACTTGCTACTGTAATATTAGAAGAATCGAAATTCATTAATTTTACTCCAGATGTAATTCTACCAAGATTTGAGATGTCATTAATCATTAAACGAATAATAATACCTTCTGTTGTAATAATCATTATTTCATTATCTTCATCTACTGCTTTCACTCCAACTACATTACCAGTTTTTTCGGTAATCTTATAACACTTAACTCCTTTACCGCCTCTTCTTTGAGTAGTAAACTCATCTATGTTCGTTCGTTTACCCATACCAAATTCCGAAACTAGTAATAAATATTGACCTTGAGTATTAAGCTGCATTCCTATAATTTCATCATCATAGGATAGATTCATTCCGATTACACCCATGGAGGTTCTACCAGTAGGTCTTACATCTCTTTCATTAAATCGAATACACTGTCCATTTTTGGTTACAAGTATAATATCTTTTTTACGATTTGTAGATTTAACTTCAATTAATTCATCATCTTCACGTAAATTAATTGCCTGTAATCCAGATTTTCTAATATTTTCATAATCCCTTATTGGGGTCTTTTTAACAATACCTCTCTTTGTTGCCATAAATAAGTATCTATTATCTTGGTACTCTCTTAAAGGAATAATTGAGGTAATTTTTTCTTCTGGTAGCAATTGTAATAGGTTAACAATTGCTGTACCTCTTGCAGTTCTACTAGATTCTGGTATTTCATATGCTTTTAATCGATATACTCTACCCTTATTAGTAAAGAACATAATATAATGGTGAGTTGTTGTCATTAAAAGATCTTCAATAAAGTCTTCTTCAATGGTTTGCATTCCCTTAATTCCTTTACCACCACGATGTTGACTCTTAAAATTATCCATTGTCATTCTCTTAATATAACCAAGACTTGTCATAGCAATTACTACATTTTCTCTTGGAATTAGGTCTTCTGTCGAAATATCAAATTCATCAAATCCAATGGATGTTCTTCTTTCATCACCAAATTTATCTCGAATAACAATGATTTCTTCTTTAATAACGGCTAGAAGTTTCTTTCTATCTCCTAAGATTGCTTTGAATTCTGCAATTTTCTCCATAAGTTCGGCATATTCTGCTTCTAATTTTTCTCTTTCTAAGCCTGTTAATGCACGAAGTCTCATGTCAATGATTGCCTGGGCCTGAACTTCGGATAATGAAAAACGTTCAATTAAACGTTCTTTTGCAATGGCTCCATTTCTAGAGGAACGTATAATACTTATTACTTCATCAATATGATCCAAAGCAATGAGCAAACCTTTTAAAATATGCGCTCTTTCCTCCGCTTTATTTAAATCATATTGTACTCTTCTTGTAACAACTTCTTCCTGATGTAATAAATAGTACTCTAACATTTGTAGAATATTCATTACTCTTGGCTCATTATTTACTAACGCTAACATGATAACCCCAAAGGTATCTTGTAGTTGTGTATGTTTATATAACTGATTTAATACAACATTAGCATTCGCGTCTCTTCGAAGTTCGATACAAATTCTCATACCTTGACGATCTGACTCATCTCTTAGTTCTGTAATTCCATCTACCTTTTTATCTCTATGTAATTCCGCAATCTTTTCAATTAATCTTGCTTTATTAACCATGTATGGTAATTCTGTAACTACAATTCTATTCTTTCCGTTGGCCATAGGTTCAATGTTTGTAACAGCACGCACACGAATCTTACCACGGCCTGTACGATATGCTTCATCAATACCACGTGTACCAAGAATTGTAGCTCCAGTTGGAAAATCTGGTCCTTTTACAATCTTAAGAATCTCTTCGATTGTAGTTTTTCTATCTTCTTCCACATTGTTATCAATAATTTGAATAACAGCATTGATGATTTCTTTTAAATTATGAGGTGGTATATTAGTAGCCATACCAACTGCTATACCAGAAGTACCATTTACTAGTAAGTTAGGATATCTTGATGGAAGAACAACTGGTTCTTTTTCTGTTTCATCAAAGTTTGGTACAAAATCAACTGTATTCTTATTGATATCTGACAGCATTTCCATAGATATTTTGCTAAGACGGGCCTCTGTATAACGCATAGCAGCGGCACCATCACCATCCACAGAACCAAAGTTACCATGTCCATCTACCAAAGGATATCTTGTTGACCACTCCTGAGCTAGATTAACAAGTGCACCATAAATAGAACTGTCACCATGAGGGTGATACTTACCCATTGCATCACCGACAATACGCGCACATTTACGATGTGGCTTATCTGGGCCGTTATTTAATTCTATCATTGCATATAAAATTCTTCTTTGTACCGGTTTTAATCCATCTCTTACATCCGGAAGGGCACGGGCAGCAATAACTGACATGGCATAGTCAATATATGACGTTTCCATGGTTTTCTTAAGGTCTACCTCATGTACCTTATCAAAGATATTCTCATCCATTTGTTTTCCTCCGTTTTAGATATCCAAGTTTTTCACATATTTTGCATTAGCTTCAATAAATTCACGTCTTGGCTCTACTTTATCTCCCATAAGAGTGGTAAATGTTAAATCAACTTCTGAAGATTCTTCTTCATCAATGGTAACTTTTAAAAGAATTCTTCTCTCAGGATCCATTGTTGTTTCCCACAACTGTTCTGCATCCATTTCACCTAAACCTTTATAACGCTGAATTTTATTATTTTGATCTCTACCTATTTCAACTAAAATTTTATTTAATTCTTCATCACTATATGCATATTTCACCATCTTACCTTTTTCTACTTTGAATAAAGGTGGCTGTGCAAGATAAACATATCCTTGCTTAATTAATTCCGGCATAAATCGATAGAAGAATGTTAGCAACAACGTACTAATATGAGCACCATCCACGTCCGCATCAGTCATAATAATGATTTTGTGATATCTAAGTTTAGAAATATCAAAATCATCTGAGATACCAGTACCGAATGCTGTGATCATTGCCTTAATCTCATTATTTACTAAGATTTTATCTAATCGGGATTTCTCTACATTTAATATTTTTCCTCTTAGTGGTAAGATAGCTTGTGTTGCTCTAGAACGAGCTGTTTTAGCACTACCACCCGCGGAATCTCCCTCTACGATGTAAATTTCACAATTTTTAGGATCTTTATCAGAACAATCTGCAAGTTTTCCAGGAAGACTCATTCCCTCTAATGCAGTTTTTCTTCTAGTTAAATCTCTAGCCTTTCTAGCAGCATCTCTGGCCCTTTGTGCAAGAACAGCCTTTTCGCAAATAGTCTTAGCAACACTAGGGTTTTGCTCTAAAAAGTATGTAAGCTGTTCCGAAACAATACTTTCTACTGCTCCTCTTGCTTCACTATTTCCAAGTTTTTGCTTTGTTTGGCCCTCAAACTGTGGATCTTCGATTTTAATACTAATAATTGCAGTTAATCCTTCTCTTATATCTTCACCAGATAGATTTGTTTCATTGTCTTTTAAGAATTTTTGACCTCTTGCATAATCATTAAATGTTTTGGTCAATGCATTTTTAAAACCAATTAAATGAGTTCCACCTTCCGGCGTGGTAATATTATTAACAAAACTATAGCAACCTTCCGTATAAGAACTATTGTGTTGAAGTGCTACTTCCACATAAACACCATTCTTTTCGCCTTCACAATACACAATGTTTTCATACAATGGATCTTTATGGCGATTCAAATATGCAACATATTCTTTAATACCACCTTCATAATGGAATTCTCTAACCTTTGGTTCCTCTAATCTCTCATCATGAAGTACAATTTTAATATTTTTTGTTAAAAACGCCATCTCACGAAGTCTTTGCCTTAACACTTCATAATCATAAACAGTATCTTCAAATATATCCTTATCTGGTAAAAATGTAACAGTAGTACCCCTTTTATCTGTATCACCTACTACAGTTAATGGGTACATAACTTTACCACGTTCATATCTTTGTTTGTACATTTTACCATCTGCATGGATTACAACTTCCAACCATTCAGATAAGGCATTTACTACAGATGCCCCTACTCCATGTAAACCACCCGATACTTTGTATCCTCCACCACCAAACTTTCCACCAGCATGGAGTATAGTAAATACAACTTCTACAGCAGGAAGACCTGTCTTATGATTAATGCCAACCGGTATACCACGCCCATTATCAACAACTGTTATAGAATTATCTTTATTAATTGTAACATCAATTAAGTCACAGTATCCTGCCAATGCTTCATCAATAGCATTATCTACGATCTCATATACTAAATGATGTAAGCCTTTGGTAGATGTACTACCAATGTACATTCCTGGCCTTTTTCTTACTGCTTCTAATCCTTCTAATATTTGAATCTGGTCTGCACCGTATTCTGCACTCATTTGTTTCCTCCTACATAATAATTTCGTCAACTACAGTTCCTTCAACCACTCTGTATATCTTATCTATTGATAATCTATCATTTACAAACTCTTCTAAACCTGTGCATGTAATAATAGTCTGGATATTATGAATACTATCTAGTAAATAATTCTGTCTCTTTCTGTCTAACTCTGATAATACGTCATCTAGTAATAAAATTGGCGTGTCACCAGATACTTTTTTCACCAATTCAATTTCTGCTAACTTAAGAGATAGAGCAGAAGTTCTTTGTTGGCCCTGTGAACCATACTTACGAATATCAATTCCTTTTATAAAAAAACTAATATCATCCCTGTGTGGGCCAACATTAGTAGTCTTCGTATTAATGTCTCTCTCTAAGGATTGTTTTAATTTCTTTTCCAAATGACTTGCTTCTACATTCGGTTCATACTGAATCAGTAGATCTTCTTTCTCTCCTGACAACTTTCTATGTATTTGAAAAATAATATCGTTTAGCTGTTGGATAAATTGATTTCTACGTTCGATAATTTTAAATCCATATTCCATTAATTGGATATCCCATACACATAGTGTATCCATTAATTCACGATTAAAACCAATTTGTTTTAATAAATTATTTCTCTGATTAATTATTTTATTATATTTGGTTAAATTATATAAATAAATCTTATCTAACTGACATAACTCCATATCAATAAATTTTCTTCTTTCGCTTGGCCCGTTCTTTATAATACTTAGATCCTCTGGTGAAAAGAACACAACAGGAGTTAATCCAATTAATTCACTGGATTTTCTGATTGGTACTCCATTAATTGCAATTCCCTTTGTTTTATTTTTTTTAAGGTGCATGTCAATTTTATGAGCAGTATATTTATTTTCTATTAATATTCTAATATGGGATTCTTCTTTGTCGAGCTGAATGATTTCTTTATCTTTACTTCCTTTATGGGATTTAGTGGTAGAGCATACATATATTGCCTCTAATATATTAGTCTTTCCCTGTGCATTATCACCGTATAATATATTTGTTCCTTTAGAGAAATTTAAAGATAAAGAATCATAATTACGAAAATCACTTAACTCAAGAGATTTAATAACCATATAAGCCTCTTTTCTAAATGAATGGTCACGATTGAACTGCATGAAACAGATTAAAGAAATCTATTTTACAATCTTTACTTGATCTCCCATATATTCAATAATATCACCGTCATGAAGTTTTTTTCCACGCTGGTATTCTACTTCCTGATTTACTTTTACTTTACCATCTTGAATCATAATTTTTGCTTCTACACCAGAATCTACCAATCCTGCAGCTTTTAATGCTTGACCGAGTTTGATAAAATCCTCTCTTAAAACTATTGTTTCCATTTTTGTTTACTCCTTCTTTGGAACCACCCTTCTCGTATCAGCCAGGCTTTGGTTAATTCGTGCTCGCATTAAAATTAACTGGAAGAATTAAATAGATATAGGATTCATCCTTATCCTTAATAAAACATGGAGCCTTTGGATTAAATAAATAGATATCAACTTCTTCTTCCTCAATTACACGAAGAGCATCAATTAAAAACTTGGGATTAAATCCAATTAAAATATCTTTTCCTTCTTTGTTGATATCGATTTCTTCATTCATCGAACCAATTGAGGAATTGATCTTTAACTCCATTGTATTATCGTTTACATTAACAATAATCGGCTTTTTATCTGATTCCTTTATTAATAAAGTTGCACGATCGATACAACTTAATAACTCTCTTTTATTGATAGATACTTTTGTTTCATAATCATTGGAAAGCATTTGATCGATTTTATAATACTCTCCTTCAATTAATCTGGATAAAACCATTGTATTATTAAATTCAAATATAATATATTTATCTGCAAAAAAGATATTAACTTCATCCGTTATCTCTCCAGATAATACTTTACTTATCTCGTTAAGAGTTTTACCTGGTACAATTACTTTAATCGATTCGTACGTGTTTTTTAGCTTAACCTTGCGAATTGATATTCTGTGACCATCTAAAGAAGTAACTTTAAATTCTTCCCCGTTAATCTCAAAAAGTTCACCAGTCATTATTTTGTTACTTTCATTATCAGATATGGAAAATACGGTTTGTCTTATAATTTCCTTCAAAGTAAATTGAGAGAGTGTAATAAACTTATCTTTTTCTACCGTTGGTAAGAAAGGAAATTCTTCGCTGGTTTTTCCTGATATATTAAATTTAGCTTTTTCACAAATAATAGTAGCCTTATAATTAGAATCAGTTTCAATAATTACATCATTATCTGGAAGTTTTCTTACAATCTCAGAAAATACCTTGGCATTAATTGCAATTGTGCCCTCCTCTACTATCTGTCCAGCCACCATTGTTTCAATACCTAGTTCCATATCATTCGCTATTAATTTAATATGATCTTGGAGCACTTCAATAATTAAACATTCTAGTATAGGCATAGTAGATTTTGCAGGTACTGCCTTTAAAACAATATTTACACTATCTAATAAATCTGTTTTTTTACAAATAATTTTCATGAGTGTGTATAAATCCTTTCAGTGTTTTTTTGTATATATATATAATAATAATTTAGTAGCCTTAGTAATAAGGGGTGTGAAAATGTTAATAAGTGCTGTAAGGCTATTAAACTAAAGGTTTAAGCTTAATAATAAGTATGTTAGTAAGGAAGTTATAGTGTGTTTATAACTTGTAAATTATTCACATCCATAAAATGTAAATAAATTTACTCACAACAAATAAACAAATTATTCACATGTTAGCTAACATCTTAATTCACATCATATTATTGAGGATTAATCTTTTTCTTTAATACATCAATTGTATTATTCAGTGAACTGTCGGTTTCTAAATCTGTTTGAATCTTCGTAATACCATGTAATACGGTTGTATGATCTCGATTGCCTAATTTCTTACCAATATCCTTTAATGATACATCAGTTAGTTCACGGCATAAGAACATACATATCTGTCTTGGATGGGATAAATTTCTACTTTTCTTAGTAGACATAATATCTGAAGCGGTAATATTAAAATGTTCACCAACAATATCAATAATTAACTCAACTGTAATATCCTTTTTATCATTAGGAGAAATTAAATCCTTTAAAGCTTCCTCTGCTAAAATTACATTAACCTCTCTATTTTTTAATCTGGACAAAGCAACTATCTTTGTAAGAGCCCCCTCAAGTTCTCTAATATTGGACTTTACATTAGTTGCTATGTACTTCATTACTTCATTATCAATAGACAAGCCATCTAGTTCTTCTTTTTTCTTAAGAATTGCCATCCTTGTTTCATAATCAGGTGATTGAATGTCAACAGTGAGGCCCCACTCAAAGCGAGAACGTAGTCTTTCTTCTAATGTCTCAATATCCTTTGGTGGCTTATCACTGGAAATAATAATCTGTTTCTTAGATTCATGTAAGGTATTAAAGGTATGGAAAAATTCTTCCTGTGTACTCTCTTTTCCTATAATAAACTGTATATCATCTATTAACAAAACATCAATATTTCTATATTTCTTTCTAAACTCTGCAATAGAGGAACTATCTGATCGATTACGAATTGCTTCAATTAATTCATTGGTAAAGACTTCACTTGTTACATATAAGACCTTAGCACTTGAATTCTGTTCTAAAATAAAATGAGCAATGGAATGCATTAAGTGGGTTTTACCAAGTCCAACTCCTCCATAGATAAATAATGGATTGTATACTTCTGCAGGAGATTCCGCAACGGCTAATGATGCAGCATGGGCCAAATTATTATTACTTCCTACTACGAATGTATCAAATGTATATCTTGGATTTAAAAAAGGATACTTATTATTAGAAGAAGCCTCTTTTTTCATATTATTATTAGAAACCTTAGTTAACTCTAGTTGATCTATTTCGCTAGAAAGAATAAATTCGATATCAAAATTCTTACCAGTAATCTCTTCTATAGAAACTTTTAAAGGTATACCAAATTTTGTACTAATAAATTTTTTACTATCACCAATAGACGTATCATCAATTAAAATGGTTATTAAATCATTTTCAACAGAATATACTTGTAATGGTTGAATCCAAGTTCGAAAAGATACATCGGAAATGCTATGTTCAATTTTAAGATATTCTAATATTTCGTCCCATTTTTCTAAAATAATGTCTTTCATCATAACCTCCCGTTGATTTAAACATACAGTTATATAGTATAACAAATTTCATAATTTTTCAATGATTATTATTTTTATGTAAAGGATTTCTATTTGATATTGTGGAAATCTCATGTTAATATTGTTGAAAATAATACTTTATCCTTGAGTTATTAACATATTAAAAACAGATATTCACAGAGATGTTAATAATTTATTAAGAATATAAACATTAAGCTAAATAATTGTATTTACTAGGGTTAATATGGTTATTGTTTACAAAATTCACATCAATTACATAGTGTTATCCACAATTTATCAACAATTTGTGGATAACATACTAAATTCCTTTTGTGGAAAAGGAAATGTGGTTAACTTATTCACATTGAATTTACTTCATGTAGTTTTTGAAAAATTACTTGACGGATAGAGAGAATACTAATATAATAGAACGTGATATTTTCAAGTAAAATCGAATAAATACGCCTACTATAATAGATAGTTTGGTAGAATAAAGGAGGTGCTTTATAATGAAAATGACATTCCAACCTAAAAAGAGATCTAGAGCAAAAGTTCACGGATTTAGAGCAAGAATGAGTACTGCAAATGGTAGAAAAGTATTAGCTAGCAGAAGAGCAAAGGGAAGAAATAAATTATCTGCATAGGTCGCATTATTGTGACCTTTTCTTCTCTGTCGAAAAACAGGAGATTTTGAAATTGTCAGAATCAATAAAAAATAGTAGAGACTTTCAGATTGTTTATAAAAAAGGAAAGTCATATGCCAATAAGTATTTGGTAATGTATGTTTTAGATAATGAATTGAATAGAAACAGACTTGGAATTTCCGTTAGTAAAAAAGTAGGAAATAGTGTTGTAAGACACAGATTGACCAGATTAATTCGAGAAAGCTACAGATTAAATGAAACTATGTTTAATAGTGGTTTAGACATAGTAGTGATTGCTAGAGTTACTGCAAAGGGTAAAGGTTTTAATGAAATCAGTAGCGCTATTTTACATTTGGGGAGAATTCATAAAATTTTAAAAGAGATGATATGATTGTATGGTAAGACAATTTGTGATATTTTTGTTAAAATTATATAGGAAATATATTTCTCCATTAAAAGGAAGGCCCACTTGTATTTATACGCCTACCTGCTCTTTGTATGCGATTCAAGCATTAGAAAAGTATGGAATATTTAAGGGAACCTATTTAGCAATAAGGAGAGTACTACGCTGTCATCCTTATGCAAAAGGTGGATATGATCCGGTTCCATGAATGAGTATAGGCTCATAAGGAGGAAATGAATTGTATAGTATATTTTTGACGCAGGATAATGGTATGATTTTAGGTCCTATTGCAAAATTATTAGGATGGGTTTTAAATGGAATATTTAACTTTTTAAGTTCTTTTGGTATTGAAAATGCTGGACTGTGTATCATTTTATTTACGTTCCTTGTAAATGCTTTAATGATTCCACTTACAATAAAACAGCAGAAGTTTTCCAAGCTTTCTGCGAAGATGAATCCGGAATTAACTAAGATTCAGGCGAAGTATAAAGGTAAAAAAGATGAGGTTTCTATGAGAAACCAACAAGCTGAAACACAAGCAATTTATCAGAAGTACGGTACAAATCCAACTAGTGGATGTTTACCAATGTTGGTAACATTCCCTATATTGTTTGCTCTATATCGAGTAATTTATAATGTACCTGCATATGTAAATTCTATTTATAATATGTATGAAAAGGTTGCAGCTGCAATTTTAAGTACAGATAATGTTTCAAAAATGACAGAGATAGCGAAACAATTCCCAACTCTTAAATCAGCAAAATGGGATCAAATGACAACAAATCATGTCATTGATGTATTAGCTCAATTTAAAAAAGCAAATTGGGAAGAACTAGCGAATCAATTTCCTACTATTGCAGATACAATTCAGACATCTTCACACCAAATTATGAGTGTAAATAATTTTATTGGTGGATTAAATATCGCAGAGAACCCTGCATTAAATAATCCTATTAGCTTGTTAATTCCGATCTTAGCAATTGCTAGTCAGTTCTTACAAACAAGAATGATGACCTCTGGAACTCAAATGGATGAAAATAATCCAACAGCAGCTACCATGAAAACAATGAATAATGTAATGCCATTTGTTTCAGGTGTATTTTGTATGATGTTTCCTATTGGTATCGGTATCTATTGGATTGCAGGTTCTGTATTTAGAATTGTTCAGCAATTCTTTGTTAACAGATATATGGATCGAATTGATATTGATTCATTAATTGAAAAGAATGTAGAAAAAGCTAGTAAGAAGAAGACTAAATTAGGAATAGATCCTAATATGTCTATGCAGGAATATGCTAAAAAACGTACAAGCACAATTCAAGAAAAGGCAACTGTTAACGTAGCAAAAAATAATAGTAAGACAGATAATGAGCCTTCTAATTCCGATAGTAAAAATGTTTCTTATACACCTGGAAGTATTTCTTCTATAGCAAATATGCTAGGTAATAAGAATAATTCCGATAAGGGGGATAAATAGTATATGGCTGAATGGGTTGAGTTTACAGCAAAAACAGTTGATGAAGCTTTGACAGAAGCTTTAATCAAGTTAGAAACAACAAGTGATAATGTAGAATATGAAGTAATAGAGAAGGAAACGAATAGACTACTTGGATTGTTCAGTAAACCTGCTAGAATTAGAGTTAGATGTAAAGAAGTAATAAAAGAAGTAGAGACTAATCTTTCTATGGAACTCGTTGCTAAGAATTTCTTAGAGAAATTATTTAAAGCAATGAAGTTAGAAACTTCTATAGAAGTAAGCTATGATGAAAGTCAAGAAATTATGGATATTAATATCGGTGGAGAAGATATGGGAGTTTTAATTGGTAAAAGAGGACAAACTCTTGATTCACTCCAGTACCTGACTAGCTTAGTTGTTAATAAAGAAAGCTCGAGCTATGTTAAAGTTAAAGTGGATACTGAAAATTACAGAGAAAGAAGAAAAGAAACACTTGAGAATTTAGCAAAGAACATTGCTTATAAAGTGAAAAGGACAAAACACTCTGTATCTTTGGAACCTATGAATCCATATGAAAGAAGAATTATACATTCTGCACTTCAATATGATAAATATGTTGAGACTCACAGTGAGGGTGATGAACCTTACAGAAGAGTTGTTATTACATTAAAAAAAGGCTATAGAGAATACAGTGGAAATAGAGCAGGTCAGAATAAACCAGCTTATAATAGAAATTACAGTAAGCCATATAGCAATAGAAGCTATAAAAAGGAAACTCCAAGTGAAACTACTAGTGTTGAGTAAACAACACTATAATTAAGGATAACGAAAGTGCTGGGTTAAGATACCATAAGTTGGTGTTTTAAAACAGCACTTTCTGTGGCTATCGTGAAAAGGTAAAAAGTTGACTATATGATAAGAATGGAGATGATTTTGTGAAAACAGATACAATAGCAGCAATAGCAACAGCTCTTAGTAACTCAGGAATAGGTATTATCAGAATCAGTGGAATTGATGCGCTCACTATCATTGATCAAATATATCAATCGAAAAATGGGTTAAAAAAATTATCTGAACAATCAAGTCATACCATTCATTATGGATATATCGTTGATGGTGAAAAGACAATTGATGAAGTAATGGTACTTATTATGAAAGGACCTAATAGCTATACAAGAGAAGATGTGGTTGAAATTGATTGTCATGGCGGTATTATAGTAACTCAGAAGATTCTAGAAATAGTGATAAAATATGGTGCCAGAGTAGCGGAACCTGGTGAATTCACTAAAAGAGCGTTTTTAAATGGTAGAATCGATTTATCTCAAGCAGAAGCGGTTATCGATATTATTAACGCGAAAAATGAATTTGCCCTACAAAGTTCCGTTAGCCAGTTAAAAGGCACTGTTTTAAATAAAGTGAAAGCAATAAGAGAAAACATTATAAGGGATATAGCATTTATTGAAGCGGCTCTAGATGATCCTGAACATATCAGTATAGATGGATTCTCAGATGAATTGCTCAAACGTGTGAATAAGAATCGAAGCGAACTTAGTATTTTATTAGATTCTGCAGATAACGGTAGATTACGTAAAGAAGGAATACAAACAGTAATTCTTGGTAAACCCAATGCCGGTAAATCATCACTTATGAATGTTTTGGTAGGTAGTGATAGAGCTATTGTTACTGAAATAGCAGGAACGACAAGAGATACGTTAGAAGAAACAATACATTTAGATGGAGTTTTATTAAATATTATTGATACAGCAGGAATACGTGATACATCAGATTTGGTTGAGAAGATAGGTGTTAATAAAGCAATGGAATTTGCAAAGAGTGCAGATTTAATTATATATGTTGTTGATGCATCTACGAATTTAGACGAAAATGATTACAATATAATTGAGTTTATTAGGGAAAGAAAAGCTATCGTTCTATTAAATAAAACGGATTTAGATATTGTGGTTACAGCGGATGAATTAGCAAATAAAACAGGAAAAGAAGTAATTGCAATTTCAGCAAAAATGGAAGAAGGAATCGATAATTTCCAGACAACTGTGAAAGATATGTTTTTCCAGGGTAACATAAAATATAATGATGAAATATATATCACCAATATGAGACACAAAGCATCCATAGCCGATAGCATTGAGAGCTTAGACCAGGTAAAGAAAAGCATCGAGTTAGATATGCCAGAAGACTTTTACTCTATAGACCTAATGAATGCATATGAAGAATTAGGTAAAATTATAGGCGAGGCTGTGGAAGATGATTTGGTAAACACTATTTTCAGGGAATTTTGCATGGGTAAGTAGCTTTTAGAAGGGAAAAGAGGAAGAAAAATGTCTTTTGTATATGAAGAGTATGATGTTGTAATAGTTGGTGCAGGACATGCTGGATGTGAAGCAGCATTGGCAAGTGCAAGACTATCTTTAAATACTATCATGTTTACTGTTAGTATGGATAGTATAGCTTTAATGCCTTGCAATCCAAATATTGGGGGAAGCTCAAAAGGTCATCTTGTGAAAGAAATTGATGCATTAGGTGGCGAAATGGGCAAGAATATTGATAAAACATATATACAGTCCAAAATGTTGAATAAGTCAAAAGGGCCGGCGGTACATTCATTACGAGCTCAAGCAGATAAACACGAATATAGTAGAGAAATGAGAAAAGTAGTAGAGAATACACCAAATTTAACGGTAAAACAAGCGGAAGTTACTGAAATATTAACGGAAGAAAGTAAAATTACTGGTGTTAGAACACAATCAGGTGCAGTTTATCCTTGTAAGGCTGTAGTTTTATGTACGGGTACCTATTTAAAGGCTAGATGCGTATATGGAGATGTTAGCAATCATACCGGGCCTAATGGATTATCTGCAGCGAATCATTTATCTGAGTCATTAAGAAATATTGGAATTGAATTATATCGTTTTAAAACAGGAACTCCAGCACGTATTGATAGAAGATCAGTAGACTTTAGTAAAATGTCAGAGCAGTTGGGAGATGAAAAAGTGGTTCCTTTTTCATTTACTAATAAAGAAGAAGATATTAAGAAGGACCAAATTTCATGTTGGTTAACTTATACCAATGAAAAAACACATGAAATTATTAGAGCAAATCTTGAACGCTCTCCTTTATACAGTGGAGATATCAAAGGTACAGGCCCAAGATATTGTCCATCCATTGAAGATAAAGTAGTTCGATTCGCAGATAAGGATCGACATCAAGTTTTTATTGAACCGGAAGGCAATTATACCAATGAGATGTATGTCGGAGGTATGTCTAGTTCACTACCAGAAGATGTTCAGTATCAAATGTATCATACTGTTGCTGGTCTTGAAAATGTTAAAATAACAAGAAATGCATATGCCATAGAATATGATTGCATTAATCCAAATCAATTAAAAAGTACCTTGGAATTTAAGAAAATAGATGGTTTATTTAGTGGTGGACAGTTTAATGGAAGCTCGGGTTATGAGGAGGCTGCGGCCCAAGGATTAATAGCCGGTATCAATGCAGCTTTAAAATTACTTGGAAAAGAGCAAATAGTGATAGACCGTTCTCAAGGATATATAGGTGTACTAATTGATGATTTAGTTACCAAAGAAACACATGAACCTTATAGAATGATGACATCAAGATCAGAGTATCGATTAATTTTAAGGCAAGATAATGCAGATTTAAGACTAACACCGATTGGTTATAAAGCTGGATTAATTGATGAGGAACGCTATCAATCATTGTTAGTAAAAGAAAAAAGTATTCAAGCTGAAATGGAACGTTTAGAGAAACGTACGGTTGGTGCTACTAAAATTGTACAGAAACTTCTAGAAGAAAATGAAAGTACACCGCTTAATTCAGGTACAACATTAGCAGAATTAATAAGACGACCAGAATTAAGTTATGAAATTATAGCAGAAATAGATACAGACAGAATTGAACTACCAGAAGATGTTATTGAACAAGTCAACATTAATTTAAAATATGATGGATATATTAAACGTCAATTAAGACAAGTAGAGCAGTTTAAAAAGTTAGAAGATAAAAAAATACCTGATGATATACACTATGATGATATTCATAGTTTACGAATCGAGGCAAAGCAAAAGTTAAATCAGATAAAACCTCTTTCTGTTGGACAAGCTTCAAGAATATCAGGTGTTTCACCAGCAGATATATCTGTCCTTTTAGTATATTTAGAACAATATAAGAGAGGTAATTAAAAATATATGAGAGATACGACTATCTTCAAGAAATCTTTAAAAAATTTAGAAATTGAGTTGAATGAACAACAGTTAGATCAATTTCTAACATATTACGAATTATTAATTGAGTGGAATAAAGTAATGAATCTAACTGCAATAACAGAGTATGAGGAAGTTATATTAAAGCACTTTGTTGATAGCTTAACTTTAATTAAAGTATACGATTTAAATAAATCTAGTCGTATTCTTGATCTTGGTACAGGTGCTGGTTTTCCTGGTATTCCACTTAAAATTGCATTCCCAAATCTTGAAATAGTTTTATTGGATTCACTCAATAAAAGAATTAAGTTTCTTAATGAAGTTATTCAAAAATTAGAACTTAAGAATATTACTGCAGTCCATGGTAGGGCCGAAGATTTTGGTAAAAATAGCTCCTATCGTGAAACATTTGATTTGTGTGTTTCAAGAGCAGTTGCAAATTTATCATCACTCTCCGAGTATTGTATACCTTATGTTAAGGTTGGTGGATACTTTATTCCATATAAATCAGGAAAGATACAGGAAGAAGTGGATGCAGCAAAAAATGCAGTTAGCAAGTTGGGAGCTAAAATAAATTCAGTTGAGACATTCTGCTTGCCAGGATCTGAGATGGAACGTTCCTTTGTATTGATTAAAAAGAGTAAAAATACGGCGAAAGCTTATCCAAGAAGTGCAGGTAAACCAACAAAAGAACCGCTCGTTTAGGGTTTATAAGAAAGGAAGTTTATTATGTTAGTTGAAGGTAAATTTAGATCCTATGAAGAAGATTTAACAGATGCATTTGAGATAAGAAGAAAAGTGTTTCAAGAGGAGCAAGGTGTTGATCCAGAGATAGAATTCGATGAACTTGATAAAGCGGCCATGCATGTTATTATTTATGTTGCTGACAAAGCAGTTGCTACTGGTAGACTAATATTTGATGGCGAAACATATCGTATTGGTAGAGTTGCAGTTTTAAAAGAAGAGCGTGGCAAGCAGTATGGAGATTTTGTAGTAAGGATGTTAGCAGATAGGGCCTTTCAATCTGGTGCAAAAGAAGTATTACTCGGTTCACAGGTACAAGTAAGAGAATTTTATGAGAAGTTAGGATTTGTATCATATGGAGAAGAGTATATAGAAGCAGGCATAAGACATATACCTATGAAATTAAAAGCAGCCTCTATGTGTAGTCATTGTAAAAAATAAAAATTGTACAGCACTAGTACTTAAAGTATAGAATTTATAAATGGGCCTATTTAAATGATGGACTAACTTTTAATAAGTTTTTTATCATTTAAATAGGCTCTATTTCATTTATAAAAACAAATCAAATGTATTTAGTAATTCTTTTGGATTTTCTAGTTGAGGAAGGTGTTTGCAATTATTAAGCTTACAAGTTTCTATGGATGGATTAAGTGTGGTATAATCTATAAATATTTCATCTATGAATGTATTGTGCTCACCGCCTATAATATAGATACTATTATTTAATTCTTTTAGAGCATGTACTATATTAGTATCTAAATAATGACATTTAATACTTGAGTAAAGGTATTTTGAAGAACTGCCACCAATATGGGCAGCTTCATGATATGCATTAACATATTTACTGCGGATTTTACTACTGTTTTGGTAGTAGAGATCTTTGAACGTATCTTTTATCATTGGTTTACTTACAGCAACATTATATATAAGCGTACCAATTATCGGACAATCAATTAAGTACTTTAATAGCTTGTGCTTATATTTTGGTACTTTATTCATTCCAGTCAACTTACTTGGATTAATTAGTATTAGATTACCAAATAATAAAGTGTCAATATAACATGCCATTATAACTGCTGAAGATGTTTTACCAGTAGCAACGATATCTGTTTTATGCTTAATTACATTCTTTATAAAATCAGAAATTAATTGTACATATAGGTAATTGGTATACGTCATTTTTGGTTTATCAGAGCGTCCACATCCTAGTAAGTCTATGGTATACACAGTATGTGTTTCTGATAACTTTTGAACAATTTCTTTCCATTCATAATCAGAACTTGTACAGTCTATATCATGAATCAGTAATACAGGGGAACCACTGCCCTTTTTTGTATAAAATATCTTTCCAAAGCGCCAATTATAGTAATTGCTATTAGGAGAATATAGTAATTCTTTCATAGTAGATACAACAAAAATAATTTTATTTAAAATGTATATTAGAAAGATCAACAATGCGGAAAATGCAACAACTAACGTTATTTTATGTCTTTTTTTCAAAATAAAAGCTCCCTTCCTGTAAATGCTTATAAGTATATTATATGTTAATTAATCGGTAGTTACAATTATTTTTTTATGAATATAAAATCATTTTACCCCTAGTATATATAATTTAGCAACTAATGACATTTTTTTTGAGGAAGTGATTTATTTTACAAAATAGTAACTTTAGTATATAATAAAGTTAGATATTTGTATTCTTTTTTATATTAAGAATATACATTGTGGGAGAAACCAAAAATGACCAATGACAAAGATAAAACTGAAGTTCTTTCATATATAAAAGAGTTATTAAGTGATTTAGTAGAAGAATATGAAGAACTCAAATTAAAATGTATAAGTAGTCAAGAGTCTATAGATGACTTAAGTAATAGATTAGCAGATATGAGTAAAAATATTGATTCTAATTATGATTATTTTTCTCCAGGTGGTAAAAAGGTTAATTTAGAAAAAGAAAAAATAACATTAGAGTTAAAAATGCTGAAGTTAAATATGGAGAATTATAATAATCAGTGTAATATATTACTTCGAAAAATAGAGCGAATTAATACTATTAATGATTATGTAGTTAATAGCACCAGTAATAGCAAGGAAGATTCTGATGGAAGCTATCATAATGACTCTTATGGTTTGCAAATATTAGAAACGCAAGAAAGTGAGAGAACTAGAATTGCAAGAGATTTACACGATTCAACGGTTCAAAATTTAACAAACTTAGTTCATAAATCTGAATTATGTCTTAAATTATCTGATATAGACATTATTAGAACTAAGTTAGAACTCCAGTCTATGATTGATACCATTCGAAATACTATTGATGATATGAGAGCTATCATATACGATTTAAGACCAATGTCTATTGATGATCTAGGATTAGTTGTAACAATTGAACGTTATGTGAATCGGTTAAAAAAGGAATATGAAGAAGTGAGTTTTATATTTACGGTTGAAAATACGGAACTTATCGTAAAACCCGTAATTAACATCACATTATTTAGAATCATTCAAGAAGCGTGCAATAATATTTTAGAACACGCTCATGCAAAGGAAGTTTTAATACAATTATGTTATCATACAAATTCTATACAGGTTACTATTTCAGATAATGGTGTGGGTTTTGATAATACATATGAATGTAAGAATGAAGATAATGAAATTTGTTTTGGATTATCTATTATGAAGGAACGAGCATATTTATTATCAGGGATGATTAGTATTGAATCACAGCTAGATAAAGGAACAAAGATTTTTGTTTCAGTTCCATTATAGCAAATGAAGGAGGAGCAAGGATGCCGCCAATTAAAATAATTATTGCAGACGACCATTTAATGGTACGTGAGGGGATTAAACAGTTACTTGAATTAGAGGGAGATATTAAGGTAATTGGTGAAGCGAAAGATGGAATTGAATGTATTGATTTGATTGACAAATTACATCCAGAAGTTGTTTTACTTGATATTAATATGCCAAATATGAATGGGCTACAAGTTCTTGAACAATTAAAAACTGATAACAATCATACTAAGGTATTAATATTAACAATCCATAATGAAGTGGAATATCTATTTCGTGCAGTTGACATTGGTGTCAACGGCTATGTATTAAAGGATTCTGATTCTTCCGTATTGAAGGCAGCCATATATGAAGTTTATAATGGTAATACGTTTATTCAACCTTCCATTGCACCATATTTAAAAGAAAAATATTTAAGTGAACAACATCCAAAGTTGACAGATGAACTTTTAACAAAGAGAGAGTTTCAAGTTTTAATTTTACTTGCAGAAGGACTGTACAATAAAGAAATTGCTTATAAACTATCTATTAGTGAAAAGACTGTAAAAAATCATGTGTCTAGTATCTTCAAGAAAATAGGTGTTTCTGATCGAACGCAAGCTGCTGTTTATGCCATTAAAAATAATTTTGTAGAATTATAATAGATTAAAAAGTAATATATCGAATTAAGAGTAGAGGAGATGTTTCACGTGAAACATCTCCTCTACTCTTATAATATTAATAGGAATGACTTAAGCAGTATAGCGATTTTAATTATAAGTCAACAAAACATCATAATATGAAAGTTTCTTATTTACATATTAACCTTAGTATTATTGTTTTATTTTTACTCTAAACGACAGTAGTGATTTCTTATTGTAATTCACTATCAAACCAATACAAGTTATTAGTTTTTAATATGTAAGTCATTAACTATCGAATTAATAATAATTAAAAATATTATAATCAAAATCGATTATACACTAATAAAATTAATTAAAAAAACATATAACAACATTATTTTATATAGAATAATGTTGTTATAATGTTTCACGTGAAACATTTCTTGAAAATTATATTATAATGGTAGATATAAAAATCGAATAATGTTATAATGTAAAAGATATTTCTTAATAAATGAAAATGAAATGAGGAATTATATGAGCCGTATTATAGCAGTAGCTAATCAGAAGGGTGGAGTTGGTAAAACAACAACTGCAATCAATCTTTCTGCTTGTCTTGCTGAAAAAGGTAAACGAGTTTTAACAATTGATATAGACCCTCAAGGGAATACCTCTAGTGGTTTAGGTATCAATAAAAATGATCTAGAAAATACTATCTATGAATTAATTATTGGAGAATGTACTGTCGAAGACTGCATGATTAAAGATGTGTTTGAAAATCTATCAATATTACCGTCTAATGTAAATTTGGCAGGGGCAGAGATTGAGTTAATAGGAGTAGCTGATAAAGAGTATATATTAAAAAAGTATATTGATGAAATCAAAGACAATTATGATTTTATTATCATTGATTGTCCACCTTCATTAAATACTTTAACGGTTAATGCTATGACTACAGCTAACACGGTCTTAGTTCCAATTCAATGTGAGTATTATGCTTTAGAAGGACTTACACAGTTAATACATACGATTAATTTAGTAAAACAGAGACTAAATCCTGATTTAGAAATTGAAGGAGTAGTATTTACAATGTATGATGCTAGGACTAATCTTTCTTTGCAAGTTGTTGAAAATGTTAAAGAAAATTTAAAACAGAATATTTACAAAGCGATTATTCCCAGAAATGTCCGTTTAGCTGAAGCACCAAGCCACGGAATACCTATTAATTTTTATGATCCTAAGTCTGCAGGAGCAGAAGGGTATAGAGAACTGGCTGAAGAAGTAATTGAAAGAGGTGAGGAAGGGAAATGGTAGCAAAAAGAGGTTTAGGAAAAGGGTTAGACTCAATGATTCCTGAAAAAGTTGAAAGTAAAAAAAATAATCCAGATCAAGACAATGTTTCACGTGAAACATTAATTGGTATAAATGAAATAGAACCAAATAAACTCCAGCCGAGAAAGAATTTTGATGAGGATGCATTACATGAATTATCCGAATCTATAAAGCAGTATGGTATTATACAGCCAATTGTTCTTCAAAAGAAAGATAATTTCTATGAGATTATTGCTGGAGAAAGAAGATGGAGAGCAGCAAGATTAGCTGGATTAAAGAAAGTGCCTGCAATTATTAAGGATTATACAGAGCAAGAGATTGTTGAAATAGCACTAATTGAAAATATTCAAAGGGAAGATTTAAATCCAATAGAGGAAGCACTTGCTTATCAAAGATTAATTTCAGAGTTTAGTTTAAGACAAGATGACGTTGCGGAGAGAGTATCCAAAAGTAGAACTGCAGTGACCAATTCTATGAGACTCTTAAAATTATGTGCTAAAGTTCAGCAAATGTTAATTGATGATAATATTACAAGTGGCCATGCAAGAGCTTTATTGTCTATAGAAGATGAAGAATTACAGTATGCTATGGCAACAAAAGTTTTTGATGAAAAATTAAGTGTTAGAGAGACAGAAAAGCTAGTCAAAAAAATACTTGAGAATAAACCACTAAAGCAAAGTATTAAGCCAGAAAATGATGTGATTTATAAAGATTTAGAAGAAAAGATAAAAACAATTGTTGGTACGAAAGTGACAATTAATCGTAAAACGGATAACAAGGGTAAAATTGAGATAGAATATTATTCTGAAGAAGAATTAGAACGTTTGATGGATTTATTTATGAGCATGAACTAAATTACAGATATTAACAAGGAAAAAAATGTTTGGTAAGGAGATTACATATGAGTTTTTTTGATAACATGGGTATTGACGTAGGATATGCATTAATAGGTACAATGGGAGTAACAATAATATTGTTTCTTTTTATTATTATATTAATGGTGAAACAGGCTAAGTTAAATAAAAAATATAAAGCTTTTATGACTGGAGCAACAGGAGAGAATCTAGAAAGTGCAGTGACAGAACGGTTTTCAGAAATTGATCAAATAAAAAAATCAATTAGTGGTATTACTTCTCACTTGGGAAAAATTGATGAAACATTGCTTACCACATATAGAAAAATAGGAATTGTAAAATATGATGCCTTTAAAGAAATGGGTGGAAAGCTTAGTTTTGCTTTAGCTTTATTGAATGATACAAATGATGGTTTTATTATCAATTCGATGCATAGTAGTAGAGAAGGTTGCTATACTTATGTAAAAGAGATTATTAAAGGTGAATCGTTTGTAGTTCTTGCAGAAGAAGAGACAGAAGCATTAAAACAAGCAGTAAAATGTCATGACTACACAAGATAATTTTATAAATTTACCAAAAAATGATTATGTTTAAAATGAATTAAGGGTAATAATTTATTAAAAGGGATATTAAGATAATTAAAATGTAAGATCAAAAAGGTGAGTATACCATAAAGTAGGGTACTCACCTTTTTTGCAATATTAATATTTTCTAAATGTTACTAATTGCAAATCGAAATAGTCTGATTATATCGCATTAAATTACATATAATATATTATATTTCAGAAATATTATATGTATTAATTTATTATTACAAATAGCTATAAAATGCAAAGAATAGAATTAAATTCTGTTACCATTACACATATTCAGCCGCTCATAATAAAGGTGGTTTTTTGGTTATGAGTAATATCGCTATAATATTTGTATTTTAAACAATTATTTTGTAATATCTATGCATTGACAATTATTATTTACCATAATAGAATATAGACAGGTTTTAATGATATGTTTAGATAAAACTTTGTTAATTTTTTAACAGTCAGTTACACGAACTTTTTAATTATTATACAAATAGGAGGAATTATACTATGGCAAAGAAAGAGCAAGTACAAGTAACTTCAACAGGACTTGTAGATACAGTTGATGCGTTAACTGCTAAAATGTTAGCACTTAAAACTGCACAAGAAGAATTTGCTACTTATTCACAAGAAAAGGTGGATGAAATTTTTAAAGCAGCTGCTATGGCAGCAAATAAACAGAGAATCCCTCTAGCTAAAATGGCAGTTGAAGAAACTGGAATGGGTATTGTTGAAGATAAAGTTATTAAGAATCACTATGCTGCAGAGTATATCTACAATGCATATAAAGATACAAAAACTTGTGGTGTTATTGAAGAAGATAAAGCATTTGGTATTACTAAAATTGCTGAGCCAATCGGTGTTGTTGCTGCTGTTATTCCAACAACTAACCCAACATCTACAGCTATCTTCAAAACATTATTAGCTTTAAAAACAAGAAACGCAATTATTATTAGTCCTCATCCACGTGCTAAGAACTGTACAATTGCAGCTGCTAAAATTGTATTAGATGCTGCTGTTGCTGCAGGTGCACCAGAAGGAATTATTGGATGGATTGATGTACCATCTCTTGAGTTAACAAATGAAGTAATGAAAAATGCAGATATTATCTTAGCAACAGGTGGTCCTGGTATGGTTAAAGCAGCATACTCTTCCGGTAAACCAGCTCTTGGTGTTGGTGCTGGTAATACACCAGTTATCATGGATGAATCTTGTGATGTTAGATTAGCTGTTAATTCAATCATTCACTCAAAAACATTTGATAATGGTATGATTTGTGCATCTGAACAATCTGTTATTATTGATGAAAAAATATATGATGAAGCAAAGAAAGAATTCTTAGCTAGAGGATGTTATATTTGTAACAAAGAAGAGACTGAAAAAGTAAGAAAAACAATTATTATTAATGGTGCTCTTAATGCAAAAATCGTTGGACAAAAAGCAGTTACAATTGCTAAATTAGCTGGTTTTGATGTTCCTGAAGCTACTAAGATCTTAATTGGTGAAGTAGAATCAGTGGAACTTGAAGAAGAATTTGCACATGAAAAATTATCTCCAGTATTGGCTATGTACAAATCTAAGAGCTTTAATGAAGCTGTAACAAAAGCAGAAAAATTAGTAGCTGACGGTGGATATGGTCATACATCTTCGTTATATATCAATGTAGGTACTGGAAAAGATAAAATTAGTCAATTCTCTGCAGCAATGAAAACTTGTAGAATATTAGTTAATACACCAGCAGCTCATGGTGGAATTGGAGATATTTACAACTTCAAATTGGCTCCATCTTTAACACTTGGTTGCGGATCTTGGGGTGGAAACTCTGTTTCTGAAAATGTTGGTGTAAAACACTTAATTAATATTAAGACAGTTGCTGAGAGGAGAGAAAATATGCTTTGGTTTAGAGCACCTGAGAAGGTATACTTTAAGAAAGGTTGTTTACCAGTAGCACTTGACGAAGTAAAGAATGTTTTAGGCAAGAAAAAAGTATTCATCGTTACTGACTCTTTCTTATATAAAAATGGTTACACAAAATGTGTAACTGATAAATTAGATGAAATGGGAGTTCAACATGCAACATTCTTCGAAGTAGCTCCAGATCCAAACTTAGCATCCGCTACTGCAGGTGCAAAAGCTATGGCTGCATTCGAACCAGATTGTATTATTGCAATCGGTGGTGGTTCTGCTATGGATGCTGCTAAAATTATGTGGGTTATGTACGAACATCCAGAAGTAGACTTCTTAGATATGGCAATGAGATTTATGGATATCAGAAAACGTATCTATACATTCCCTAAAATGGGTGAAAAAGCTTACTTTATTGCAATTCCAACATCTTCAGGTACAGGTTCTGAGGTAACACCATTTGCAGTTATTACAGATGAGAAAACAGGACATAAATACCCATTAGCAGATTACGAATTACTTCCAAATATGGCAATTGTTGATGCAGACATGATGATGGATCAGCCAAAAGGATTAACTTCAGCATCCGGTATTGATGCTCTTACACATGCGTTAGAAGCATATGCATCTATCCTAGCTACTGATTACACAGATGGTCTTGCATTAAAAGCAATGAAGAATATCTTCGCTTTCTTGCCAAGAGCTTACGAATTTGGTTCAACTGATGTTGAAGCAAGAGAAAAAATGGCAGATGCATCTACAATGGCTGGTATGGCATTTGCTAACTCCTTCTTAGGACTATGCCACTCAATGGCTCATAAATTAGGAGCATTCCATCACTTACCACATGGTGTAGCAAACGCATTATTAATTAATGAAGTTATGAAATTCAATGCAGTAGCTGTACCAACAAAGATGGGAACATTTTCACAGTATCAATATCCACATGCTCTTGAGCGTTATGTAGAAATTGCAAACTTCCTTGGAATGCAAGGTAAGAATGATCAAGAAAAATTTGATAATCTATTAAAAGCAATTGATGAATTAAAAGCAAAAATCGGTATTAAGAAAACAATTGCAGAATACGGTATTGATGAAAAGTACTTCTTAGACAATCTTGACGCTATGGTAGAACAAGCATTTGATGATCAGTGTACTGGAGCAAATCCAAGATATCCATTAATGGAAGAAATGAAAGCAATGTATTTAAAACTTTACTACGGTAAATAAGAAACAAATGTAATTATATAAAATATTATCTAAAAAACCACGTGTTATGCTATTTTGCAAGTACGTGGTTTTTTTATTGGCTCTGTGTCAATAGTTGGGGTGAGGTTCCTTTGGAACCCGCCCCATTACTGACTTCAGCGCCTTTTTTATGTTAGGCACCTAAATAACTATTTTGGGGCATGCGAAAAAAGCCTCTTTATTGT
>JAEZUR010000199.1 GCA_023420935.1 Bacillota bacterium | reverse complement strand
ATAGAAAGCATTAGGGTCTTCTTCCTTTAATATATTTGGTATAATGTATTCAAATAGTTTAATATAATCATAAGTTTGCTTTTGTGATGGCTTCCAAGCCTTATCCAAAGTCTGTGTTTCCATTTCATTATTACCACACCATAAAGCTAAACAAGCATGGTGGCGAATTCGACGCACATTATCAATGGTCTCCATACGAATATTCTCTTCAAACTCATCATTAAGTTCATAAGAGGCGCAGGCATACATAAAATCTTGCCATACCATTAATCCAAGTTCATCACATATATCAAAGAAATAGTCATCTGGGTAATATCCACCACCCCATACACGGATGGAATTATAATTTACAGCAACACAATCTAAAAGAAGTTTTCTCGTTCTTTCTTCTGTAATTCTACTAAATATATTATCTTCTGGAATATAGTCTGCTCCCATTGCAAACAGTGTTACCCCATTTACTTCATGAGCAAAGCTTTCACCCCACTGATCCTTTTCTTGCTTTACTTTCATGGTTCTAAGACCAATACGCCTCTCCCACATATCCAAGACTGTATTATTCTCTCCTGTTATAACTGCTTTAACAGTATATAAAGGTTGTTCGCCATAACCATTTGGCCACCAAAGCTTTGGTTCTGGGATAAGAATTAATCCATCCTTATTTTGAGTAAATACGTTTCCAGCCGGATCGATTACCGTAATGGAAATCGCTTCATCAATGTCCATATCTGCATAAGCTTCCACCTGAACATCAAAATCTAATTCCACTTGATTAGGGCTGTGTTTTTGTGTGATATAGACCTGTTCAAAACGACATTTTTCTACACCAATTAAGCTAACATTTCTCCATATTCCTGCATCTGGAAGTCTTGGACCCCAATCCCATCCAAACATACAATGAGCCTTACGAAGATGTGGATATCCATCCATACTATCCCAACTACCACCTGTATAACAAATTTCATTTTCAGCAGCAATAAACTTAGTAGGCGAATGTAAGACCACTCGAATTTTATTATCCTTATCTTTAGTATAGCCAGTAATATCATATTCCCAAATGCGGTGCATATTGTTAGGCTCACCAAGTAAAATATCGTTCAAATATACTTCAGCTAAAGTATCAATTCCATCAAAACGCAAAAGAACTGCATCGCACTCAAGTAATTCCTTTGATATATGAAAGCTTGTCTCATATTCAAAGTCATTTTCCATTAATTTGAGTGCCTGCAATTCATTATCGCGATAGAAGGGATCTGGGATTTTACCTAAATCCAATAAAGTACCATATACAGATCCTGGTACGTTCGCTTCCATAAATTCATTATCCAGATGAAATACATTTTCACCAATTATTCGCATGTTCCAATTATCATTTAACATTTTTGTTTTCATATATGCTCCAATCCGCCAAATAAATAGCACAAATTATATGCTATTATTATGCACTAATTTTACAAAAATGCAATGGATTATCTTATAATTACATTAAGGTTGAAAATAAATTCAGAATCGGCTGCACTAGTTTCAAACTAAGAGGCCTGTTCTTCCATTCTTCGTAAGTATATTCATGACTTTCTAATAGCGTTGCGTCTAAATCTGCTTTGATTGTCTTAATAATCTCTGGATCGGACATCAATACTCCGCATTCATAATGTAAATAGAAGCTGCGGTAGTCCATATTAATGGTACCGACAATACCACAATCTTCGTTTATAATTGTTTTCGCGTGTATAAAACCTGGCGTGTACTCATAAATACGAACACCGTATTTTAATAATTGTCCATAATTATAATTTGTGAGACATTTGACATTCTTTTTATCTGGAATATTCGGCGTAATAATCCTAACATCAATACCACTTTTAACAGCATTGATTAAGTTATCAATCATATCATCTTCAATAATAAGATAAGGCGTTGTAATATAAAGATATTCTTTAGAATATTGAATCATCTGCTTGTATATATTTTCAATTGGATTATTCGGATTATTCGCTGGCCCATCTGCTACCACTTGACAGAATACATTATTCTCTGGAAATTTCTTAGTAGGTTTATATTTTGTATAGTTTAAATATTCATATTTCGAACACACTTCCCACATTTGTAGAAATGTTACGGTCAAACCCCAAACAGCATCTCCTTCAATACGAATTCCATTATCCTTCCATACACCAAAACGATCGACTAAATTAGCATATTCATCCGCAATATTAAATCCGCCTGTAAATCCTATATTTCCATCTACAACAATAATCTTTTGGTGACTACGATAATTCATGTATAGCTTATCTGTATATCGATGGATTGGGTTAAATATACGGACTTCAAAACCTTCCGCTTCTAATTTTCTTTTAAATTCTCTATCGGTACGAATCATTGCACCAAAATCGTCATAAAGGAATTTCACTTCAACCCCTTCCGCTAATTTTTTCACCAGTATTTCATGAAACTTATCCCAAATAGCACCTTCTGCCACAATAAAAAAATCAATTAAGATAAAATGTTTTGCTGCTTCCATTTCATCAAAGATTACTTCAAACGCATCTTCTCCCATGGGATAATAATCAATCTTATTATTACGAAACAACGGGAAATGTTCAGAGGTTAAATATTTCGCCATACGCATTTTCTGCGGATATGTCTGCTCATAAGCATGCATAACCTCATCATCATATTCAATGAAGGAATACCCATGTCGTAGTTTTGCTAAAATTTTCTTATCAATTTTCTTCTTAGAATCTGTTTTTCCCCATAAAGCATACATAATATGTCCTGAAATAGGTAAAACCAATACAATACAAATCCAAGAAATCTTATAGGACGAACTTCTTTTATCATTAACTAAACTTAGTATAACTATAATACTAAAAATCTCCAAAAAACTATATAAATAAACGGTAAAATTACTAAGTATAAATGGTAATAAAATAATAATGATAAATTGCAATAACACTAATAGACCTACTACGCAAGCACGTAGAAAGCCGCTTAAACTATTCTTAATTCTTCCAGTTAATTCTTCTTTAATACGATTTTTGTTCTGTAACAGTTCTTCAAATCTTCCACTATCCTCCATGATATCACTCCTTCGTGAATGGTATAGTTTTTATTTCTTATTTTTTCTCTTTTCAAAAAGTTTATCTTTTAAATCCCTCAATGCATATTCACGGTTGATAAAGCTAATACTTGGAAATGCTTTTAACAAACGTATCTGTACAAAGGATTTCTTCTCACTACCCTTTTGATATTTCGTGATAAAGCTTTTAAATCTTGCTTCTATTTCATCAAAATATTTTTTACCATGAAACCCTTCCATCCACTCCGTAATCTGAGTATTCTCAAGTCTAGTCCTAAGCTCTTCCGTAGCTTCATGGAGTTTAGAATTAATTACATACTCTGTAAATTCTTCACGTAGTCTTTGCATGTCTGCAACCTTCTTATCAAGTTGTAATGCATAAATTACTGTTACCGTTAAGTCAGTAAAAAATACTAATAAAATAAAATATCCGGCAAATTCGCCCTGTAATCTAGGTATGTTAGCAATTAATTGATTCATCAATGGCTGAAGCACTTCTGTCATCAATATGGATAAAAAACCCCAAAACAGAGATGCCATTACACAAATTCTACCATGCAGATTATATCGATTTTGACTATAATCCCACCATTTGGCATGAAAAATCCTCTCCATTAAAAATGAAGTAATATATTCTAATATGGATGCTAATATCATTCCTTCTAAAAATACTAGAACCGCATTTTCTGTTCTAACACCTAATAATATGTATACAATCGTTGCTCCTGCACCATAAAGAGGAATCATAGGTCCATTTAAAAAGCCACGATTTACCCATGTTTTCTTCTTTACTGAAACTAACACGCTTTCGTAAATCCATCCAAAAAAACTATAGAGAAAAAAATTATAAAATATAAAATAATAGTCAAATCCCAAAAATTTAGTATCCCACATATTTTACCTCTTCTACTATGTATGGCTATGCATGTTTCAATTTCACCACAAAAATCTTCAATATTTTTACAACACAGGATTAGTTTAACATAAGATCCATGAAAAATATACTAAAATAAATATTTCCTATTTCGCAAGAAAGGTATATACTATACCCTAGAGCTATATTTAACACTATCTTAACAGCTTATCAGGAGGCCATATGAAACTTATACAAAAGAATATTACTGCACAATTAAATTATTCCTTTGGTTGTCATTACCATCTTGAAGATATGGTTTTTTTTGATATTGAAACAACAGGTTTTTCAGCTGATATTTCCAGTGTTTATCTGATTGGCTGTGTCTACTTCCAAGGTAATGATTGGAAACTAATCCAATGGTTTGCAGATGATTATATCAGTGAAGCAGACATGATTCAAGGTTTTTTTCAGTTTTTACAAAATTTTAAACTCTTAATTCACTATAATGGAACTGGATTCGACCTTCCTTACCTGTTAAAAAAATGTCTTCAATATCAACTTAACTTTGATTTTTCTCACATTGAAAGTCTTGATTTATATAAAAAATTGCAACCCTATAAAAAATATCTTCCACTAAGTAACCTAAAATTAAAAACTGTGGAAAGTCTACTAAATATACCACGAAAAGATTGTTATGATGGCGGAGAATTGATTCAACTATATAGCCAATATATTAATGGTATATTTCTGAAAAACCCTGAGATCGAAACACATCTACATTACCTTCTCTTACATAATGAAGAAGACATTGTGAATTTACTCTATTTAACTGAGATACTTAGTTACTACGATTTAATAAACGGTAAAGGAACTATCACTTCTTCTACTTTTGACACTCAACGTGTTACCATACAATTTAACTTATCAAACCCGGTTCCAGTTCCTATCACGATAGAAAAGGAATCGATTATACTGAATGCAAACAAACAGAATGCCGTCCTAACCATTCCATTATATGAGGGTGAACTTAAATTTTTCTTTGATCATTATCAGGACTATTTTTATCTGATCAAAGAAGACATTGCAGTTCACAAAAGCGTTGCCATATATGTGGAGAAAGAATATCGGACAAAAGCAAAGGCTTCTAATTGTTATATAAAAAAAACAGGGCTATTTGCACCACAATATGGAGAAAATTTAAAACCTTACCTAAAAAAGGATTACAAAGACAAAGTTACCTACCTTGAGATTGATGATGATTTTTTTCATAATCAAGAAAACTTAAAGCAATATACATTTAATATATTACAGTTTTTAATAAAATAGACAAGTCAAAATGATAGATCCAACAATTACTCTCATAAGAGTTCGCTCATGCTGGGCGAACGCAAAAAAGGACTAACGTAAGTTAGTCCTGATTACTGTGATTCAATTTAATTATTCAGCAGAAATGATTTCTTTTTTATTGTATGATCCACAAGCTTTACAAACTCTATGTGACATCATTAAAGCTCCACATTTGCTACATTTAACTAAGTTTGGAGCACTCATTTTCCAGTTTGCTCTACGGCTGTCTCTTCTTGCTTTTGAAGATTTATTCTTTGGACAGATTGACATGATTACACCTCCTTAAAATTGTTGAAGATATCTCGGATAACTGACATTCGTGGGTCTCCCACAGCTTGGTCACAATTGCAGGTTTCTTTATTGAGATTCGCACCACATACATTACAAATTCCTTTGCATGTATCACTGCATAAAACTTTCAGAGGAAAGTCTATTAATATCTCATCATAAACAAGTTGATCCACATCCAGATTATATCCATCAATATAATTTGTTTCATCTAATTCCTTGATTCTGTCTTCGTCAGTTTCGTTGAAATCTAAATCTTTTGATATATGTATATCAAAAAAAGTCTCAACGCCCTCAAGGCATCTACTACATGGAATTAATAGTGATAATTTCGTATTACCCTCCAGCATCACTTTTCTATCTCCAAGATTAGTAATAGTAAGTTCCATTGGATTTTTAACTACAAAATTATAATCTATTCCATCTAGGCGAAAGTTCTCTCTTTCGAAAGGAACTTCAATGTGTTTGATTTTGCCCTTTACAGACATAATTTCTGATAAATTAATGAGCATAGTAATCTCCCTGCACACTTGTTATATTATAGCGACTAAGTTAAACTTTGTCAACGAATTTTTTATTTTTATTGACGTTTTCTAAACCAATTCAACTGTTTCTCTTGCAATTGCTAATTCTTCATTGGTTGGAACAACATAAACCTGTACTCTAGAATCATCTGTTGAAATCTTAATTTCTGTACTTCTAGTTAAATTATTCTTTTCATTTAACTGAATTCCTAAGTATCCTAAGTAAGACATAACTTTTTCTCTTACGATTTCATCATTTTCACCAAGTCCTGCAGTAAATGCGATAGCATCTACACCGTTCATTGCTGCGGTATAAGAACCAATGTATTTTGCAACACGATAACAGAATACAGATACTGCTAATTTTGTCTTCATATTTCCTTCATCTGAAGCGATGTGAAGATCTCTAAAGTCACTAGATACACCACCGGATAAACCAAATACACCGGATTTTTTATTTAATACATCAATAACTTCTTCGATTGTACTATGTTGTTTATGTGCAATAAATTCGATAATAGCTGGATCAATGTCTCCACATCTAGTTCCCATGATTAAGCCTTCTAATGGAGTAAGTCCCATACTTGTATCTACAGATTTCCCATTTTTCACTGCTGTTATACTAGCACCATTACCTAAATGACATACAATAATTTTAGAGTTGTTAATGTCTAAGCCAGTAATATCAGCAAGTCTCTTGGATACAAAGCTATGACTTGTTCCGTGGAAACCATATTTTCTAATTTTGTACTTTTCATAATATTCGTAAGGAAGACCATAAAGATAAGCTGTCTCATCCATTGTCTGATGAAATGCCGTATCAAACACTGCTACCATTGGTGTATTAGGCATAATTGATTTACATGCATTAATACCAATTAAGTTTGCAGGATTGTGTAATGGAGCTAATTCATTACATTCCTCCACAGCTTTGATTACTTCATCTGTAATAATAACGGAAGAAGCAAATTTCTCACCACCATGTACAACACGATGTCCAATTGCATTAATTTCATCTAATGATTTAATTACACCATATTCACTGTTTGTTAACGCATCTAATACATTACGGATTGCTGATTCATGAGTTTCCATTGGTGTTTCAAGTAAAATTTTCTCTCCACCATTTGGAGTATGTTTTAATCTTCCATCAATACCTATTCTTTCGCAAATACCTAACGCTAAAGCTTTTTCAGATACAGAATCAATTAATTGATATTTTAATGAAGAACTACCACAATTAATAACTAATACATTCATTTTTTAATCTCCTTTTCTATTTAAAAAGTACTTTTATTTACGCTTTTGTATCTTAATTATAACCAAGATATGGCATTTTATTAATTTACACTAGCCTGAACTGCAGTAATCGCAATAACACCCACGATATCTTCACTGCTGCAACCTCTAGATAAATCATTTACTGGTCTTGCAATACCTTGAGTAATTGGGCCATAAGCTTCTGCCTTTGCTAAACGTTGTACTAATTTATATCCAATATTTCCTGCATCTAAGTCAGGGAAAATCAATACATTAGCATTACCTGCAATTTCACTACCAGGAGCTTTAGATTGTCCAACGCTTGGAACAATCGCAGCATCTAATTGGAATTCTCCATCTAATTTAATGCTAGGGTATGTTTCTTTCGCAATTCGAGTTGCTTCTACTACTTTATCAACATCCGCATGTTTAGCGCTTCCCTTTGTTGAATGAGATAACAACGCAACAACAGCTTCTTTTTCAACTAATAATTCAAAACTCTTTGCAGAGGAACCGGCAATTGCAGCAAGCTCTTCCGCATTTGGATTCTGACATAATCCAGCATCTGAGAAAATAAAGATACCATCTGATCCATATTCGCAGTTCGGAACCACCATTACGAAGAAAGAAGATACTAATCTTGTTCCTGGTGCAGTTTTTAAGATTTGAAGAGAAGGTCTAAGTACATCTGCAGTCGCATGAGAAGCACCAGCTACCATACCATCTGCATCGCCAGCTTTTACTAAAGTTACGCCAAATGTAAGGTAATCTTTTGTTAAAAGTTCTGTTGCTTTTTCAGCAGTCATACCTTTATCTTTTCTTAATTCTACTAATAAATCCACATAGCCGTTTAATTTTTCAGTATTTGCTGGGTCAATTACAGTTGCTTTAGAAATATCAAGATTACCAGCTACCTTTAAAATTTCTTCCTTATTTCCTACTAAAATTAAATTAGCTATATCTTCTTCTAGAATTTTAGCAGCAGCTTCTAAGGTTCTAATATCTTCTGTTTCTGGTAAAACAATTGTCTTTTTGTTCTTTTTTGCTCTTTCTTTGATTATGTCAATAAATTCCACGACACATTCTCCTTATGTAGTTAGTTTATTTAGGTTTTTCAAGGGGAGCCTATACCCATTTGTTTTCACATAGAGTTAATTATAAACCTTTTAATTCTTGTGTACAAGATGATTTTCGTAATTGCACGTACTAAATTAAGTACAATTTAGAATCAATTGATATATTACCTTTTACTTCCAACAAAGAATAAAGCCACTGTACCTGGACCTGAGTGTGCTCCGATCACGGGGTCAAGAATACGAACCATAACTTCTTTCACTTGTAACTTTTCTTTTACCATACGGGCTACATATTCCGCATCTTCCAAGCAATCCCCATGGCTAATGTATACAATTTGATCTTTTGGGTTTGTTACCGTTTCTTCCATGTGTGCAACGAGTGCATCTAGTGCTTTCTTTCTGCCTCTCGCTTTTTCCATTACGATAAGGTGACCTTCATCATCTACATGCATTACTGGTTTAATACTTAGCGCAGTTCCTAAGACTGCTGATGTCGCAGATACTCTTCCACCTCTTTTTAGGAAAAATAGATCATCCACGGTAAACCAATGACATAGATTTAATCTATTTTCTAGAACCCATTTATAAACTTCTTCGATGGACTTACCCTCTTCTTTTAAATCCGCTGCGTACCGTACTAAAAGTCCTTCACCTAACGCAGCCGACAGAGAATCTACCGAATATATATTGCGCTCTGGATATTTTTCTTTTAATTCCTCTAATGCTAATGATACTGCCTGATAAGTTCCGCTAAGACCTGATGAAAATCCGATATAGAGTAGATCCATTCCTGCTTCCAAAATAACACTACATAAAGAAGTGGCATCATCCACATTAACTAGTGATGTTTTAATATCTTTTTTATCTCGCATCATCGCATAAAATTGAGATAAATCAGTGGTCTTACCTTTTACATATCCATAGAACTCTTCTCCATCCACAAGAAAGGAAAGTGATAGGATCTGAATCCCATAGTGTTCAATCATTTCCTCTGATAAATTAGCAGCTGAATCAGTTATAATTACATAACTCATAGTTTACCCTCCCTAAATCACATATATTTATTAATTAACCCTTTTTATTTAAATTAAAAATTAATTATTTATAACCTTTGTATCTACATAAGCAATTAACTTATCTGCGATTAAAACCATATCTTCTTTTGTTATATAAGAATCTGCTTTATACTCATAATTTTTCGGTAAAATCCCAGCATGATAAAGAGCGGATAAATTCTTTTTATTCTCTTCCGATAACGTTGTTGCACTAGTAAATTTATCAGCATATTCTGCGTATATTTCATCCGATACTTCTATTGGGTATGCACTCATTAGCATATCGGCAAACTCAACTACCTTTATATTTTTTGTTTCAGAACTTGCAATTAAATTAGTTTTTGCAATCCCATTAACAGTATCTACAAAATCCTTCTGATTTATTTTAGATTCCGGAGAAAATGAACCGTCTTCATTACCAAAGATAAGCCCTTCGTTACAATACTTTAAAATAGTCTGCTCCGAATCACGATAACGAACATCATAAAAACCTTGGCTTAAACTTATAAGCTGATTATCATATTGATTAAATGTAAAATCTATCAGTTTTCGAATATCTTGATAGGTTGTTGTACGATTTACATTCCCGAAAAATGCACAAATAATTTCATGATTTTCTTGGTCTCTGGCTGTTGCTATTAACACCGAGCCAGCTGCATTGGTACTTCCTGTTTTTGAGCCTATAATGGTATAACGATCTTTACTGTAGTCTGCTGTACTATAAAAAAGATTCGTACTTTTTAATTTACCACCTGATTTTTTTATACTGGTTGGAACTTTATATGTTTTCATTGCTACAATATCACGTAGTGTTGGCTTAGACATAGCATAGCGAGTAAGAATCGCAAAATCTTCTGCCGTTGTGTATGTATTTTTATATCCATTACCAATATCAAGTCCGACGGCATTATCAAAACTAGTACCGTACATTCCTAACTCTTCAGCCTTCGCATTCATTTTTTTCACAAATTTCTTTGTAGAACCACTCACACCTGCAGCGATTGTATTGGCTGCATCTGCCGCTGACACAATTAATGTCATCTGCAATAGTTGATTTAAGGTATAAGTCTTATTTGGCTTTAAACCAATGACAGAAGCATCACTTGGCAATTCCTTTAGAACAGACTGTTTCGTTGTTATTTTTTTCGTTAATGAACTTTGCTCCATGGCGACGATTGCTGTCATTAACTTTACGGTACTTGCAGGATATATCTTATTCGTTTCATGTTCTGAATATAAAACCTCTCCTGAATTTGCATCCATTACAACATATGCATGGGCACTCACTTCTGGAACTTGTGACTCCGCTTTTACTGTATTCCAAGGGATGACCGTTGACAATAAAGTGAAGATTAAAATAAGCGAAATCTTTTTTACTAATTTTGTGTTCATAATAGTTTCTCTCTCCTTGATTTATTTAATCTATTCTTGTTATCCGTTGATTAACGGGCTATAATATAACATAATATTGTTTTCGCCTGTAAGATGTATCAGGCAGATGGGAGAATTAATGAAAGTTGTCGGATTAATTACAGAATATAATCCTTTTCATAATGGACATTTATATCATATCAACCAATCAAAAGAACTGACTGGTGCTGATTATGTAGTAGTTGTAATGAGTGGAAATTTTGTCCAAAGGGGTACCCCTGCCATAACGGATAAATATACGCGCGCCAAAATGGCACTTGCCTGTGGCGCAGATTTAGTACTCGAACTGCCAGTCTGTTTTGCTACAGGCAGTGCTGAATTTTTTGCCCATGGAGCTGTGTCAATCCTTCATCATTTAGGATTTGTTGACAGTATTTGTTTTGGAAGTGAGTGTGGGTCTATTCCAATCTTGTCTCAAATAGCAGATTTCTTACTAGACGAACCAGTCGATTTTAAAGAAACCTTAACTACATCGTTAAAGTCCGGAAATACCTATCCCGCTGCAAGAATGCACGCAATGATGAAGCATTTTCACTCGTCAGACGAGCACTACACACCAGATATATTATCTTCCTCCAATAACATACTTGGAATTGAGTATATCAAGGCACTCATAAAATTGAACAGTCCCATGATACCATATACCATAACACGCAAGTCCAATCAATATCATGATAAAGAACTAGATGAAACTGGTATCAGTTCTGCTACTTCCTTACGCGCATCTTATGAAACTTGGCATGACCTTAATAAGTTAAAACCAAGCATACCTGATCGTATCTATTCTATTTTAAAAAGCTCAGAATTACTATCATTCCCAATCGTTGAAAATGACTGTTCTGACTTATTATACTACAAATTATTGCAAGAAGAAATAGAAACACTGACAAGTTATGCAGATATTTCAGAAGATCTAGCCAAACGCATCATGAATTTACTTCCTAACTATACTAATTTTACTGACTTTGCATTACTTTTAAAATCAAAGCAGTATACATTAACTAGAATTAATCGTGCATTCCTTCATATTCTATTGAATATCAAAGCGTACCCTGCTGGTACAGTAGCTCCTTATATACGTGTGCTTGGATTAAAAAAACAAGCCAGCCAAATCATTCGAAATTCAACCATAGAACCTCAATTTCCTATTATAACAAAGGTTGCTGATGCTAAAAATCATCTTGATTCGGCTGGACTTTTCATGTTACAACAAGATATCCAAGCTGCTAATGTATATAATCGCATTGTATATTCTAAATTTGGAACGTCTATTGCAAATGATTACCAACATGGTATCGTTTTGGATTAGTTAGCTCTTTACGAAACCAAACGCTTTCGCAAGCTCTAAAACCACAACAGAAACAAAGGATAATGCAATAGCAATGAGATACAGATACGTTGGTAACTGAATTAGACCAAACACAGTAGTAATTGGTGGCACAAATACAACCACTGCTATTAGTAAAATGGAAACCAATGCAGCCTTATTTAATGCATGATTCGTAAACGGACCGACTTTAAACAAGGAACGATCGGAACGCATATTAAATGCATGAACGACCTGTGCCAAAGATAAAACAAAAAATGTTACTGTTCTTCCACCTTCAATTTGCCCTGTTGCTCGCCAACCCAGATGGAAGCCTATTAAACAGATAATAGAAAACATAAGACCTTGTAGAAATACTCTGATTCCTAGACCATGAGCAAAGATGCTTTCTTTCTTAGGTCTTGGTTTTCTGCTCATAGCATCTTCTTCCACATCTTCCATTCCAAGCGCTATTGCTGGCAAACTATCTGTTACTAAGTTAATCCATAACAATTGCATGGATAAAAGCGGAGATTCTCTCCATAGTAACATTGCAAAGAACACAGTAAATACTTCACCTATATTCGTGCCAAGTAAGAATCCTACTGTTTTCTTGATATTGTCATAGATTCCTCTTCCCTCTTTCACTGCTTCTACAATTGTTGCAAAGTTATCATCAGTCAGTGTCATATCCGCAGCGCCTTTTGCAACATCCGTACCAGTTATACCCATAGCACAACCAATATCAGAGGCCTTGAGTGCTGGTGCATCATTTACACCATCACC
>JAEZUR010000198.1 GCA_023420935.1 Bacillota bacterium | reverse complement strand
GAAGCCCTGTAGGCTCCTTTTTCGTAAGAGCTGATTCATTTGTTTGAATGATTCCGTGATCATAATAACGATAACATTTAGACGTCAATATTTGTTCTAACGCTTGAATCGGATCTTTGGGTATTCCAAGACTTCTGGCAAGGTCATTGCTGGACCCGGATGGAATGTAACCAAATAGGATATCTTGATAGGAATCAATCCCATTAATCACTTCATTTACGGTTCCATCGCCACCTAAAACAATGATGTGTTTAGTCCCTATATTAGTTTCGCAGATTTGTTTTGCAAGTTTAGCTGCATGAAATTCATAATGGGTAAAGTAGACCTGATAGAGGATTTCTCTTTGTTTTAAAACTTTCTCAACGTTATTCCAAACTGTAAGACCATTTCCGGTACGAGATTTTGGGTTTACGATAAAATGATACATGAGTGATTACCTCCCTATTTCCATTCTCTATCAATAATTATAGGTGAGAAATTAAGAAATTGCAAATACTACAAGAATACATTGTAGATATTATAATGACAAAAGTATACCATTGTAGTAGAATAATTCTGGAATAAATATGAATCTACAGCTAATTATGGAAATGGATTAAAGTGGAAAGGCAACACATATGAAAAGAAGAAACCAAAGATATAAAATAAGAGTATTTATTATCCTAATGTTGGTGTTGGGTAGTGTAATTGGTAATCAATGCTCATTGGCAAAAGAAACCACTAAAAAGGGTGGATTTTCCTTAACGGAGGATGAAAAACAGTATCTAGATACCATTCGGAAGGATAAAATTACATTTGGAACTACAAATCCAGAGGAGTATTCAAATAATCAAGGAAATGAATCAATGGGATCCGCTATTCCAGTAATTCACTTTATGGAGAATATTTTAGAACTTAACATAACAAGGGTACAAGGTGATTGGCCAGTTATGTATGACAACCTACAGGAACAGAAGGTAGATTTTCTTTATCATGTCTCAATTAATGAGGGTAACTCGAGTAAGGTTTATCTAGCTTCTCCGATTGCTACTTCAACTGTGGTACTAATATCGGGTGAAGCAAGTGATAGAATCAAAAATATAGAAGATATTCAGGTGGGAATGATAAAGGATGCCTCAACGGAATATTATTGTCTACCCTATCTACAATTGGCAAAGAGAATCAGTTACTATGATAATTTGAACCAGCTTTTAACAGCACTTAATAAGAGGGAGATAGATGCAGCATTGACCTTGGAGGATAACAAGAGTCAAATCTATGAGTATGATCAATTATCTATAGTTAGAACTTTTCCCCAGATTCAGATAGACTATACCATTGGTACTTGTAACAAGAAATATTTACCTTTGATTAGAATATTCAATCGTTATATGGAAATGGAAGGAGACAATCTTCGAAAACACGTGAATCAGGAGAATGAGCGATATCAAAGGGAATATTTTTATCAAAAGGAACAAAAGACAATTAAAGCAATTGAAAAGGAGTATAGCCATATCGATTATTTTGCAGGAATCGGTATGGACTATCCAGTATCCTATGAGCAAAATCAAGTAAAATGCGGAATTGTACCAGATATGATTTCCTTTTTTGAGAGGATAACAGGGATTGCGTTTAATGAGAATAGTAATATATTACAGGAAGAAGAAGCAAATGAAGCCTTAATATCAAATGAAATTCAACTAGCTTCTGGAATAAGAATATCACAAGAGAGTCTAGAGGAATATAGCTTTTCAGATGCAATTTACCAAAGTCAGTATATTTTGGCCGTAAAAAGTAAAGAAAAGAAGATAAATAATTCGGACTTAAATCAGTATTATTGGGGCATTATGGAGCAGGATATGCCTCTGTTTCAAAACTCTATCTTTGATGGACATTTAATTTCTTTTCTAACAAAGCAAGAAATGTTAGCTGGTTTAGAAGAGAAACAGGTGAAGGGGATCATCACGAATCAAAGTGTAATAGATTATAACCATATTATTGACAATGGAAATAAGTATAATAGTATTTTGGAATTATCCATTCCTTCCTCTGAGTATTTGGCATATAATAAGGAAAATCAAGAATTAAATGAATTAATTAATAAATTAATTCGATATTATCAAATACAGTATCCAGATTATAAAGAGAAATTTGGTAATACAATACAAGCATATGAAGAGGGAATTCAAAAAACTCATACAAGTCAGGCAAGATGGAAATATAGTTTGATTCTAGTATTAGCTGTTGTATTCCTAATGTTAGGAACAGCATATGGATATTATTTATTTAGAAAATTGCAACAGCAAAAGGAGCTAGAACATAATATTTCCCAATTACTACAGAATAAAGAAAATGATTCCAGTGCATTACAGGAAGATGATCGAGGGGATTATACCATTCATGAAGGGAAGGATTCTATATCATATGAGGATCAGAAGATTCAACAAAAATTTGATTATGATCCATTAACGGGACTGGTAAATCAGAGAGCGTATATTGAGAGAATCTGTAATGTTGTGGAACGAAATCCAGAGGAAATGGGCGCATTTGCCTTTATTAATCTAGATCAGTTTAAGATAATTAATGATATATGGGGACATATGGTGGGTGATGAGATTCTTAAAGTATTTGCAGAATCCGTTCGTCAATTAGTAAAAAATCAGGATACTATAGTATTTCGAATCTCGGGAGATGGTTTTGGCGCATTTCGTGGTAATATTCAAAATGAACAGCAATTAGAGGTGTTTTGTGAAGAACTGGAACAGTTAACGGCAGTAATCCAAGTAGATGGTGAAAGTATAGAAAGAAGCTATAGCTGCGGTGTTTCTCTATATAACAAACATACCGTAGAGATGAAAAAATTGATTGAACATGCAGAAGAAGCATTGAAACAATGTAAACTTGGAACACAGAAGGTTGTGATTTGGAACGAATATATTTGATCATCAAGCCAATACTTTTCATAATACAGCTTGACATAAGATGCAAGCTGTATTATTATATATAAGAATGAACAGTGTTTAACAAATAAATACTGATTAAAAAATAAATACTGATTAAATAAATATACAAATGTGAAATTACAAAGAAAGAAGGATAACTGTCATGGGTAGGGAACGACAGAAACAAAAAAATGAAGAGATTAGAAGAGCTATTTTAGATACAGCATTAAAGATTGGTCTAGATGAAGGATTTGAGTTATTATCCATTCGAAAGATCACCAATGCCCTTGGCTACTCTGCAGGTAGTGTATATCACTATTTTAAAGATAAACAAGAAATAGTAGATACCATACATGAGGAAGCAAATCTCATAATTAAAGATAGAATTAAAGAAGTTCTTCAAGTAGATAAAGGATTTGAATATAACACTAGAGTTATATTCTCCATGATACTTGAATTGGCAATCAACGAGCCTGAAAAATATAATCTGATTGTACTAGATAAATATTCTAAACGAAGAGAAAAAATAACTCCATGGATATCTGTCATGGAGCAGACCATTCAAGTAGGAATAAAAAAGGGTGAGTTAAGAGAACTCAATCCAGCTATGGCTGCCTTTAATATATGGAGTTCCTTTATTGGATTGATGATCATGTTAAGTAGTAAAGAAGGTATTACAATGGAGGAAGCTAAGCACCTGTTTGATCAACATATGGACATTATTATGACAGGGATAAGTGGATAATCATTTTATAGTTATATCACTTAATAAGAATAAAAAGGAAGGTGACAAAATGGAGCACGATAACAAACGGAGAATAAGAGGTAAAGGGTGTCTTGTTGCTATCTTAATCGTAATTGGACTATTTGCTGCTATGATAATTGGATTCCTTTATTACGTTGGAAAGAATGCAAAATCATATGATGCGATGGATTATTCTAATCTTGATTTATCTAAAGTTGGAGATGGTACTTATGCAGGAAACGAAGATGGAGGTTTAGTAAAGGCAAAAGTTGAAGTTACGGTTGTAGATCACATTATAACAAAGATAACGATACTAGAGCATGATTGCGGAACTGGAAAACCAGCAGAGGCTATTGTAGATCAGATGGTGATTGATAATCGTATTGATGTGGATGGGGTTAGTGGAGCTACCTTATCAAGTGATGTGATTAAGACAGCAGTGTATAATGCATTAATGGAGAGTAAGTAAAGTAAACATATAATAAAGTTCTGCTAAGAACGTTAAAGGAGGATAATTATGAATACAGTTATTTATGCAACAAAAACAGGCCATTCAAGAAAGATAGCAATGGCCATTGCTGGAGAACTTAATTGTTCGGCGCAAAATATTACAGAGAATCCTAATCTGAGCCAAGTAGATGTTTTGTTTTTAGTTGGTGGGATCTATGGGAATCAGAGTTTACCTGAGTTATTAAAGTATGTGGAAGGTTTAACGCCACAGAATGTAAAAAAAGTTGTACTCATCACTTCTAGTTGCTCCAAGACAGGAAAGCAGACGGAAGTTAGAAAAGTATTAGAGAGAAAAGGTATCTTAGTAGATGAGGAAGAATTTACTTGCCAGGGCTCGTTTTTAGTGTTTGGAATGGGGCATCCAAATAAAAAGGAGATAGGTCAAGCAGTAGATTTTGCTAGTGGGAAAACATGCTAGCTACAGATAGCCTAAGCCATAGTGTGGCTTAATAAAAAACATTTCAAGAAACGTTTTGAAAAGTGCTTGACAAATGACTTAGAACTTAATATAATATCAAATGTGTCTTGCGAGAGATTGAAGGACACATTTGATTGACTCATGGGATCTTAGCTCAGCTGGGAGAGCATCTGCCTTACAAGCAGAGGGTCACAGGTTCGAGCCCTGTAGGTCCCATTTTCAAGTTAAATATATGGTCTATGTATGGTCTATGTATGGTACTTGATGAATTAGGACAAGATATTGTTATGTAATAAAAGTCCTAACATATGGCGGAATAGCTCAGTTGGCTAGAGCACACGGTTCATACCCGTGGTGTCATGGGTTCAAATCCCTTTTCCGCTACGCAAAGTAAAGCTTCCAATCATCTTGGAAGCTTTTTTTATGTTACGCACCAGCAGGCGCAGGTTGCTATTAATGTATCAGGAATCTTTATTATGTCATACCTATTTATGACATCCAGTACATCCGCTACAACTAGAGCAATCTTTTGTTGTTTCCATACGGTCATTGTATTGATAATTCATAATAGATGAGATGGAACAAATTGCTTGTGATGAGATACCTTCACCAGTGCCAGTGAACCCAAGCCCTTCTTCGGTAGTTGCCTTAATGTTTATCTGATCTTTATCAATACTAAGGGCAGTTGCAATATTCTCAACCATCGCTGGAATATGTGGAGCCATTTTGGGCTGTTGCGCAATAATGGTTGCATCAATATTCTCTATCAGATATAATTTCTCCTCAACCAAAGTCTTCGCTTTTTTTAGTAAAGAGATACTAGAAGCACCTTTATATGCTTCGTCGGTATCGGGGAAATGTTTTCCGATATCTCCAAGTGCAGCTGCACCCAGTAATGCATCCATAATGGCATGAACTAATACGTCAGCATCTGAATGACCAAGCAGTCCTTTTTCATAAGGAATTGTTACACCACCTAGTATTAAATCTCTATGTTCAACAAGTTTATGGACATCATATCCCATACCTACTCTCATGTGATTACACACCTTTCTTAATCAAGTTAGTTACAATTTGCTAATACAAACAGTATTATACAGAATCAAATCTTTTATTTCAACGAAAATAGATTATAATATGATTAAACGCGAAATTTTTGTTTTTAAAGGAGATACGTATGGATAAAAAACAGTTAAAGGATTGTTATGAATTATGGAAGCATTGTTTTTCTGATCATGATGAATATATGAATTATTATTTTGAGGAGAAGACTATAGATAATCAGGTGCTTACTTTATATGAGGGTGATAAACTTACGTCTATGTTACATTTAAATCCATTTATGATGAAATTAAATGGGTTGTCAGTTCATGCGAATTATATAGTTGGTGTTGCAACGCATTCGGATTATAGAAAACAGGGTAGAATGCGTATTCTGTTGCACCAAGCATTTACAGATATGTACAAAAAAGAGCAAGGATTTACTTACTTAATGCCAGCTCATGAAAAGATTTATACCCCATTTGACTTTCGATTTATCTACGCACAGGATAGAATGAAGATAAATTGCCTCGGATCAGAAGTATCCTATCAGCTTAAGGCAGCAGAACTGGATGAGGATTTAACCATCGATACACTTGCTAACCTAAATGAGCAAATTAAGGTAAAATTATCATCCTATGTAAATGAAAAATTACAGGAGCAGTTTGATCTATTTGCCATTCGCTCAGAGTATTATTACACAAGGTTGCAAAAGGAAATGGTGGCAGCAGGCGGAGATGTTCTGGTGTGCCTAAGGAAGAATCATATTATAGGTGTTGTTTCCTTTATGATGGAAGGAAGAAAAATAGAGGTTACAGAGAGTGTGATTGAAAGGGAAGAAACACAAAATGTAATTAGCAATGTATTATCCTGGATTAGGAACAATAAAGATGAGAATTTTGAAGTGGAATTTTTGGAAACTAATTTTATTGATTTGGAACAGGTAAGAGAAGACTTACCAATTACAGAAGAATATAAGAAACCAATTATTATGGCGAGGATTATTCATTTGGAAACATTCGTTAAGTCATTTGCAACCAAGGAGTGCATGACGAAAATTATAAAGGTTGAAGATGATATGATAGAAGAAAACCAAGGAGTATGGAAGCTTGACTTTACACCAAACGGTTGTCAAATAGCACAGACAACTGAGAATCCTGAGAGTAGTATGAAAATATATGAAGTAATGGAATATTTCTTAAAGGATAAGCATGTATATATTAATGAAATCGTATAAAATGTCTGAAAAGATTCTGGCAACCAATTAATCCCAAGTTGCAGAGCGAAATCTTCTTGACAAATTGCTTATTTGTGCATAGAATAAAGTATAAAATAGGTGAAATAGCTTTGAACGGAAGAGTAGTTTTGGTAAGGTAACAGAGAGAGAATGCCATTGGCTGAAAGCATTCTTTATTATAGCTAGGACGAAGTGCATCCGGGAGCTGATTAGGTGAACTATAAAGTAGTCTAATCCGGTAACAGCCGTTATCTGTCTAAAGATTGTATTGATAATTGTAAAACAATACAAATTAGAGTGGAACCACGGATAACTTCGTCTCTAGATATTGAGACGGAGTTTTTTTAATTAGAAAGGAGCAGTCTTTATGGGTTTTATTAAATTCGTGAAGGAAGAAATCCAGATTATTAAGGATAGAGACCCTGCTATAAAAACTTCATGGGAAGTGTTTTTGTACCCTAGTTTTAAAGCAATTTTAAGATATCGTATCGCACATAAGTTATATCAGCGTAAACACTATTTTCTGGCAAGATGGTATTCGCAGAGAACCGTCCATAAAACAGGAATTGAGATACATCCAGGTGCAACAATAGGAAAAGGATTATTTATTGACCATGGTTACGGAGTAGTGATTGGAGAGACTGCCATTGTTGGTGATAATGTTACGTTATATCAAGGAGTTACATTGGGCGGAACTGGAAAAGAAAAAGGGAAACGTCATCCAACCATCGGCGATAATGTAATGATCAGTGCTGGAGCAAAAGTAATTGGATCATTCACAGTAGGTGAGAATTCGAAGATTGGTGCTGGAAGCGTGGTATTATCGGAAGTTCCTCCTAACTCAACTGTTGTTGGTGTACCAGGCCGTGTTGTAAAGAGAGATAATGTAAGAGTTCCAAGAGAAGAGTTGGATCAAGTGCATTTTCCAGACCCAATTTACTGTGCAATTGAAAGTTTGCAGAATGAAAATGCAGCATTAAAGAAAACATTAAGTGATTTATGTGAATCAGTTCATAAAATAAAGGAAAAATAAGAGAAATAGAGGATATAAAGGAGAAAATAAATGAAAGTATACAATACCTTAACCAAAACAAAAGAAGAATTTGTTCCGGTAGAACCTGGTAAAGTTCGCATGTATGTATGTGGACCAACTGTTTATAATTATATTCATATTGGTAATGCAAGACCAATGATTGTATTTGATACGGTAAGACGTTATTTTGAATACAAAGGATATAATGTAAATTATGTTTCTAATTTTACGGATGTGGATGATAAGATTATCCGTAAAGCTAATGAAGAAGGTGTATCTGCAACGGAAATATCGGAACGTTATATCCAGGCTGTAAAAGAGGATATGGAGCACTTAAATATTAAACCAGCTACCACGCACCCAAAGGCAACGGAAGAAATAGAAGGCATGGTACAGATGATACAGACGCTCATTGATAAAGGATATGCTTATCCTAAGAATGGAACGGTATATTTTAAAACAAGATCCTTTGATCGTTATGGAAAATTATCTAAGAAAAATTTAGATGATCTTGAGGCGGGAATTCGTATTGCTGTAAGTGATGAAAAAGAAGATCCAATGGATTTTGTACTATGGAAACCAAAGAAAGAAGGCGAGCCATCTTGGCCATCGCCATGGAGCGATGGTCGTCCTGGCTGGCATATTGAATGTTCCGTTATGAGTAAAAAATATCTTGGTGAACAGATTGATATCCACGCAGGTGGAGAAGATCTAATCTTCCCTCACCATGAAAATGAAATTGCTCAAAGTGAGGCTGCCAATGGAAAAGAGTTTGCAAAATATTGGATGCACAATGGCTTCTTAAACATAGACAATAAAAAGATGTCTAAATCAGAAGGCAATTTCTTTACTGTACGTGAAATAGAAGAAAAATATCCACTTCAAGTTCTTCGTTTCTTTATGTTAAGTGCCCATTACAGAAGTCCTATTAATTTTAGTAGAGAGCTTATGGAAGCCTCTAAAAATGGATTGGAACGTATTCTTACAGCTGTGTTTAATCTACAACATTTATTAGAAGTAGCGGTAGATAAAGAAGAAACCACGGATGAGACTAAGGTATTAAAACAAATGGATGAGTTAAATGTAAAATTTGATGCATCTATGGAAGATGACTTTAATACAGCAGATGCAATAGCTGCAGTTTTTGAGATTGTCAAATTAGCAAATTCCAATTTGACAGCGGAGAATGGGAAGGCAGTACTTACAAAAGCATTAACTACAATAACAGGATTATGTGATGTTCTTGGAATTATAACAACAAAAGAAGAAGAGTTAATAGATGAAGAGATAGATCAATTAATTCAGGATAGACAGGATGCTAGAAAGAATAAGGATTTTGCAAAAGCAGATGAAATTCGTAATTTACTTTTGGATAAAGGTATCATCTTAGAAGATACCAGAGAAGGGGTAAGATGGAAAAGGAGTTAATAGGGGAAGAGATGGAGAGTCTACTTGATCTTATGAAACAGCAATTTAGTTTAGGTGATTTACCACCGATGCAATATTCTCCACTTACTTTAGCATTTATTGGAGATTGTATTTATGATTTAATCATACGTACCATTGTTGTTTTACATGGAAATGCTCCTGTTAATAAACTACATCGAGAAGTAAGTAGTTTGGTTAAAGCCCAAGCTCAAGCAGAACTGTTTTATGTCATTGAATCTAAACTAACAGAAGAGGAGATTGCAGTGTATAAAAGGGGAAGAAATGCTAAATCTTTTACGTCTGCAAAGAATGCTAGCATTATTGATTACAGAATAGCAACTGGTGTAGAAGCATTGATTGGTTATTTGTATTTAAGTAATCGAATGAGCCGGGTATTGGAACTTGTAAACATTGGTTTAAAAGAAGGGAAACAGGAAGATAAAGAATGAGATACGAAGAATTTACGATAGAGGGAAGAAATGCTGTAATGGAGGCATTTCGCGCAGGAAAGACCATTGATCGTTTGTTTATTCTAGATGGTTGTCAAGATGGACCGATTAAATCGATTACCAGAGAAGCAAAAAAAGGTGATACGATTATTTCTTATGTTAAGAAAGAGCGTTTGGATCAAATATCAGAAACAGGTAAACATCAAGGTGTGATAGCTTATGCAGCAGCGTATGAATATGCTGAAATTGAAGATATGTTTAAGTTGGCAGAAGAAAAAGGAGAACCACCATTTCTGATTTTATTAGATAATATTGAGGATCCACACAACCTTGGTGCTATCATTCGAACTGCTAATCAAGCAGGTGCACATGGTATCATAATTCCAAAACGTAGAGCAGTTGGATTAACAGCTACGGTAGCTAAAACATCTGCAGGTGCAATTAATTATACTCCAGTTGCGAAAGTAACCAACTTAGCTACCACCATTGAGGAATTAAAGGAAAGAGGTATGTGGTTTGTCTGCGCGGATATGGATGGAGAGGTTATGTATAATCTTAATTTAAAAGGCTCTATTGGCGTTGTAATTGGCAGTGAAGGAGAAGGAGTAGGACGTTTAGTGAAAGAAAAATGTGACTATGTAGCCAAGATTCCGATGAAGGGTGATATTGATTCACTAAATGCTTCGGTTGCCATGGGTATCCTATCTTATGAAATCGTGAGACAGAGATTACAGTAATTGTGGATTTGAGTTAAGGAAATCAATTAGAAACTTGTAGTGGGGGCATATATGAATAATAAAGGGTATGAT
>JAEZUR010000176.1 GCA_023420935.1 Bacillota bacterium | reverse complement strand
CCAATACAACTGCTAATGCCAAAGCAAATATATTCGTTAGAATCATAAACAGTACTGTGTACTTTCCTGTAAAAATAAGTGCATTAAGAAAATCCTTACTTCCTGCAAATATTCTTTGAAAATTCTCTAATCCAATAAATTTAGGTGCTTTTGATATACCATTCCACTCTGTTAATGAGTAAAAGCCGCTCATTACAAATGGAATATAAATCATGATCGTTACCAAAATTATTGCCGGAATTGTAAACAGAACCGTTTCAATCATTTGTTTCTTTTTCCTGCCCATTTTCCCATATCCTCCTTGTTTACTATCAGTTTAAACAAATTGCTTAGTTAAGTTGTCCATATTATAAATTATTTATATAAATGTTTCAATAGTTTTTTTGAATTTTAATTGGTTTTTATATAAGTTTTCTATAAAACGTATTAAATAATAATATATTTACTTGTTGGTTTTATTCATAACCGTATCCAAAATAACCATTATAATCCTGTAAAACATAATCATATTGTATAGTTTTTTATAAATATTTATATAAAAATTTAAATGATTTTCTTTATATCACTTCACATTCGGCATGAAACATTATATTTTTTACATTTTTTTGGTGATATTGAACAATTTCTCCAGTCCGTTTTTTTAAATTATATTAAAGTATTTCCATTTGCAAAATTATTATTTCATTTACTATCTAAATAATTTATAATAAATTTAGATCATAATTTATAAGTGAAGCAAACAATCAAGACTATCGATCGTACTTAAGACAATACGTACAAAGGGGTGTTACTATGAAAATAAGTATTAAACAAATTAGTGATGTTACTGGCTTTTCACCGGCAACTATTTCAAATGCGTTAAATCATAAAAAGGGAGTTAACAAAGAAACTTCTGCTATCATATTTAAAGTTGCGAAAGATCTAGGCTATATAGCAGAAGAAAAGATATCCAAAATCAAAATTGTCATATACAGAAGAAGTGGATCTGTAATGGAAGACTCCCCCTTCTTTGCATTGGTAATGGATGGAGCAGAATCAGAATGCCAAACTTGCGGATTAGATCTGGTAGCCTGCTATCTTGATAAGAGAAATTCTGATTATAGAGATCAGATTAAGTGGCTCCTAAATGACACCACTTCTGGTCTTATTATTCTTGGAAGCGAACTAGAAGAAGCTGATTTAGATCTTTATCGTAGCAGTAAATGTCCAATTTTATTAATTGATTACTGGTGTAATGATATGTCTTTTAATGGTATCCTTGCTGATAATACAGACAGTACACGTATCGCCATTGAATACCTAATTAAAAAGGGTCATAAAAAGATTGGTTACCTTCGTGGAAGATTACGAATTTACCCCTTCCGAGCAAGAGGCAAAGCATTTAGAAGTACCATGACAAAACACAGTTTATCCATACACACCAAACATATTGTTACGGTTGCTTCCTCCATGGATGGCTCTTATCGAGATATGTTAGCATACCTTCAAACCAAGCCTGATCTTCCTACTGCTTTTTTTGCTGATAATGATGTGATTGCACTTGGTGCAATGAAAGCATTGCAAGAAACTGGTTATCGCGTTCCAGAAGACGTCTCTATTATTGGTTTTGACGATCTTCCATTTTGCGAAATCACCTCTCCTAAGCTAACAACAATCCGTACTGTGAAAAGAGAGTTAGGAAAAATGGCCGTTCAAAAAATTATGGATATGGTAAAATACGGAGACGACATTAAATCCAAAGTTTTATTGTCCACAACTTTTGTAGAACGAGATAGTGTAAAAGATTTGACAAAGGAATAAATATTCAAAATGGTAATACTTAACCCCGGGGCGTATAATTGATAGGTACCGGGGTATAATTTTTTCTGTGTAACAAACTCTACACTAGACAACATCAATTGTAATCTTTTCTATCTCATATTGCGTATTAATTACCATCCAAAACTGTGCAAAGAATTTCATTATATTCCAGATTCCTATTCCTTGCATATTGAACTCTGTCACAGTATTAACATATGCATTTATACTTCTTGCATCTTTAAACCAGACGATATGTGATATATTTACACCAGTGGTATCATCAATATATTCAAAAAACGGGGATTGGGAAGGTTCATGAAATTGGATAACTGCATTCTCTTCTGCCGCTAATTGTATAATTGCATCAAACGTAAGTGAGATTGCTCTTGATATTCCATTTACATAAGGCAACTCCCAATCATATCCGATCACTGCTACTCCAATATTTAATTTTTCTGACGGGATAGTGATAATTTTCATTAATTCACGTCCTGCATCTGCGGAAATAGGCGCAGTCGGAGGTTCAAGTGTATAACCCCAATTATATGAGAGAATCATAACACTATCGGCCACATGACCTACACTAAAATAACTTGTGTGCCTATAGAGAAGTACTTTCTCTATATATTGGTTCCTGGCATTAATAGTTACAAAAACTTGATATCCTTCGGCATTAATACGATTTGTTACCTTACTCAGGAATTTGTTGTATAGCTGCTCATTATCAGTATCTAAGTAATCAAATGAAACATTTATTCCGTAGTAACCTTTTTCCTTTAATATTTTAACCATATACGTAATATATGTATCCTGCAAGTTCTCATTGTACAGTATGCTAAAAGCAGCCTCTTCATTGGTCTTACCTAGTCCAGATAGTGTTGAAACCAACATAATTGGTGCCACACCATACTCCTTCGCCATCTGAATGATCTCTGTGTCCTCTTCTGTTATACTAACTACAATACCATCCTTTGTCACTCTATAATTAAAAACTGTTAAATACGTTAAGAAAGGTAACGTTTTCTTCAAAGTTGCCCTGTCAATAAACGGATAAGCATATCCATTGGTTGATAGTTTCTTTTTATTTTTATTTCCATAGCTTATAACCATTGTTTCTCCCGGATATATATATTCTCGTTCTGAAAGATATGGATTATTTCTTAGTAATTGGTCTATAGAAATTTCGTTTGTTGCTGCAATACCACTCAATGTATCTCCCTTTTGAACGGTATACGTTTTTTCTGGATGGGCTATTACTAATGTTTGGCCTATAGCAAGTTTGCTAACACTTAACAGCCCATTGTCTAGCATCAACCTTGCTACAGAGATTCCATGTACCTTGGCAATTGACTGAATTGTATCCCCTTGTTGTACTACATATATTGTCATGGATAGCCTCAAATATTGGTTTGTATTTATTATATGTCATTCACTACAATACTTGCCATTTGTCTAAAACAAAAAAGGAGCTAATCGCTCCTTATCATTTTCTAATCATATATATATTGAGTACCTACATTTGCTAAACTATTAAATCCTGCATGTTTAAACGTTTTCTTATCACTAATACAGTAAACATAACAATCGTTTTGGGCCATAATATAGTACGAATGATAAGAATCCTCATATTGGGCAAAAATTGCACCAGCATCAGACTTAGAAACATTATAACAGATATCTAAGAAATAGTTATCTTTCTTGGCATAGATTCTGTTTACCATTATATCCAGTTCTCCAACCGTATCAAAATGATTCACTTCATAGCCCTTTTTTTCTAGGTTCTCAATTAATTTCTCTGCGGTTGGTACGATAGAATCAATATCGATATCAGCGGAATTTGTTCCATTCACATCTATATTAGATGTAACATTCGAAACCCCATAGTTTTTTGTCAATGTCTTATTAGAACTACTATTATGCGAATGCGTTAAACCAATTGGAATACCGATGAGTATGATAATTGCAACAATTGTAAGTAATCTTGTAATTTGATTTTTCCTTTTCATTTCCTGATCCCCATGAATTAAGCTATAATTTACTGTTTCCTATTTTATGCTTTAAGTAATGCATACATGCAATAATCATAAATGTTACCATGTTTAAAAACTCCCTGCTTCATAATTCCTTCTAGGGAAAATCCAGCATGTTCAAGAACCTTTCTTGAACCTATATTATGTGCAAATGGCTCGGCATAAATTCGTATTATATCAAACTGCTCAAATGCCATTTGGCAAAGTTGTTTAATTGCAATACTCATTATGCCCTTACCCCAATACTCTTCAGCTAACCAATATCCAAGTTCTCCGCTTTTGCAATATACATCATTACCGAGAAATATACCAATACTGCCAACCGTATGGTTATCAATCACTATAGCTCGACAAATTTGGGTGGTATCGGCGTTTTTAATGCAACTGGAAACATAACTCTTTGCATCTTCTAATGTATACGGAAAAGGAAAAGCATTTCTCAGATTATTTGCAATTTCAACGTTATTAGCACAAAGTGCAATATCATCTGCATCCATCAATTCCCATTTTCTTAGTTTAAATTCCATATTGTCCCCTCCTAATTTAATATAATAAAAATAGAATTACGGTAATTGTATCATATACCATTCCAATTTTATACATATTTTAACGAAATTCTTCATGACATTATCATATACTAAGCATATATATACAGTGAATTGCAATTTAATTGTTATTTTGTCGCATTATTAAAGCTAAATTTATTAATTTTTGCAATATTTAGATGGTGTTACACCATAATTTGGTGTATAATAATATTAGAAATAATTCAATTCATATTCCACAAAGGGGTGATTAATATGATTAATAACTTAGAGGCTATTAGAAGAGAAGTATACCTTCAGTTAAAATATCCACATATTAAAGTGCATATAACAACAGATATTTCTCCTCCAGTAAAAAATATGATTGAACATGAATTGTATTATAAGGAAAATGGAAGTTATCCTCCTAATGACATTGATTTTTGTGTTCCTGAAAAATTAAGTGATAGAGCCTATGAAATAGCGGAACGATTACTTAAATAGTCTATAGAAAGATTACAATTTCTTTCTTTCATATAAATATTACTCTTTGAAACTTGAAACCTTTGTATCTGTAATCACAATCCTGACATAAGTTTAATAAATAACATAAAGTAAGTTAAAATTACAATTAAAACGATATATGATTTTTCATTGATTTAATGAGACTTGAGGATCTTTCATTTTTTTCTTGTAGGAGATACAGGTTTAATAGAATGCGGTTATTTTTTGAATTGATTATTGTTAGCTGAAAGATGGAGGATTTTGTCCCTATGGGTAGTCCGATCTGCACGCCACTTCGGGCCTACGGCCCTCAGTCGCGTTGGCTTCGCCAATATAAATAGAAAGGGTATCCTGTGTTTACAAGCGAGCTTGACACACAGGATACCCTTTCTATTTATGCAGATCTCATCCTTATCGCGCAAAAAAAGCCCTAACCCAACGGCTCCTGTGTCCGTCAAACTAAGACTTTGAAATGCGCCTCCAGGGGTTCGAACCCTGGACACCCTGATTAAGAGTCAGGTGCTCTACCAACTGAGCTAGAAGCGCATGTATTTTCAACGCAAGAGTTATTATATATGATAGATATATAAAATGCAACCCCTTTTTTAATTTTATGTTAAAAAACTAAAAGATTTATAAACTTTATGTTATATTTTTTATTTTTATCATAAATTGAGTTTCTTAACATAGTAATGCGTCATTTCAAATCAAGATCATATCCAATAAGAAAGGGCCACCGGAAGCTGTTATTCAGCTAATCTTGTGGCCCTCAACTCTTTTATCATTATTTATGTTGCTCTATTTTTTCTACTAACTGAGCTTTCGATACAGCCCCAACAATTGTCTCAACTACTTCTTTGTTTTTAATCAACAACATTGTTGGAATTGACATTACTCGGTACTTGCTAGCTGTATTAGGTGCATCGTCTACATTTAACTTTCCTATTTTTACACTACCATTATATTCTTCTGCTAGTTCCTCTACAATAGGAGCCATCATTTTACATGGTCCACACCAGTCTGCATAGAAATCAATCAAAACCAGTCCTTCTGCTTCTAGCGCCTCCTGATTAAAATTATCATCCGTAAATTTAAATGCCATGTGTATTCCTCCTTATTTATTCTTTTTGTTTGCTTTTCCACTTGATTGAAGTAATTTCTCAACTTCATCCCAGGATTTTCTCATCTGCAACGCTTTTTTATTTAATTCTTGATTACCATTAGTAGCTTGCGCAAGTTTTGATTTCCATGATTTTTTCAAGACAATCATCCTTAACTATCTCTTTCACCTACTACTATATGCTAATTATATCATTTTTATTATCGATATGCTACTAGTCTGTTAATTTGTTTTCCTTCCGCCACAAATTTTTCTTCATATTCGGTCATAACATTTCCTGTTAGAAACTCACTGTGGTGTAAGTCATACGTCATATTTTCTAATTTCCAACTTGCCTCTTCAATTTGTTCCAATGAAAAATCAAATAACTCCTTGTTGTCAGTTTTAAAAATTACAACTCCTTCTTTAATAAGAAGTTTATCATATCGGTTTAAAAATTGAACTGATGTTAAACGTCTTTTAGCATGCCTTTCTTTGGGCCAAGGATCAGAGAAATTTAAATAGATTTGACCAACTTCCCCTTCCCCAAATACATCATTGATATTTTCTGCATCCATCCTTATGAAAACAAGGTTGCTTGATTCTAGTTCGGGCCTCTTTTCCAACGCTCTTACTAAAACACTTGAGAATTTTTCTATTCCTATATAATTAATATTTGGATTTAAGCTGGCTAGGGTTTGTACAAATTTACCTTTTCCCATACCAATTTCTATATGGATTGGGTTGTCATTTCCAAAAAAAGTGTTCCATTTTCCTCTATACTGTTCTGGCTCCTGTATAACATAATTGTCCGTTTGAATCTTCTCTCTTGAACCTTTTACGTTTCTTAATCTCATTATATAATCCTTTCATTCCATTTCTTTATTATCGATAGTCGCTTCTATCAAACATAACGTTTTCACTAAGATAGAGTAAGCTAAGTTTTCTTAAATTATAATTACTAATGATTATGAAGTCAATTTAAATGTACTTTTTAAAACTTAATTTTCTAACCGTTTTGATAGAAAACATTTTTCATTTTCAGTATTTTCGACATAAATTATTGTAATTATTAGAATTTTTTCTACATATTTGCTATGGATTTTTTTCAAAAAAGGAGTATTATGATAAAGTGAATTAACGGACGTCCTTACACGATAATAATGGAGGATCATTATATTACATGTAATCTCAGTTCCAATAATTTTAATATAAACAACTTGTATGCCAATGGGGGTAATCAATACTATAACCATTGGTATTTTTACAGCAAAAAATCCTTTTAGCGTTATGATAGTTAAGGATCATAAGACATCATAAAAGTGAGCACAAGGAGGTGAGCAATGTGGATATTGCAGCGAGGCTAATAGAAGAATTAGAAAGTAAGACGGTTTTTGAGATCCCAATTCCTATTATTGGAAAATTACCAGTTCCAGAATCTGCCATTGTAACTTGGGGGATTATGGCTTTTATCATGATTATTACTTTAATTTTTGTTCGTAACCTTCAAATAGTTCCGAATCGAAAGCAAATGGTAATTGAGGTAATTGTTAATTTTATTTATGATTTCTTCTATGGAATTCTCGGAAAGGAAGGAAAACGATATATCCCGTACCTTGGTACTGTGTTTATTTATTTAATCTGTGCCAATGTAATTGGATTACTCGGTTTCAAACCTCCAACAAAAGAGTTGAATGTTACTGCTGGAATGGCAATTATGAGTATTGTTTTAATTGAGTATTCTGGCATCCATGAAAAGAAGCTTGGGGGATGGGTAAAGAGTTTTGCACATCCGATGCCACTAATGATACCGTTTAATATTATGGAATTATTTATTAGACCAATGTCATTATGTATGCGACTTTTCGGTAACATATTCGGAGCATTTGTAATTATGGAATTACTTAAAATGTTTGTACCGGCTATTATACCGATTCCATTTAGTATGTATTTTGATATATTTGATGGATGCTTACAGGCATATATTTTTGTTCTCTTAACCTCCATTTTTATGCAAGAAAAACTTGAAGCATAAATTGGAACACCATATTTTATTAATAAACAGATTGGAGAAAAAATTATGACAGGATTAATTGGAATTGGAGCAGGTATTGCTGTTTTAACTGGTATTGGAGCAGGTATCGGTATTGGTATTGCAACATCCGGAGCTTCTCAAGCGATTGCTAGACAACCAGAAGCAAAAGGTGACATTAACAAATCTTTAATTTTAGGTTGCGCATTAGCAGAAGCAACTGCAATCTATGGTCTACTTATCGCATTTTTAATCATCTTCATTTTAAAATAATAAAAGGAGTAATAGAACATGACAGGATTAATTGGAATTGGAGCAGGTATTGCTGTTTTAACTGGTATTGGAGCAGGTATTGGTATCGGGATCGCCACATCCGGAGCTTCTCAAGCTATCGCTAGACAGCCAGAAGCAAAAGGTGACATTAACAAATCATTGATTTTAGGTTGCGCGCTAGCAGAAGCAACAGCGATTTACGGTCTGCTCATCGCCTTTTTAATAATCTTTATCTTAAAATAATATTAGGAGGGGATTGTAATGATCATTATAAATTCAGGAATCATTTGGATAATTATTAATCTTCTAGTTTTATTCCTCTTCTTGAAAAAGTTCTTATTTAAACCAGTGATAGACATAATGGAAAAAAGAGAGAACACGATCGCAGCGACATTGCAAGACGCCGATAACAAGAAAGCGGAAGCATATAAACTTAAAAACGATTACGAAGAAGAATTAAAACATGCTGATGAACAGGCATCTGCTATCATAAAAGAAGCCAAAGAGAGAGCTAGTTTAGAGTACACAAAAAGGCTTCAATTAGCAGAAGAAGATGCAGCACAAGTAATGGTAGATGCAAGTAAACAAATCGAGTTAGAGAAAAAGAAATCCATGGAAAGTGCTCAGGCGGAAATCGCTGGTATCGCTATGTTAGCAGCATCCAAAATTCTAGGTAAGAATGTTGATGAATCTGTAAATAGTCAAATACTTGGAGACTTTTTAGATGAAGTAGGTGCTGCAAAATGATATCTACAAGAGCGCTAAATTACGCAAAAATATTATTTAGTATGAATGTAAAAGAGGGCAGTATTACCCTTGCCAAGAATCTACTAGAAGTTGATGAATTATTGGATACCCTATCCAATCCTTCTGTAAAGACTGGGGAAAAGGAAGCTGTTATTGATGCACTTTTCAGTCGAGATATGCATTCATTTCTTAAGGTACTTTGTGAAAATAAAATGATAGGTAACTTTTTTGAAATTATGGACGCATATGAAGAATTAATCCTTAATGATAAGAACATTATTAAAGCCAAGTTATCCTATGCATTGAAACCAGAACAGTCTGAGTTGGATCAAATCAAAAACATGATTAAGAGTAAATATAATAAACCAGAAGTAATCCTTGAATTACAAGAGGATCCTTCCTTGATTGGTGGTTTCGTATTATATGTAGGCAATACAGAATACAATAAGAGCATCAAGGGAGCATTAACAGAAATGCAGAAATCTCTTATTTAGGAGGCGAAATTTTGAGTAATATAAATCAAAACGAAATTATTTCCGTTTTAAAAAATGAAATAGAAGACTTTGAATTAAAAACCAAAGTCAAAGAGACAGGTACTATTATTAGTATTGGTGATGGTATTGCTAATGTATATGGTTTAGACAATGCTATGTATGGTGAGTTGGTTGAATTTGAGACAGGCGTACGTGGTATTGTACAAAATCTTGAACTTAAAACCGTAGGTTGTGTATTATTAGGTTCTGATTATGGATTAAAAGAAGGATCTAAGGTGATAAGAACAGGGAAAAGGGCAGGTGTTCCTGTATCCAATCAATTGGTTGGTCGTGTTGTCGATGCATTAGGAACTGCAATTGATGGAAAAGGGCCTATTGAAGCAGAGGATTTCTTCCCAATTGAAAATGAAGCTCCTGGCGTATGCACTAGAAAACCGGTAACTGTACCCTTACAAACTGGTATTCTTACCATAGACTCCATGTTCCCAATTGGTAGAGGACAACGTGAGTTAATTATCGGTGACCGTCAGACCGGCAAGACCTCTATTGCAATCGATACAATCCTTAATCAAAAGGGCCAAGGAGTAATCTGTATCTATGTTGCAATAGGTCAGAAAGCTTCCACAGTTGCTAAGATTGTAAATTCCTTATCAAAACATGGTGCTATGGATTATTCTGTTGTAGTTTCATCCTCAGCAAGCGACCTAGCACCCCTTCAATACATAGCTCCTTATTCTGGTACTGCAATTGCTGAATATTTTATGAAACAAGGTAAGGATGTATTAATCGTATATGATGACCTTTCCAAGCATGCGGTTGCGTATCGTACTATGTCCCTATTACTTGAGCGCTCTCCCGGACGTGAGGCTTACCCTGGTGACGTATTTTATTTACACTCTAGATTATTGGAACGTTCCTGCCGTGTAGAGGATGAATTTGGTGGTGGATCTATTACTGCCCTTCCTATTATTGAAACTTTAGCTGGCGATGTTTCCGCGTACATTCCAACGAATGTTATCTCCATAACTGATGGTCAGATTTTCCTTGAGAGTGAACTCTTTTTTGCTGGTATGAGACCTGCTATTAATGTCGGCTTATCAGTATCCCGTGTAGGTGGTGCTGCTCAGACCAAAGCAATGAAAAAGGCCGCAGGAAGTCTACGTATTGACCTTGCGCAATATCGTGAAATGGAAGTCTTTACTCAGTTTAGTTCGGATCTTGATAAAACCACGAAAGATCTGCTAGATCACGGCAAGCATCTTATGGAGCTTTTAAAACAACCATTATCTAAACCATTTAAATTACATGAACAAGTTATTTTACTTGTTGTTGCTAATAATAAATTGTTTAATGACATCCCTTTAAAAGAAATGACTTCTTTTAGAATGGACTTGCTTGATTATTTTGAGTTAAAATACAGCACTATCGTTGAAGAAATAAGTACCAAAAAGGTTTTAACAGATGACTTAATTGACCAGATAATAAATGCAGCCAAAGAATTCAAAAAGTAGGTGATATTATGGCAAATACAAGAGAAATCCGTACTAGAATCAAAAGCATACAGGATATTATGAAGATTACCAATGCCATGTATCTGATTTCCTCTTCCAAATTAAAAAAGGCAAGAAAAGGCTTAGCTGCTACACATCCTTATTTTGAATCTCTTCAGGCAACAATTTATGATATTTTACTACATGCTCCTGAGACAACATCAGTTTACTTTAATAAAAGGGAGAAAAAAGCTAATGAAGAGAGAAAAGAAGGATATTTAATAGTCACTGCAGACAGAGGTCTTGCAGGTGCTTATAACCATAATATAATTAAGTATGTAGAAGAACATATGAAAGAATGTAAATGTAAAAACAGTCGACTATTCGTAATCGGTCAAGTTGGTAGACAATACTTTTTACGTAAAGGTTGTACCATTGATGATAATTTCCTATATACTGCTCAGAATCCAAACCTGTTTCGAGCAGGAGATATCGCCAAATTATTGATTGATTTATTTGTTCAAGAAGAATTGGATGATGTATATGTGGTTTATACCAAAATGGTTACCTCTATGAAGGCGGAAGTTGATTGTGTGAAAGTACTACCTCTAGAGACTAAAAAGTTTGATGCAAGATCAACAGGCTATGTACATGTTACTTTTGATCCTTCTCCCAAAGCGGTTATGAACAGATTAGTACCTAATTACTTAAAAGGTATGATTTTCGGTGTACTAGTGGAAGCCTTCTGTAGTGAGCAAAATGCAAGAATGACTGCCATGGAAGCTGCGACCAAAAGCGCAAAAGATATGCTAAAAAGTCTAGGATTACAGTACAATCGTGCACGACAAGCCGCAATTACCCAAGAAATCACCGAGGTTGTAAGTGGTGCTAAGAGTCTCAGAAAGTAGGAAAGGAGATATTATTATGGATAATGGTAAAATTGTTCAGGTTTTAGGGCCTGTTGTAGATGTTGAGTTTGATAGTGATAAATTACCTAATATAAAAGATGCGCTTGAAGTAATAAGAGATGGTAAGCGACTTGTAATGGAAGTTGCCAGTCACGTGGGTAACAATATTGTACGTTGTATTGTTCTTGCTTCCAGTGAAGGTCTTGTGAAAGGCATGGAGGTACTTTCCACTGGTTCTTGCATTAAGGTTCCAGTAGGTAAGCCTACTTTAGGAAGAATGTTCAATGTAATTGGCGAAGTAATTGATGGTGGGGAACCGGTTACAGGTGATGATACTTGGGAGATTCATAGAAATCCGCCTTCTTTTGAAGACCAGAGCCCTGTAGTCGAAGTACTTGAAACTGGTATCAAAGTAATTGATCTACTTGCTCCTTATGCGAAAGGTGGTAAGATTGGATTATTTGGAGGTGCCGGTGTAGGTAAGACCGTATTAATTCAGGAATTAATACGAAACGTAGCCACTGAACATGGTGGATACTCTATCTTCACAGGTGTAGGAGAACGTTCTAGAGAAGGTAATGACCTCTGGAGAGAAATGAAAGAATCCGGCGTTATTGATAAAACAGCCTTAGTATTTGGTCAGATGAATGAACCACCCGGATCTCGTATGCGTGTTGCCCAAACGGGACTTACTATGGCAGAATATTTTAGAGATAAACAACATCAGGATGTTCTTCTTTTCATTGACAACATATTCCGTTATGTTCAAGCTGGTTCCGAAGTTTCTGCATTACTTGGTCGTATGCCATCTGCAGTAGGATATCAGCCAACACTTGCCAACGAAGTTGGTGAACTTCAAGAGAGAATAACCTCCACAAAAAATGGATCTATAACCTCTGTCCAGGCCGTATATGTTCCAGCCGATGACTTAACTGACCCAGCTCCTGCCAATACATTTGCCCATCTGGATGCTACTACTGTATTATCTCGTAAAATTGTAGAGCAAGGTATCTATCCATCTGTGGATCCATTAGAATCTACCTCTAGAATTCTTGAGCCTGATGTAGTTGGCGAAGAGCATTATGAAGTTGCCAGAAAGACTCAGGAGTTATTACAGAAATACAAAGAGTTACAAGATATTATAGCAATTCTTGGTATGGAAGAGTTAGACGAGCAAGATAAGCTTGCAGTTTATCGCGCTAGAAAGATACAAAAATTCTTATCACAGCCTTTTAATGTAGCGGAAAACTTTACTGGTATTACTGGTAAATATGTTCCATTGCGTGAGACAATTAAAGGTTTTAAAGCAATCATTAATGGTGAGATGGATGAATATCCAGAGTCTGCATTCCTTATGGTTGGTACCATAGAGGAAGTCATTGAAAAAGCGAAACAGATGGAAGCTAATAATTAGTAAACAAGCCTTTGGTTGGTAGAAGGTTAAATAGGAGGAGCTATGGCTAAGAATTTTCAATTAGAAATCATAGCAAGTGATCACCCCTTCTATAAAGGGGACTGCGAGATGCTAGTTATTCCTGGTACTGACGGACTACATGGCATCTTAGCAGATCATGAGCCCATGGTAACATGCTTAAGCCCTGGAGAAATTAAATTTCAGGTAAATGGAGAATGGCATTATGCTGCTGTAAGTGAAGGATTTGTTGAGATTATGCCTAATCACGTAATTCTTCTTGGCGATACCATTGAAAAACCTGAAGATATTGATGAGCATCGTGCTGAAGAAGCCAAAATGCGTGCTGAAGAAAGGTTGCTTCATAAGCTAAGCCAGGATGAATACTATCGTTCCAGAGCGGCTCTTAATAGAGCAATGAATCGTCTTAAAGTTAAGAGGAATCATATTAATTAAAATCAAATTAATTGAATAGATATATTTTTATATAAAAACCAGTCATGCAACACATAATATATGTTGTATGGCTGGTTTTTTCAAGTTGTTTACAGTTTTAAAGTTCATCCATAGTATCATTAGTATCTACTTGATTGGTAAGTAACTGATCCCTTGTTACTATCTCTTCCTTTAACCCCGCCTCTAATTTTACAGCTTTTTCTTTCTTAGCCGCATTTCTTCTCTTTGAGAAAGTTAAGGTGATGATAGCGGTGATAGCTACTGTAAACAGTGATAGTGGAATTAATATCAACATTATTATTAAAGCAGTCATGCATATACCTCATTTATTCTTATTGATTAGCACTATTATTTTATCACAGGAAAAGCCCCCTTTCAATTAAATTAAGTTTATCAGATACTCGGTTACTAAACTTAGAATCTAATGTTTTGGGGATATATTGTTATGATTTTCATTATTATTTAGTAATAATAAATAAATGTAATTTATCCTTTATTGAAATTTTTGTGGTATTGTGATAGAGTAGAGTAAAAATATCTTTACACAATACGATTAGTTTTATTTTATTGTATTGGCTCCTTTTTACAAAAAATTATGGGATGGGAGGTCATAACCTGCATGGAAAAAGTTATTAACCTAATATATGACGTAGAAGAAAAAGTGAATCGTATCCTTGAACAAGCCTCTGAAGAAAAGCTACATTTAAACGAACAACTTCAGAAGGATTTAGAAAAGCTAGATTCAGAAATTAAAAGTGATACGCAGAATAAAATCAACGCTCTACAAGAGAAAATGAACCAGGAAATTGAAACAGAACAGCAAAATTTAATTGACGCTAGTAAACAAAACTTAATCAATCTAGAAGAAAATTTTAATATTAATCAAGAAACTTTAGTCAGTCAAGTAGTTAAAAATATTATTGGAGAGTGATTCTTATGCTAGGTAGTCTATTAGCTTATAGTGGAATCGTAACAAAGTCTAAAGCTATGAGTTCTAAGCTGATTAATTTAGAGGATTATAATAAAATCGCGCAATTAGAATCACCTGCCGATTTTGCATCCTTTTTAAAATCTCAGCCTGGATATGCGCCCTTGTTTGCCAATATAGACGAGCGTTCTCTGCACCGCGGACAGATAGAACATATTCTTATGAATTCCCTGTATTTAGATTATATCAAGTTATACCGTTTTGCAGATGGAAAGCAACGTGGTGCTTTAAAATTTATTTTTTTCCGTCATGAAGTAACTATATTAAAGACTTGTATGCAACTTGCATTTAGTCATATTAATTCCATAGATTTAACTGCTTTTACGACCTTCTTTAGCCAACATTCACAGCTTAATGTTAATGAACTTGTAGTCTCAACCACTATGGAAGAGTTCATCGCTAAATTAAAGGATACGGAGTACTATTCCTTATTTGTTCATATACAAAATAATAATCCAAGCATTTATGATTATGAGTCACAATTAGATATCTATTATTTTAAACGTGTTTGGGAAATGAAGGATACCGTTTTAAAGGGTGCAGAGAGAAAAGCTATTACACATACCATTGGATGTCAGATTGATTTATTAAATATTATGTGGATATATCGATCCAAAAAATTTTATGACATTGATCTTAGTAAAATATATGCGACTGTAATCCCTGTTCATTATAAGCTTAAAAATGAGCAGCTTACCAAGCTAGTTGAAGCTGCTACAATTAATGACTTTATGGCTATCCTTTCAACAACATATTACGGAAGAAACATGAAAGAACCAACGGAAGGCTCCATAGAAAATGCTTATCGTGTAACCATGAATAAAATATATAAGCAAAATGAGAAACTTCATCCAGCATCGATAGCTCCAATTTATAGCTTCTTCCATCTAAAAGAGCAGGAAATCGATCGATTAACTACTGCTTTGGAATGTATACGCTATAGCTTAGAGCCTAAGGAAGTCTTAAATTACGTATTACAATAACCATTAGATGTTAGATTAATTCTCATTATTAATAAATATGGAGGTATAGACAGTGATTGAAAAAATGAAGTTTTTAAGCATAGCTGGCTTAAAAAATGATTTTGACCGTGTTATGAATGTGTACCTTAATAAATATGAAATTCATCTTGAAAATGCGCTGTATGAGTTTAATACAATACAAAGTTTAAATCCCTTTGTTGAAGTAAATCCATATAAAGATCAGCTTGCCAAATCATTAAGTCTATTAGATAAGATAAGCCCCGATTGCGTCCCTTCCAACCGAGAAATGACTCCAAAAGAAGCGGCTGATATCATTGATGAAGCTGTATTCGCAATCAAAGATCTCAGTGACCAGCGAAGGGAAATTAAGGAACGTAATTCACATTTTACGAATCTGATACATCAAATAGAACCATTTCGGCAACTAAAATTTGATATGTGCAGATTAATGGATTTTAAATTTATTGATTTTCGATTTGGAAAAATTGCACATGAGCATTTCAGAAAGTTTACTGATTATGTATATGACGGTCTAGAAACAATTTTTTATGAGTGTGATAGTGACAAAGATTATGTATGGGGTATTTATTTTGTTCCCAAGGAATATACATCAAAAGTTGATTCGGTTTACGCTTCCTTTCACTTTGACCGAATCATAATACCAGATGAATATGAAGGAACCCCCGAAGATTCTTTTCAAGCATTACTATCAAGCATACGTAATTTACGAAAAGAATTAAATCATATCACAACAGAAATAAAAACAAGATTAAATGATCGAGCAAGTGATCTCTTACTGGCTCACCAAACTCTTGAAAATTTAACACATAATTTTGATGTACGAAAACTTGCAGCTTGTACCAGTGAAAAAGACTGTAATACCATCTTTTATATTTTATGCGGTTGGCTGACCCAAAAGGATTGTGATATATTATTAAACGCTATCTCAGGTGATCCAAATGTTTATTGTTTATCTGAAGAGGAAGATACACCGCACACCTCTAAACCGCCAACAAAACTTAGGAATCCAAAGATATTTAAACCATTTGAATTGTTTATTCATATGTATGGCCTTCCAGCTTATAATGAAATGGATCCAACTATATTTGTTGCACTAACTTATACCTTCATGTTTGGAGTTATGTTTGGAGATGTAGGCCAAGGTTTAGTTTTAACCATAGGCGGAGCTTTAATTTACAAATATAAAAAGGTTAACCTAGCTGCCGTTCTATCCGTGGCAGGTATTTGGTCAATATTTTTTGGCTTTATGTATGGAAGTATATTTGGTTTTGAGGAAGTCTTGCATGCCATCTGGATGCGGCCTATGGATAATATTATGTCTACATTAGGTATTGCCATTGGCTTTGGTGCCTGCTTAATCCTCATAGCTATGATAATTAATATTGTAAATGGTATAAGATCCAAAGACATTGAAAAGATATTTTTCGATGCCAGTGGTATAGCGGGTCTGATATGCTATGGATCAGTTATAGCATGTGTAATATTAGTACTTACGGGACATGAACTTCCAGCCACGATAATTTTGGCCGTTATCATTGGCCTCCCTTTACTGGCAATTACATTTAAAGAGCCATTAACCAGACTAATACAGAAAGAATCCTCCATTTTCCCAGAGGGAAGTAAAGCAATGTATCTAGTCCAAGCATTAGTTGAAGTATTTGATGTTGTTTTAAGTTATGCTACCAATACGATATCATTCGTACGTCTTGGCGCATTTGCATTAAGCCATGTTGGAATGATGGGTGTTGTCTTTACCTTAGCTGGTGCAACAAAAGGAGACCCAAATATACTAGTAATAATCGTTGGTAATATCCTAGTCACAGGGCTAGAAGGGCTTGTTGTAGGGATTCAGGTTTTAAGACTTGAGTACTATGAAATGTTTAGTCGTTTTTACAAAGGAAATGGAAGAGCATTTACACCATTTAATGCGAAGCAATAAAATTACATCCATTTGCAGTTTCAATAACAAAATATATAATAATAAAATCATATTAGGAGGATACAATCATGACAAAGTATATCTTAGCAGCTATATTAATTAGCAGTATTATTATTCCTTTTGGAGCATTTTTACTTGGAAAGAAAAGAGAAGGTGGTTTTAAAGCCGCATTAGCATCTAATGCCTTTATGTTTTTTGGAACACTAATCGTCGGTACCGTATTACTATTTGGTGGCAATGTTTTTGCCGCAGAACCTGCTGCAACTACAACAGCCGTTGATGGATGGAAATATATTGCTGCCGCTCTTTCTACTGGTTTATCTTGTATTGGTGCTGGTGTGGCTGTAGCAAGTTCAGCTAGTGCAGCCCTTGGTGCTTTAAGCGAAGACTCAAGCATTATGGGTAAAGCACTGATCTTCGTTGCGCTTGCAGAGTCTATTGCACTTTATGGTTTACTTATTTCCTTCTCTATTTTAGCACGCTAGTACAGATGGGAGCCAATTATGAAAATGTTCTTAATAAGTGATAATGTTGATACTTATACCGGTATGCGCCTTGCTGGCGTGGACGGTGTTGTTATACACTCAAAAAAACATTTAAAGGAGCAATTGGAGAAAGCGTTGGCTAATAAGGAAATCGGGATTGTTCTGTTAACAGAGAGATTTGGTAGAGAATTTCCGGATATTATTGATGATGTTAAGCTTAATCGAAGACTTCCTTTAATTGTTGAAATTCCTGACAGACACGGCACCGGACGTAAACCTAATTTTATTACCGATTACGTGAATGAAGCTATCGGAATCAAACTATAGCGATGCAGAAAGAGGTATAATATGACGTTAGATGAGAAATTAGATCTGTTTTATGATTCTGCAATGAAGGACGCTACTGCTAAAAATATACAGATTATTGAAGATTTTAAAAGATCCCTACAGCAGATTTATGACGATCATAAAGCAACTGCCCTTCAAAATGCAAAATTAACACTTCAGCTTGAAACGGAAAAACTAACACGAGATAAAAACAAAAAATTATCTGCTGAAGCAATCAATATCAGAAGAAATACTACATTAAAAACTATGGAATTGAAAGAGATTCTTTTTGAACAGGTTGAGAAAAAATTAGAGGAATTTATGAAAACGGATGACTATATCTCTGTTCTCGTGAAGCAAATCCGAAATGCCAAAGCATTTTCTAAGGATGAAGCATTAACAATCTATATTAACCCTTCCGATGCAGATAAAAAATCACGTCTTGAAAAAGAGTCTAACACAGAGTTAACAGTAAGTACTACCGATTTTGTTGGTGGTACCCGTGCTGTAATTCATTCCAAAAATATATTAATTGATAATTCTTTTATGACCAAATTGGCCGAAGAGAAAGAAACTTTTAAATTTTAAAAGGAGGATGCGCCAAAATGCAAATAATAGGTAAGATATTTGGTGTGAATGGGCCAATTATATATTTGGAAGGTAATTCTGGATTTAAGATGTCCGAAATGGTATATGTGGGCTCTAATAAATTAGTTGGTGAAGTAATCGCACTTACAAAAGGTAGAACTACAATTCAAGTATACGAAGAAACAACAGGATTGAAACCAGGAGAAGCAGTATATTCCACTAGTTCAGCAATCTCTGTTGAGTTAGGGCCAGGAATATTAAGTAATATCTTTGATGGTATTGAACGCCCTTTAAATGTAATCGCAGATCAAGCAGGTGCATTTATACCACGTGGTGTAAGTGTTCCATCTCTAGACACTGAGAAGCTTTGGGATGTACATATTACCGTTTCTGTTGGTGATATTGTCTCTGGCGGTACAATTATTGCTGAAGTTCCTGAAACAACTGCAATTGTTCATAAGTCTATGGTTCCACCTAATATAAATGGTACAGTAACCAAAGTTGCTTCGGATGGACAATACAGAATCAAAGATACGATAGTAACCATCCAAACCGATGAAGGTGATGAAATAAAATTATCCCTTACACAAAAGTGGCCGATTCGTATACCTAGACCTATCGTGAAGCGATATGCCTGTGATAAACCTTTGTTAACAGGTCAAAGGATCCTTGACTCTTTATTCCCTATCGCAAAAGGTGGAACTGCAACCATTCCTGGTGGTTTCGGAACTGGTAAAACAATGACACAACATCAATTAGCAAAATGGTGCGATGCTGATATTATTATTTATATAGGCTGTGGTGAACGTGGTAATGAAATGACTAACGTTCTAGAAGAGTTTTCAGAGTTAGTAGATCCAAAGTCTGGTAACCTTCTATTGGCACGAACGGCTATGATTGCAAATACTTCTAATATGCCTGTTGCTGCCCGTGAAGCAAGTATTTACACAGGTATAACTCTTGCGGAGTATTACCGCGATATGGGCTATCATGTTGCTATCATGGCTGACTCTACCTCACGTTGGGCCGAAGCTCTTAGAGAATTATCTGGGCGTTTGGAAGAAATGCCTGCGGAAGAAGGTTTCCCTGCTTATCTTGCTTCAAGACTTTCCACTTTCTATGAAAGAGCTGGATATATGAAGAACTTAAATGGCTCAGAGGGTAGTGTAACTGTAATTGGAGCAGTATCACCTCAGGGTGGTGATTTTTCTGAACCAGTTACACAGAATACAAAGAGGTTTGTTCGGTGTTTTCTTGCATTAGATAAATCACTGGCTTACTCTAGGCATTTCCCAGCAATTCATTGGTTATCAAGTTATAGTGAATATATGCCTGATCTAGCAGACTGGTATAGCACTAATGTAAGTTCGAATTTCTTACATTGCCGTAATCAAGTTTTAAGCCTACTAACACAGGAAAACAATTTAAATGAAATTGTTAAGTTAATCGGTAGTGACGTATTACCGGATGATCAGAAATTAGTTCTTGAAATTGCCAGAATAATTCGATTAGGATTCTTACAGCAGAATGCCTTCCATCCAGAAGACACCTATGTACCGATGGAAAAGCAGTTAAAAATGATGGAAATTGTTCTATATCTATTTGATAAATCGAAAAAACTTGTTGCAATGAATATGCCAATGTCTCTGATTCGTGAGAATGATATTTTCGACAAACTAGTTACTATAAAGTATGATGTTGCTAACAAAGAATTATATAAGTTTGAAGAATACCAAAAGTTGATTGATGACTTTTATAATCACATGTTAGCTTCAAATGCGTAGGAAGGAGTTCATAATATGGCAATAGAATATTTAGGTCTTAGTGAAATTAAAGGCCCTCTGATCGTATTAGAAGGTGTACAGGATGCTTCCTATGAAGAAATCGTTGAGTTTAAAGTAGATGGTGGCAAGAAAAAATTAGGCCGTATCATAGAAGTATATGAAGATAAAGCTGTAATTCAAGTATTTGGTGGAACGGATGAAATGTCTCTTTTAAATACCCATACCAAATTAACGGGCCATCCCATGGAGCTTGCATTATCAGAAGATATGTTAGGACGTACTTTTAATGGTTTGGGACAACCAATTGATGGACTAGGGGATATTATTTCTGATGAAAAACGTGATATTAATGGCCAACCATTAAATCCATGTGCTAGAGAATATCCACGTAACTATATAAAGACTGGTATCTCTGCAATAGACTGTCTTACAACATTAATTCGTGGCCAAAAGTTGCCCATATTCTCAGGAAATGGTCTTCCACACGATCAATTAGCGGCCCAAATCGTAAAACAAGCGTCATTAGGTGATGATTCGGATGAAGATTTTGCCATTGTATTTGCCGCTATGGGCGTGAAACATGACGTAGCTGACTTCTTCCGACGCACGTTTGAAGAAAGTGGTGCAAGTTCTCATGTTACAATGTTTTTAAATCTAGCCAGCGATCCAGTAGTTGAAAGACTTATTACTCCTAAGGTTGCACTTACAGCAGCTGAGTATCTAGCTTTTGAAAAGCATATGCATATCTTAGTAATCTTAACTGATATGACATCCTTTGCAGAAGCAATGAGAGAAGTTTCCTCTTCTAAAGGTGAAATACCGAGTAGAAAGGGTTATCCTGGTTACTTATACAGCGAATTAGCAACTATTTATGAACGCGCTGGAATTGTTAGAGGAATTAATGGCTCCGTTACACAGATTCCAATACTGACCATGCCAAACGATGATATTACACATCCAATTCCTGACTTAACTGGTTATATTACAGAAGGGCAGATCGTTCTAGATCGTTCTTTACATCAAACTGCTATCTATCCGCCAATTAATGTTTTACCATCGCTTTCTCGTTTAATGAAAGACGGAATTGGCGAAGGGTATACACGTGAAGATCATCAAGATTTAGCGAATCAGCTATTCTCTTCTTATGCTCATGTTGGAGAAGCAAGAGCCTTAGCAAGCGTTATTGGTGAGGATGAATTATCTCCTATTGATAAAAAATATTTGAAATTTGGTAAAGCATTTGAGAATGAGTTTGTTGCTCAGGGCCTAAGAGAGGATCGTAGCATTGAATTCACACTTAATAAAGGGTGGGAATTACTTTCCATTCTTCCTCGTGAAGAACTTGACCGTGTTAATACCAAAATTCTTGATAAATATTATAGTACAACGTAAACAGTAGATAATGCTATAGTATGACATAGCATTATCGTCATACTATCATCAACCACAAGAGGTGAGCTTATGGATCCAAATTCTTTTCCTACCAAGGGTAACTTAATATTGGCTAAGAACTCTCTTGCACTTGCAAAGCAAGGCTTTGAATTGATGGATAAAAAACGTAATATACTAATCCGTGAGATTATGGAGCTGATCAAAGAGGCTTCTAACATTCAGTCCGAAATCGACACTACATTCCGGGCCGCATATCTGGCTCTGCAAAAAGCAAATATCGAAATGGGTATACGTAATGTTGAAGAATTAAGTCGTACCGTACCAGAAGAAAATTCCATTGAGATAAAGGTTCGAAGTATTATGGGTACCGAAATACCTTTAGTATCGTCATCGGATAGAAAACTTGGCCCAACTTATTCTTTTTACAATTCCAGGTTGTCACTAGACGAGGCTTGTAACCAGTTTAATAAAGTAAAGCAATTAACAATTCGACTTTCTATGATAGAGAATTCTGCGTACCGGTTGGCCTCCAATATTAAAAAGACACAAAAACGTGCTAATGCACTTCAAAACATTACGATACCTAGATATACCAATCTCTCCATTGATATTCAGAATGCTCTAGAAGAAAAAGATCGTGAAGAATTTACACGTTTAAAAGTTATTAAAAAAATGCAAACTCATTAGTTTGTCCCGAGCAGGACTTCTTAGAACATATTTCGCATCAGTCAAAAAAGATTCTTCGGAATCTTTTTTTGCAATAATATGCTTGATAGCTTAGATAAAATAATCTATAATGTATATGTTGTAATACTTTGGAAAGTAACGCTAGAAAAAGATAGATAAAGGAGTTTTTATGAAACGTTTCTTAGTAATATGTATACTAATTACATTACTATTTACCAATATATCACCCTCCGTGGTGGAAGCCTCTAGTAAAACAGACTCAACAAAAGAGAAATCAGAAAAAGTAGACAAAAACTGTTGGCCCAAAGGTCCCTCTGGTAAAAGCCTATCTGCTGATTCTGCTATCGTTATGGAATTATCTACGGGTTTAATTCTTTATGAGAAAAACATTCACAAAGAACATTATCCGGCTAGTATAACGAAGATTATGACATCTCTTTTGTGCTTGGAAAATAGTTCTCTTGGTGAAACAGTAACCTTCTCTCATGATGCAATCTACGGTATTGAACGTAATAGTAGTCATATTGGAATTGATGTTGACGAGCAACTAACCATGGAACAATGCCTATATGCAATTATGTTAGAATCTGCCAATGAAGCTAGTCTTGGTGTCGCAGAACATGTTGCTGGAGACATTTCCTCCTTTGCTGATATGATGAACGCAAAGGCCAAAGAACTTGGTTGTGAGAATACTCATTTTGCTAATCCAAATGGATTGCATAATGATAATCATTATACCAGCGCATATGATATGGCGCTTATCTCCAAAGCGGCTATGGAAAATAGTACTTTTCGTAAGATAACAAGTACCAAACGTTACACCATTCCTCCAACCAATAAGCAATCTGAAACTAGGTATTTACGAAATCATCAACAAATGTTAAACCCATATAATTATCCGCAATATGAATATGAATATTGCATTGGAGGTAAAACTGGCTATACAACTGATGCATTGGCTACCTTAGTTACATTTGCAGAGAAGGATGGAATGGATTTAGTTTGCGTAGTCATGCGAGCAGCTAGCCCTTCTCTTAATGTAAATGAATATACTGATACGATTAATCTATTAAATTTCGCATTTGAAAATTATACAAAATATACCACAACGGATACAGATACCACTGAGAATTTAGATTCATCACCTTTCTTTACCAAATACAATTATTTGTTTAGTAAAGAAGATTCTCCGCTTCAGGTAAGTAATGATGCAAGTGTTGTTTTGCCTATCACTGCCGAGTATAAAGAAGCCCAGAAACAAGTTACTTATTATTCTGATATAAAACTTCAAGATGGTGAAAATATAATAGGAAATATATCCTATACCTATGGTGGAAAAACCGTTGGTTCCTCAGATATTATTTTTAATAAAATATCTGCTCCAAAACTTGTATCCACTATACCTGAGAAAAAAACAGAACGTGAAAATAAGACTCCTAATGTGGACGAGCATTCCAAGTTCCCTGTTGCTCTTGGTATCACCTTACTTCTATTACTTGCTTCTATCCTAATCTTTTTATTAATGAAGCCTATGAAAAAATATACGAATAATTATAGAAATAGAAAAAAAACAAAAGAAACTTTTGATCAGAGCTTTACTGATTTTAAATTATAAAAAATATCGCACATAATTATCTTTTATGTGCGATATTTTTATGTCTTTTTTTCGACTTTATTTCTTCATGTTTCATGCGTAATGTTTCCGCTGCTTCTAAACCAATTATTTTCGCTGTTTTTACAATAAAATAATTACCATTTTTAGACTTTTTAACTCTAATTTTTCCTTTTAGATAGCCATGTTCTTTGCATAAACAAAGACTATAATATATTTTAGAGTTGTTTGTGAACCAACGAATTCGCTTGGTAGTTTTTTTATTACATAGAAAGCAAACTACATCCTTTATTTCTCGGTCCTCAAATGCCGCTTCCTTTGAGCTGTACTCTCTTGATATAAATTTGGAATAATTATCATATACCAAATATATTTCTTCCTCTTTTGTAATGGGATTATGGTAATAATCTAAGGAGTAGTATTTGCGTACCAAATTCATATCCAATCGTTTAAATATTTCTGCAGTATACTTTGCATCAAATAGGGCTCTATGAAAATCTTCTTTGCTTTCTATTTTTAAATATTCAATGGCATAAGACAATGTTCTTGGATTCTTCTCCTCTTCAAAACTAATAGAAAATATCTTTTGAACGTCATAATAAGTGATTGGTCCACTGATGTAATCTGTTATTTTATAATAATCTAAATTACGTTGTAATTCTGTAAGATCCATGCTTCCCCATGTGCAAAACAAATAATCTTCGCCACACCACTGAAATAATTTAGTTGCAGCCTCTTTAAATGACACTCCATCGTGAAGCTCAGCCATATCCATATGAATGATTTCTTTCGTCTTAGAATGAATCTCTTGGTATACTTGAGGACGAATTAATTGTTGAAACTCTCCAACGATTTCTCTATCTTTATTTAATTTGATTGCACCAATTTCTATAATTTCGAATGGTAACATTTTCTCTTGAGAATCACGCCCAAGCGGACTTTGATTCCATTCAAGATCAATTACAATATAATTCATATCTGACTCCCGTCTTATTCGATGACTTTACTAGTCTGACTTTAATTCTACATCTTTCTCCTAAATTTATCTTTTTCTTCTGTGTTTAACCGTTTTATTAATACATAAATTGCTTTTTGTAGCTTCTCAACATTTTTCACTTTGTTATCAATTTGTTCTACTTCTTTTATAAATGTTGATTGAATTGTATCCAACCATAGATAGGTTGCTATTAATAGAACAATTCCAACTCCTATAATATTAACCATATCTTCTCTATATTCTAATAAGCAATATATCTCTGCTATAAACGATACCACAAAAAACATTCCAAAATATATAAAGCTATTCCCTTTTTTCATTGGTAAAACCTCCTTGATGAAAACTTTTCATCACTATTATATCTTAACACAATTCGTAAAAAAAAGCATTATCATTAAAAAGTAACAGATACTTCACTTAATGTTCAATATTCGTACATTGTTTCTTCACATTTATAGGTTATGATATATTTATAGCAAAAGCAAATAACGTTTTTTTTTCTCATAAATAAGTCTCGTTGCAAAGACGAGACTCCTCCCTCCAACAAGTGTAATAATGCACATAATATAAATCTTTTTCATAAAATGCCGACAGAGTGATCTGTCGGCAACTCCTTTTCTACGAACATTAAATAATTAATTCTATATAATACAAATAGCCGACTCCCAAAGGAATCGGCTTTATTATGCACCTAACTGGATTCGAACCAGCGGCCTACCGCTTAGGAGGCGGTCGCTCTATCCTACTGAGCTATAGATGCATATGTTTATATAACACGGATATAATTATATGCATAAAAGCTCGCAAAGTCAATGCTTTACTATGCAATTTCTGTAAAGTCAATCTTCCCTTGCATCCAGATATTTCCCTTAAATCTTCTTCCCACCATTGGCTCACCTTGTAGATCATTCTTATTGATACATATACTATAAACTAGTTCATTACAATCAATAATCATTTCATAAACTTCTTCGCCAGTCATGTAATTCGTAAGGCAACGGTATTCCAAAATAGTCCCTAATACAGAATAATTATCCGATTCTGATCCATAAGGAATAAATGAATTGTCAACAATAGAATAAATATCCTCTGTTTTTGCACGTCTTGAGATCATTGCGTACATATCAATATCATCAATGGTTAAACTATCAATTGCTTCTTGATTTCCTGCCTTTGCTTCTGCAATTAATTTATTTCTAAGTTTTGCTTCCGCTGATTGAGTTTTAACCTTATTATCGCTCTTATTCATTCCTAATAAGATTTTTCCCTCAATCGATAGGCCCGATAACGTGATTGGTAATACTTTACTATTGTTTTTCATAGATTTATTATCAACATAATCTATTGCATTTTGCAGATAGAATATTAGAGAAACACCTAATCTTAAATCATCACACATACCTGTGTATGCGTCGGTATCGACTCTTTTATTGACAACAACATCCTCTTTCACTGTTACAGAATGCCCTTTATAATATGGAAAATAATGTTCTAGATGAAAAAATCCTTTTTCATCATATTCACCTCGTAACGTTACACCCATATTCTCAGAGAATTCTTTACTTATCTCTGTTAATAATATAGTATCACTTATCTTCGTAACATATTTCTCCGTAGGCTGATCCATAATTATACCTATTATTTTATCCATTTCTTTTCTATTCATTACATTACTAAAACCAATTGCTCTAAGATAACTATGCATAAGCACACCTACTTTCTAATGATATTTACGAATTCTATATTTACATTATATCACGTTATATCAATATTATGAATCCTAATTAATTCTTTCTTTTCCATGCATATATGGTCTTAATACTTCAGGTATGATAATACTACCATCTTCTTGCTGATAATTTTCTAAAATAGCTGCTGTTGTTCTTCCTACAGCAACACCACTACCATTTAAAGTATGAACAAATTTGGCTTTATCTTTCACATTATCTTTATATTTGATATTTGCACGTCTAGCCTGGAATTCTTCAAAATTACTACAGCTAGAGATTTCAACATAACGATTGTAACTTGGCATCCAAACTTCGATGTCATATTTTAATGCAGCTGTAAAGCCTAAATCACCAATACATATCTTTACTACCCTATATGGCAGCCCTAGTAATTGTAATACTTCTTCTGCATCTTTTGTTAACTGTTCTAATTCAGCATAAGAATCTTCTGGTTTTGTAAACTTCACAAGTTCTACTTTGTTAAACTGATGTTGTCTAATTAAACCTCTTGTATCTCTACCAGCAGAACCGGCTTCTGCTCTAAAGCATGCTGTATAAGCCACGTGTTTAATAGGAAGTTTTGCACCATCAAGAATCTGTTCTCTATACATATTCGTAACTGGTACTTCTGCAGTAGGAACTAGAAAATACTCTTTTCCATCTCCTGATACTTTATATGCATCTTCCTCAAATTTTGGAAGTTGTCCTGTTCCAGTCATACTCTCTCTATTTACCATAAAAGGCGGAAATACTTCTTCATAACCTTGGTTTTCTGTGTGAAGATCTAAGAAAAAGTTTGTGATTGCACGCTCAAGCGTTGCACCTAATCCTTTATAAAATGTAAATCTTGCACCCGTTGTTTTAGCTGCAGTTTCTGGATCTATAATTCCTAAGTCTGCACCAAGATCCCAATGTGCCTTTGGTTCAAAATTAAATTTTGTTGGTTCACCAAATTTTCTAATTTCTACATTATCTTCATCTGTTTTACCTTGAGGAACAGATGGATGTGGAATATTAGGAATCGTAAGCATCCATGCATCAAGCTCAACATCTACTTCCTTAACCTTTGCATCCAAATCCTTAATCTTGTCAGATAAAGTTTTCATTTCTTCTAAGATAGCTGCAACATCTTTTCCTTCTTTCTTAAGAATTGGAACTTGTTTAGAAACAGAATTTTGTTCACTCTTTAAAACTTCCACTTCACCAAGTAATGTTCTTCTTTTCTCATCCAATACTTTAAATTGGCTTAAATCAAACTCCTCATTTCTTGTTGAGAGTGCTTTTTCTACCTCTTCAAAATTACTTCTTAATAACTTAATGTCTAACATGTTACTACCTCCTTGGTTAATTATTATACCATTAAAATCATCAAAAAAATTCCTTCATACCCAAAAAAACATGGGACGAAAGAATCCGCGTTGCCACCCAAATTGCCAAAAATAAATTTGACCTCTTAAGATGTATGTTAAAGGATACAAACCTTTCGGCTCATCACCGACACATGCGTAAAGCTACGCTAGAAAATGGACAGATTAAGCAGTTCGTTGACTCTCACCACCCGTCAACTCTCTGAACAACTGTGTTAATCTTAGTTTTCTTTTGTTTTAACTAATATGGAATAACCTAAACTGTGTGTTTTATTATAGACTAACTATGATTATTTTGCAAGCAAAACTTAGTTATGCTATATAGCATCTATTGTATCCTGTATAAACAAAGTTAATTCTTTTGTTAAATCCTTTTCTACCCAAGTCTCATAATTTCTATTATTACTGTATTTTAACATTCGAATTACTGGTCTTGTCGGACACTTTTCATTCTGTCGTAATACAATACCTTTTTCCCCTTCATTTGTTAGTACTAGAGTTCCATTTGGATAGGCTGCTACTGATTCATTAAATATCTTTACAACATTGGAATCAAATAATATATCACTATGCCCTACTATATACTCCATAGCTTCATACACCTTCATTTTGGGAGTATAAATACCGTACACTAGTCTGTCAAACTCATCGCATACTGCAACAATTTTGCTTCCTAATTTCATTTTCTCTTTATTTAAATGTAATGGATATCCGGATCCATTTATTCTTTCGTGATGTGAAAGTATAATATCTTTCGCTACTGATGACAACCAATTTTCATTCTCAACTGCAGAGTAACCATAGATTACATGTTTCTTCATTTCATTAAAATCTTTGTCAGAAATATTACCATATGGCAACTCCTTATAATTGGTTGGTAAATAATTAAATCCAATATCATGTAGTAAACTGCCCACCGCTATTTCATTTATCTTAGCTTTTGGTATTTTTAATCTTAACGCTACAAATACAGCTAAGGCACATACATTCAAAGAGTGTGAATATACAGTTTCACTCTTTTGTCTAACACCCGCTACACTAAACATAATCTGTGGCTGCTCCAATAAATCAGTAATTATATTTTCAGCAACACCCTTAAGTTTTTCTAATTCGGCATTACCACAATATGCATATTTATCAAGTGTTGTTTTAAGCGTGTTTTGACATTGCTCTTTTATCTGCATTTCGATAATTTCGTCTACCTTAATTCCTTTAGACAATTCATCTTCCACATAAATATCTTCTATATTCAATTCTTTTAATCTTGGCACATATTCTTTCAAAATAACAACACCTGCAGCAATTAAAATAGTATCATTGCTTCCATATATCTCCTGCGCCAGAATTTCATTTCCCTTGATTGCATCAACTGATATTTTTCTCATGAAGTCACCCCTTTTACTTTATTATCATGCTATACTTTCGGATATTTTTCAATATTTATTTAACAAAAATACAATTCTTTATAATAAATTTATATCTTTGTAAAATATTATTTTTACAAAATTGTCAATATTTAATTATAGTTAAATTGTACAAAAATAAGTACAATTTACATCTAAAAATACATATTGTTATAAAATATATGCATAATCGACATAATTTATATGTTAATTATATATATTTCACTTCAAAAACGCTATACTTTTTTGTGTATAAGTAGTATAATACATTTATAAAGCAAGCTCTTTGGCTTGTCAAATTTCACTAGAACTTTGAGAGGAGCGATTTACATGGACTTAACGAATTTTATTGCCAAAGGAAAATCAGCTAGTGTTTATAGGGATGGAGATTTAGCTATTAAGGTATTTGATAAGGAGGTTCCTAAAACAGATGTGCTTCTAGAGGCGCTCAATACTGCAAGAGTAGAAGAAACTGGTTTATCTTTACCTGCTATTAGTGAGGTATCTAAAGTTGATGGAAGTTGGGCTATTACCATGAATTATATTGAAGGTAAAACATTAGCTCAATTAATGAAAGAAGATCCAGATCATATGGAAGATCATATCAGCAAAATGGTTGATCTTCAACTAGAAATTCATTCTAAGAGATCCCCATTACTTAATAAATTAAAAGATAAGATGAAGGGACAAATCGAAAGTCTGGACATTGATGAAATTAAAACGTATGACTTATTAACCAGATTGGACGCAATGCCTAAACATACAAAAGTCTGCCATGGTGATTTTAATCCTCGAAATATTATTGTCTCTAAGGATAAACTATATACATTAGATTGGATTCATGCATCACAAGGTAATGCCAGTGCTGATGCAGCTAGATCTTATCTTTTATTTGTTCTCGAAGATCAAAAAATTGCTGATTTATATTTAGATATATTCTGTAAAAAAAGTAAAACTGCTAAAATCTATGTTCAGCAATGGCTTCCTCTTGTTGCTGCAGCTCAATTAGCAAAGGATAGACCAGAAGAAAGAGAATTATTATTGAAATGGATGGATGTCGTGGAATATCAGGGTTAATTATATTTCATATTTAATAAGTTCATAGCTAATAAAAAGGTTCTATAATAATTGTTGGGGTGTGTTGAAAAACATATTTCAACAATTATTTTTTTATAGTAAAATGCATCTATAAGAAGCCTCTAACCAAATGCGCGTCGTCCAAAACAAACAT
>JAEZUR010000175.1 GCA_023420935.1 Bacillota bacterium | reverse complement strand
GGTTAAGTTTATTATAACTGTTAATCCCAGAAATGTTAAGCTGAAAAACTGATTTTAGTCATGCACAATCCAGTAATTAAGCTACACTGGAATTTACTATTTCATTCAACGTAATTTTTATCCATATTCTTATAAATTTTGCAAGAGACATATATCCTCCCCTTGGATTTTCCTAAGTCTAATATTCTCTCTTCCCCACAAACACATAACATCAATAATTTTATTCGCAGTTTTTCCATATTCAGTCACATAGTATTCAACCTTAGGAGGCATTTGATGATAATCTATTCTTCCTACAATTCCATCTCTCTCCAATTCACGAAGTTGTTGTATGAGTACTTTCTGAGATACATCTGGAATAAGACGTTCTAATTCACTGGTTCTTTTGTTTCCAGACATAAGTAGACACACGATCAAAGCTTTCCATTTGCCGCCGAGAATTTCAAGAGTAGCTTCAATTCCTAAATTATATTGCTTCAAAATATCACCTCCAATTTCATTATAGTATATCAGTTTTGTTTATTGGAATACATACTTTCTAGTAAGTATTTAACTGACTTTATTGTGTGTATTTACAATAGATATTTTATCGACAATAATAATTATAAAACTAATTTCATGTGCTGTAAAATTAGTTTTTAGTATTTAAACCAATCTATTACCATACATAAAAGAAAGGATTCGTGATTTCAATGAAAACTCTTATAATTTTAGCACACCCTGATATTAATAATTCAAATGTAAACAAAAGGTGGAGACAGGAATTACAGAAATACTCAAATGATATTATGATTCATGAGCTTTATAAAGAATATCCTGATTGGAACATTGATATTGAAAAAGAACAACAATTGCTAGAAAGTCATGATTATATTATTTTTCAGTTTCCTGTATACTGGTACAGTTATCCCCCTTTATTAAAAAAATGGTTAGATGATGTTTTTACCCACGGATGGGCATATGGTTCAAATGGAAATAAGTTAAAGGGGAAAAATTTTGGTTTAGCAATGTCAATTGGTGATAAAAAAGGAAATTATTCCTATGCTGGCTCTGTAGGATTTACGGTAGATGAGATTATCACACCATTTTATGCATCTATAGCTCATGTAGGAGCTAATGTACTTCCATACTTTTCAGTTTTTGGTGCCTCTTTTCAAATTAGTGGAGAAGAGGTTGAACAAAGCGCACGTGACTATATTGAATATATTTCTAAATATAAATAGCTAAAAACAACCCCGAATATAAATATTTTTTCCATCCTAATACATAAAATCTACAAAACATTATTGTACTCTTATGTATAGAAACTAAAAAATCATAGGAGTGTACATGAAATGAAAAAACTAATCTACAAGTACTTAGTTTATATTATTTATTTTCTGGGGATAGGTATGACCTCCAGTGGTATCGTGTTGATGCCTTTTAACGTATTAAGATATTCCATTATTTTAGGTATTGGCCTTAGTCTCTTTATTGCTGGTTCTATGTTTAATGAGGTAGTTATTGATAAACATAATCTTTCTCCCTTACAAAGCGTCGCTTAATTCTATTATCCTTAACTTTAGCAATCGGAATTGGTATGATAAGTGGTGGAATTTCACTTTTCAAAGAAAGTCCTTCCTATGTATCCTATTTAATTCCTCTTGGTATCATCATATCTTTTGTTAGTTTTACTTTTAAGAATAATTTTGAATTATCCAAAAAGCAAAAGTTAATGACCTTTATTGTAGTTTTTACCTTTGCACTCCTAGTTTTCATAGGTTTATCATTTGCAGCATCTATGATGATGAAGATGCCTAGTGGTGGCGATATATTTAATGGCGGTCACTAAAAGCCGTCGAATGGATAGATCCAATATACTTTTACTAAGCTCCATAAAAAAGGGAGGATGATAGAACAAATTCAAGTATGTTCTATCATCCCCCTTTTATATCCATTACTAAAAAAGATAAATCATATATTTTCAAAAAATTCTACTAGCATGTTTAAAGAACTCATTACTAGTCCTATTAATGCAATTCCTAGTATCGCCATTTTAATTATATTAAATAATCTGATAGGTTTATTCAAATTCCTGCAAGGTTCCAAACGTATATCCCATCTCTTCCCATTTGGTAAGCAATTCATCCAGAATCTGAGCATTGGTTTGTGACGTGCTATGAAGCAGTACAATTGCACCCGGATGGATTCTACCAAGTAGTTTTTTAAATGCTTCCTCCTTGGTCGGCTGTTTATCCTGATACCAGTCCACATAGGCCAGACTCCAGAAAAATGTTTTATAACCTAATTCTTTTGCAAGCGTAAGATTATTGATACTATACTTTCCTTGGGGCGGGCGGTAATATTTCACCATTTTCTGTCCGGTTACTGACACGTAAGCTGACTCTAAGTCTTCTAATTCCTTACAAAATTCTTCCTTGGACATATTGGACATATCAGGGTGATTATAGCTATGATTAGCCACCTGATGCCCTTCTTCCACCATCCTTTTTACCAGATCCGGACTAGTTGTGATATAGTTTCCAACCACAAAAAAAGTTGCTGATACGTTATGTTTTTTCAAAGCATCCAGGATTGCAGGCGTACAACCATTTTCATATCCTGCATCAAACGTTAGATAAATTGTCTTCTTACTGGTATCTCCAATATAATAAGCATCATATTTCTTCATTTCATCTGCTGTTGCATTGGCTGTAGGTGCCTGACCTTCCACCTGGAATCCAAGACCCCAGTTTTCTCCACGTTCTTCTTTTAATACATGATTTTCGTAAGCATTCACCAGCATTGCTACACCACCACCACAGAAATAAATTACCGTATATACCAGTAGTAACAGAAACAATTTTTTAAAATTAATCCGCTTCATACAAAAACACCATCCCTATTATTACTATAATATATTGGATGGTGTTATTTGTAATACCTATTATTTAAACCTTAAATTGCTTAACATGTTCCTTCAAGCTTTCTATCACACTAGATAGATGATCCGCCATAGCGGATAATTGGCCTGCAACCTCTGTCTGTTCTTCTCCTGTTGCAAGTAACTCTTGTGTTGATGCTGCCGTCTCTTCGGTTATTGCTGCAATACTAGAAACAGAATCTGTTGCACCCTTCTGTAATGTATTCAGTCCTGATAAAAGCTGATAAACATCATCTACAACATGAATGATATGATCCATATCAGAAACAATTGCTCCGAATGTTTTCTCTGTATTGATTACAGCATCTTCTTGCTTTTTGTAAATGGAACTACCATCTTCTATCATTCCCTCTGTAATCTTTGTTGCTTCATAAATACTATTCACAATATCACTGATATTATTGGTAGCTTCATTGGACTGATTGGCTAGCATGCGCACTTCATCAGCAACAACGGCAAATCCCTTTCCGGCTTCGCCGGCTCGAGCTGCTTCAATGGCTGCATTCAATGCCAAAAGATTTGTCTGAGAACTAATGGCCTTGATAATATCAATAATACCTAGAATTTTATTAAATTGTTTTGCCAAATCTCTTATGTCAATCTTGATCTTGTCTGAAAGAGAGATAGATTGACTTGTAGATAGACTCAATTCTTGGATAATCTTAGTTGCTTCTGCACTTGCCTCTTTGGTGCGATTGGTTACTTCAACAACTTGTCCTATGCTACTTTCTGTCAATTCCAACTGCTTCACCAGTTCTCCAATGGATGTTACCGCTTGTTCGGCATCCATAGCTTGTTCGTTTGCACCTTTTGATAAAGCCTCTACTGCACTTTCGATTTCCTTGGAAGAATGAGCTGATTGTGTTGCTATCTGCTTTAGTTCATCCGCATTCGTTACAACCTCATTGGATAACGATGTGGTTTGATTAATGAGATCTGACATCGTCTCTACCATGGAATTAAAACTGTGGGATAATTGTCCCATTTCATACTTTCCATTTAATTTGCTGCGTACCGTTAAGTCACTTTGCTCCACACGCTTCATAACAGAGCGAATATAATCAATCGGTTTTACGATGGTAATAGCCAATATGGTTCCAATCACAATTGCAAGAACAAGACTAATAACTCCTAACACAATAGCAAGGACACCAATTCGATTGATATTTCCGTATATTGATGCGGTTGGTATCTCAATCACATACCACCAGCCAGCATTGGTTTCTTTGAAGATTACCATGGTTTCTCCTGGCACATTTTTCTTAGTAATAAATGAGCCAATAGATCCCTCAATTGCATCTTTGTTCTGTTCTTGGCTTTTCTTAATTTCCTTCACAAACTCATCTGCAATTTGTATCGGTTTGCCCATCTCCAGCTTTTCATCTGTAGAAACCACTGTACCACCTTGGTCGTCTACTAGACTAATCCGTACATTATCCGTAGACTCAGTCCCTTTTAGATCTTGAAGCAAAAATTCCGGATTTAAATCAAAAACAAGAATCTGATTTTCTCCAGATGCATATGTATTACGAAATGCCCGGAATAGATAAATATTTTGCTTACCAAACAAGTTATATGCCCACATGGACTTAGTCTTGTTTTCTAATAACGCCTTACTTTCCGCACTTTCATCAAAAGCTTTTTTAAATTCTGGTGTTGAGAATTCCCCAGATTTACTTGGATCTATCACTTCATTGGGTTTTACAATTATAACCTGATTTAGTTCTGGAAAGGAGAGTCGTAATGCATTTAGTCTAGTAAACAGATTATCCTGTCGATCTTTTACCATTTCATATTCAGTGGTATAATCCTCCTCTGACTTCCCAACGATTTGCAGTATTGTATTGTCAGAAGCCAATAAAGTTGTCGATGATTCTATGGAGCCCAATTCCATATTTACAAGAGCTGTTACTTTATCTGCTACGGATAGATTTGTATTTTTCACCTCTTCCAGCAAGGCGGATTTCGCACTGTTAAAAAGCAGTAAAATGATAATCATGACAGGAATTAATAAAATTAGAAAATGAGATAACACTAATTTTAGTTTAATGGATATTCTCTCGCTTACTTTCCCTTTACGGAAACGTTCTTTTTTCTGACCCCTTTTTTGTTTGTTACGTTCTTTTCTTATTGTTTTTATAATACCCACTCCAATCGTGAAACAATAATTTCTACCTGGACCCCAACATTCCGTTCTATGGCAAACAGCAGAAAGTTACTGTTTTTAGCAAGTACTTTTCTGCTGTTGCTCCAATATGTTAGATAATTTAATTATTTAGATTTTGATTTAGAATATACATCAAATGCCACTGCTGCAAGAAGAACAAATCCTTTGATTGTTTGTTGCCAGTCGATACTGATACCCATAATAGACATACCGTTGTTCAAAACACCCATCAACAAACCACCTACCATAGCACCTACGATTGTTCCTATACCACCAGAGGTAGAAGCACCACCAATAAAGCAAGCTGCAATCGCATCTAATTCAAAGTTTACACCAGACTTTGGTGTAGCAGAATTTAATCTTCCTGTAAAGATTACTCCGGCTAGTGCTGCCATAACTCCCATGTTTGCATAAACCCAGAACATTACTTTCTTCGTATTAACACCTGATAACTGAGCCGCTTTTGAATTACCACCGAATGCATAAATATGTCTTCCTGGAATGGTCTTCATTGTAATGAAAGAATAAATCAATACTAAAACAATTACGATAACCAATACCATTGGAATACCTTGATAGGAAGCCAGTGAAAATGCAAATGCATTAATAACAAGCACAATTCCAGCTAACTGTGGAATAAAGATTGTATTAGGACTTACCTCAAACCCATACTTTTTCTTATTCTTTCTATTATTTAATTCTCTTAGTATATAGAGAACAGACGCAATTAACCCTAACAAAATTGCCATAAGGTTAAGTCCCCCAACCGTTGCAATACCTGGAAGAAAACCTGAAGCAAGGAAAGTGTAATCTGCAGGTAACGGTGCAAGACTAGTTCCCTGTAATACAACCAATGTTAATCCTCTAAAGATCAACATGCCCGCCAAAGTCGCTATAAATGCTGGAACTCCAACATATGCAATCCAAAACCCTTGCCAGCAGCCAATGATAAGACCCAATAATAGTGATACTATAATAGTAGGCACTACAGGAATATTCATCTTCAGCATCATAATCGCTGAAATTGCTCCGACAAAACCTGCCACAGAACCTACCGACAAGTCAACATTACCGCCAGTCAAGATACATAACAACATACCAATAGCTAAAATTAATATGTATGCATTTTGTGAAATTAAGTTTGAAACATTTAATGGTTTTAATAAAACTCCATTGGTTAAAACTTGAAATAATATAATAACTACTACTAAAGCAATCACCATAACATATTGGCGGATATTACCTTTTAACAAAGTACTTGCTTTATTCTTCATGATACACCTCCTGATGACTTTGCATGATACAATTCATTATACTTACTTGGGAAGCCTCGTCTGCATTAAGTTCCCCAACAATTCTACCTTCATTCATTACATAAACCCTGTCGCTCATTCCTAATATTTCCGGTAATTCTGATGATATTAATATGATAGTTTTTCCTTTTGCTGTTAGTTCATTGATAACGGAATAAATCTCATATTTCGCACCAACATCAATACCTCTTGTGGGTTCATCTAAGATTAGTACATCTGGATCTGAGAAAATCCATTTACTGAATACAACCTTCTGTTGATTACCACCAGATAAGTTACCAGTTCGTTGAAGGATACTGGAAGATTTGATTCTTAGTTTATCTCTGAAATCCTCAGCAATCTTTATCTCTTTATTTTCATCTATAATGATTCCCTTACTGATTTTATTGAATGCAGTTAAGCTGATATTTCGTTTAATATTATCGATCAAAATTAAACCGGCATTTTTCCTATCTTCTGTTGTATACGCAATACCGTGTTTGATCGCATCTTTTACATTCTTAATATGTATTTCTTTCCCATCTTTTATAATAGTTCCCACAATCTTCTTGCCAAATGTTCTTCCAAAAATACTCATTGCAAACTCAGTTCGCCCAGCTCCCATAAGTCCTGCAATTCCAACCACTTCACCTTTTCTTGTATTGATATTAATATCTTTTAGAACTAGTTTCGATTCATCTACGGTATCATATGCACTCCAGTTTTTCACTTCAAAGCATATATCCCCAATTGGATTGGAACGTTTTGGGAAACGGTCAACAAGTTCTCGACCAACCATTCCTTTTATGATTCTACTTTCTGAAATATCATCAACACCTTTTATTAATGTTTCAATGGTTTTACCATCACGAATCACTGTGATTTCATCTGCTACACTTGTAACTTCATTTAATTTATGAGAAATGATGATACTTGTTATTCCTGATTTTTTCAATTCAAGCAGTAAGTCAAGTAAATGCTTAGAATCGTCGTCATTTAATGCTGCAGTCGGTTCGTCAAGTATTAGAATCTTAACATCTTTTGCCAATGCCTTAATGATTTCAACTAGCTGTTGCTTGCCCATACCAATATCCTTAATTTTGGTATCAATATGTTCATGCAATCCAACCTTATTCATCATTTCCTGGGTTTTAGTACGTGTTTTATTCCAATTAATAATACCACCAAAATCTGTTTGTTCATTACATAGAAATACATTCTCTGCGATTGAAAGCTGTGGAATTAGCGCCAATTCCTGATGGATAATAGCAACACCTTTCGCTTCACTATCTTTTATGTTCTTAAAGGAACACACTTGCCCATCAATAACAATGTCTCCTTCATAGGTTCCATGGGGGTAAACACCACTAAGGACATTCATTAAAGTAGATTTACCTGCTCCATTTTCACCTACAAGTGCATGGATTTGGCAAGGTTTTACTTTAAGGTTAACGTTATCTAGTGCTTTGACGCCAGGAAACATTTTTATTATGTTTCTCATTTCCAATGCATATTGTTCCATATTTTCACTCCTTTAGCACCAGTGCTACATTCTGATTTATTGCATCCTTACTATACTTGATACCAAAATGTCGGTTAGTTCTAATTACTAACCGACATTTTAGCAGTTAAGTTAACACATAAATTATTTAATATCTTCTGGTTTTAGGTATCCAGAATCCATAACTAATTCTTGATAATTATCTTTTGTTACGATGAAAGGCTCAAGAAGATAAGATGGAACAACCTTAACATTGTTATCATATGTTTCAGTATCGTTAATCTCAGGTTCTTTACCAGCAAGAACTGCATCAACCATATTTGCTGCAACTGCTGCAAGTTCACGTGTATCTTTCAAAATGGTAGAGTATTGATCGCCTGACACAATTAATTTGATGGAAGCTGCTTCCGCATCTTGACCTGTAACAACTGGTAATTTATCACCTGATAAGCCAAATGCTGTTAAGGAAGATAAAATACCTCTGGAAATACCATCATATGGAGATAATACACCAGCAAGTTCTTTACCATCAGAATAGTTTGCTGCAAGAATTGCATCCATACGTGACTGTGCAACTGCACCATCCCATCTTAGTGTACCAACTTCTTCCTGTTTAAGCTGACCAGAAGGAACAACGATTGTACCGTCATCGATCAATGGCTGAAGAACATCCATAGCACCTTGGAAGAAATAGAATGAGTTCGTATCATCAGGTGATCCTGCAAATAACTCAACATTGTAAGGTGCATCACCTTTTAACTTTTTAATACCTTCAACAAGTGATTCTGCCTGTTGTTGACCAACGCGTCTGTTATCAAATGTTGCATAATAAGAAACTGCATCAGTATTTACTAATAAACGGTCATAAGAAATAACCTTAACACCTTTTGTTGCTGCTGCATCTAACGTATCGGATAACGTAGAACCGTCAACAGCTGCAATAACTAAAACTTTTGCGCCTTTTGTTATCATGTTTTCAATTTGAGATTTTTGTGTTGGAATATCATCTTCCGCATATTGCAAGTCAACAGTATATCCTTTTCCTTCAAGAACCTCTTTCATAGCTGCACCATCTTTAATCCAACGCTCGCTGGACTGAGTTGGCATTGAAATACCGATGTACTGTCCACCACCTTCTGCAGGTGCTGTATCAGTTGTAGCTGCTGCGTCATCCGTAGCTGCCGTATCAGTTGTAGCTGCTGTGTCATCCGTAGCCGCTGGTTGATTCTCAGCTTTTGGTGCACATGCCGTAAGAAGTGATACTGTTAAAGCAAGAAGCATAAACAATGACACAACTTTTTTGAAACCCAATACATTTTTTTTCATAAAAATCCTCCCTATACCTTTTAATTAGTTTTATGCTGAACTGTATATTTACTACAGTTAACACTAAAATATGGTGTTTCATTTTGTAACATATTACACATTCCCCTTACAGGTTTTTATGAATATGTTCGTTTGTGTTCGTTTTTCTTTTCGTTATTGTTTGTATACTTGAATAATAACATCCCATACGGTAATTGTCAATAATAATTTTGTATTTTTCTGACGTTTATTATGCAATTTTTACATACACTTTCACAATCACCCAATATACCATTGTAAAGTACCCATTTATTAAGCAAATTGCATATAGCATTTTCTTTATATAGGAACTTCAATTAAAAAAGAGTACATTATTGTATTTTTTATCAAAATGGTGTATTATAAACTAAGATTTCACTTGTAATTTGTGATATTGTCCAAAACTATTCACTTAATTTTAAGATAGGAAACCGATATGTTTGCAATCGAAAGAATACGAATCATAAAGAAAATATTAATGAAAGACCATAAAGTATCCGTAGCCAAGTTAAGTGAAATGCTTAATGTTACTGAGGTTACTATCCGCCGAGACCTTGAAAAGCTTGAGAATGAAGGTTTTCTGAAACGTACCCATGGTGGAGCTATTCTTTTGGACTATGATGAGGATACTCTCTGGGATTCCAATGATGATATTAAAATGGTCCAGTCATATCAGGAGATTGCCGATACCGCTGTTTTTCTTGCAAACGACGGTGATCACATTATGCTTACCAATGGATCAGTTAATAATTATATTGCAAAGGCTTTGTCATTACATAATAATCTTACTATTGTTACTAACGACTTGCAGATTGCGACTTCATTTACAAGTTCCACTACAAATACTGTGATTCTACTAGGTGGAGACATAGAAGACAACGCTGTATTTGGACAGATGACTGTGGATAACCTAAGAAACTTTTCATTTGATCATATTTTTATAGAAATCGATGGACTCAGTGAAACCGTCGGGATGACAGTTTCCAGTACTAAAAAAGCTACCTTGATACAGACAGCAATAAAGTTGACCGACTCTGTTACTGTAGTTTGTCCATCCAATGTTTTTGGTAACAAATCTCTTTATCGCGTTGGTAATCTGAACTTGGCACATCGTGTTCTAACTGACTCCAACTTAGAAGATCAATATAAAAACTATATATATTCACAAAATATTCCGCTATTTACTTCGATAGATGTTTATGAAAATTAGTCATTTTTAGGAGGTTTCCTTTGAATATTCCATTGCTTGATCTAAAGAATATTAACTTGGCAGTATCTAATTTTAAGATTTCAGATGTTAACATCTCACTATATCCAGGAGAAGTTCATATTATTATGGGTGAAAATGGGTCTGGCAAAAGTAAACTAATGGAATTGATTGCTGGAATGATCAAACCAGATTCCGGCGATATATATTTTCAAGGGCAATTAATCGAGCAAAAAAACAGTTCCCTTTCTTCTGGCAGCGAGTTAATTTTCATACAGCAACATGCAATGCTGTTGGATGATCTTAGTATTGCGGAGAATCTATTTTTTCACAATTTACCCTATAAAAACAAATTACTACACACAATAGATTTTGAAAAACTAAACAAACAGTTTTTAGATTTAATTCATGAATTAAATCTACCCATCAAAACAGACGATACTGTCCGTACACTTGGACTAGCCCAAAAGCAGATTATTGAATTCTGCAAGGCCTATATTTCTGAAGCCAAGGTAATTATTTTAGACGAACCTTCTGCTGCGCTAACTTCTAGTGAACGTGAACTTTTGTACCGGATTGTTAACACAATCAAGGAGCGTGGAGCCGGAATATTCTATATTACACACCGCATTGATGATGTAATGGCAATTGGTGATCGAATCACTATTATTAAAGATGGAACGATAGCAGGTACTAAGATAAAAAAAGAAACCAATGAGGATGAAATCATTCATTTACTCACAGGTACACATTTGAAAGAATGTTATCCCAAAATAAAGCTTCCCAAAGGCAATCTACTTTTAAATGTGTCAAATTTGAATTTTGAAGATAAGTTGTCTAATATTAATCTACAGCTTAGGGAAAGTGAGATATTAGGAATTACTGGACTAGCTGGCTCTGGAAGAAGCCTACTGGCTAACTGCTTATTCGGTATGACAAAATATACTGGGCAGATTTTTTTGAATGGAAAACTAATCCAACTAACCAGTCCTCGTGTAGCGATTCAAAACGGAATTGCACTGATACCAGAAGATCATTTTGAAGATTCCATTTTTAAAGAGATGAATTTTGATGAGAATGTAGCTTTTCCTTCTCTACATAGATTTTCTAGAAATGAAATTATTAATTATGATTATATGAAACAGACGGTTACTGATTACATTACCAAAATAAAGGTTCCAAACGTTCATGGTAAAAGCATGCTTGCTTATAGCGGTGGTAACCTTCAGAAAACTATTATTGCAAAATGGCTGATGAGCCGAGCCAAAATCTTTATATTAGACGAACCAACACGAGGTATTGATATCGCTAGTAAAATTGATATTTATAACTTTATTGGTGATATGGTGAAGAAAAAAGCCGGTATCATCTATATATCCTCTGATGTAGATGAAATTCTGGGAATTTGCGACCGAGTTGCTGTCTTGTCTGATAATACTATCATATGTGATACTCCGACTCATCTTACTACAGCAGAGGAGATAACTGGTATTCAGATTCGCAATTCATCCGTATCTCGGTTTTCCAATCCAACTGGTTAATGAGCATCTAGCCCAAAAGAGAAGGTTGACAAAACCGGATAAATCTTGTTCAATCAACCTTCTTTTGAAAAACAGGTCCGCTACACCGTGTAGATGACTTGTTTTTTTAATCCTAACCTCAATTCGGAATCAATAATTTGTTATCATTATCAATGCCATACGTATAAACCATACTATTTACATAATTGGTAAGCGTTTCTGGTTCTGATGCTTTTCTCCATAGTTTATATCCTTTGGTTTTTACTACTCGATCTCTGACTGAACTTGTTGTCCCTGCAAAATAATTAAGATTTAACAGGCTCATTGTTTCAGCCATTAGTTTTTTATCTTCTTCCTTGTAGATCCCTACCTCGGTTAAACTGTCATACGCTTTTTGATAAGAAGTATTGGAAAAGAATTCTCTGTTGTATTCTATGAAGTTAAGTAAGTTATTGTCCTTTTTTCTCACTTTTTCTGCCCATCCCTCAACATCAACCTGGGATGTACTATAATCAAATCCTTGTGTGGGTTGGTATTTTAATATTCCATACTGCACTGGATAGACAGCTAGGGAACTTGTAGCAATATCATAGATTGGATCCGATTCTTCTTTCGTCGATTTTATATCCTGCATATGAATGTGTCCACTTAAAACCAAATTAATTCCGCATTCTTTGAATACCTTTATCGCTTCTTCGTTATCATCTAGCGTAAAACCATAATTAAGAACCATATTGTGATCCAATAAATTATGATGCATGACCGTAACAATTTTGGCATTACTTTTTTTAGCTAACCCACTACATTCTCTAATCCAGTTGTATGTTTCCTCGCTTATTTCACCAAAGGTTGCAGGCGAACCATATTTGTAATTATTCTTGTAAACACTTGTATCAAGCATTAATAGCCATACATCTTTTGATGGTTTGGCCAAATAGCTTAACGATGATTCATCTCGAACAACAGCTTCCCCATAACCAAACTCATTATATATGTTTGCAAATTCATTCGCACTAATACTATCTGTTATATACTGCTCTTCTCCTTGAAAACCTCTAGCCCATGGATTCTGTATATCATGGTTTCCTGGAATTACAAAGACACGTGTCCCTGTTTTCTTTTCGATATTGGCTAATTTTGATGCCATGTTCATGTGACTCTCTTTTTCCCCATTATTCGTTAAGTCTCCACTAATGACCAGGATATCCGGTTTTTTCATTTCAATGTCAAGCATAAATGAACTAAAAATTTCATCAACATAATTTAATTGTTTTCCATCACCTGCGGCAAAATAAGTCTCAAAAGCTTTCCCATGATCATTTAGTCCTGTCGCTAAATAGTGAATATCTGTAGCCACAAAAATACTAATATCCTCGCCTGAATCAATTATTTCAGGGACAGATGCTATAGAATCAGACTTACATCCCACCATCAACAATGTAATTAACACAATATATAAAACAGAAAAATATCTTCTGTTCTTTAACATATTTATCTCCTATTCTAATCTTTTCTTTTCATCTTCATTAAGAAGAATCTTCGTTTTCAACACACATACCTCAATTGATAAGTTTATAGTGCCATTAATTTTTCTATATTATACCACATCTGTCAATGAACAACATCATGAAATAAGGGTATCTCCATAGAAGACTAAGCCACGAAAAAAGGTTCTAGAAACATTCTAGAACCCTTTTATTACCTGATTCAATTCATTGGATGGTTAATCTTAAACTTGGAATATTTGTATGGTTTCTCGTAACGAAACGGAATCTTTATCTAATTGTCCTGCTGCATTATTTAATGTATTTACAGCAATAACTTGTTCCTGTGCCGACGTCATAAGTTCCGTCGCTGATGCAGACGTCTGTTGAGAAGTTGCTGATATACTTCCCAATGAATTCAGCGTTGTATCTTTCTTCTGCGTTATAATTTCAACTCCGTGGTTAATTCGATTCATATTCTCAATTAATTTTTCTACGTAAGTTCCAACATTCCCAAATGCATTAATTGTATCATGAATAACCTTATCCTGATTATTCATTTCCTGTTCTGCTTTTTTTGCATTATTAGTTGTCAATTTGGTCAGAGATTGAATGTATTCAATAATGGTTGCAATTTCATTGACAGATTCTTTCGTTCTTTCTGAAAGATTTCTGATTTCATCAGCAACCACTGAGAACCCTAAGCCAGCACTTCCGGCTCTAGCTGCTTCTATTGCTGCATTTAACGATAATAAATTCGTTTGCGTAGCAATTTCTTTTATTGTAGTAATAATCGATGATATAGATTCTGACTCATTATTCAGCTCCTGTACATGCTTAATTACTTCATTGGTAATTGCTGTTGTTGTTTTCGCTCGCTCACCCAAATGATCTACTGTTTCAATTCCATATTTAATGACATCCTTTGTCTGATTAGAAGAATCAACAATATCTTTTGTTCTTGAATACACGTCAAGAATTTGTTCTGATAATTCATTCATCTGCGCGTAACAATACTCTAATTCTTTCGCCTGTTCATTGGTTCCACCTTCGATATCAACAATTGCATTATGAATACCTTGTGTAGTCTGCACTAAGATTTGTGAAGTTGTTGCAAGTTCCTCAGATGATGCTGAAACTTTTTCTCCAGTTTCTTGCATTTGAAAGATAAGATTACGCATATTTGTTATCATCTTATTGATTCCATTTCCTAACAGCTCAAATTCATCCTTACGATTCAATTTTACAGCCTGGGTCAAGTTTCCTTCCCCACTTGCTTTTAGAGCAATATTGGTCTTTTTAATCGCATCTTTAATACTGTTTGCTAAGTATCCTGCCCCAATAATTGCTACACTTGCAGATATTAAAACAATGATAATTGTAATCCATTTCACTTTATCTAAATTCTTGGTTAAAATTGATTTATCCACTACTGCACAGGTATAGGCATCTACACCTTCCACTGGAGAAAACAAAAATAAATATGGTTCTCCCTTAACATTAATATACTGAAATCCACCTTCCTCTTTCTCTTTACTCCATGGATTCAATCCATTATCTAGAAATGAAAAGTCTGATTGATCTTCTGTATATAAAATTTCTCTTCCATCTTTTGTTATAAAACCAGCCATACTACCTTCAGGTAAATTACTTTCCTTCAGTGTTTCATTAATAAAATCATTGGAAATATCCCAAAGTAGTAAGCCTACCTTCTTATTATTCGGATTCAATATAGGGCGAACTAATGAAATAGCGTATTGGTTCTCACCAGAATCCAATTCTTTGTCTAAAATAGTGTGTTTACCTATCCATGTTTCTGTTTTTCCAGCTTCAATGAAGTCTTTCAGCTCCCCCTCTTTTGTTACTTGCTGATAAAAATCATTTGACATAATCTCGGATCCAACAATGCTCTTTTCGTTTTCACCAAGAAAATAAATATTACTCACATCATTATCAAGACCTACTGCAGTACTTATGGTAGCAGCTAATTTTTTAACCTGAGACAAATCTGCATTCTGATCATCTTTATAATAGCCACCATAATATTCACGAAACTCATTGTTCATAACATATTCAAGCGCCTTATCCTCTTGTTTTTTAAGACCATATGAATAGTAATTGCTCATCATATCAAGGGTGGTTAAGGTGGCTTTTTCAAAATTACTGGTTATACTGTTAGATGCGGTTGAATAGGAAACAATGCCTAGAAGAATTATAAATGCAACCGGAATCATGAAAATGCCAATTAATTTCGTACTAATCTGGTTTGATATGTTTCGTTTTATCTTATTCTGTATCTTCTTATTCTGTTTCATTGACTTCCCTCACTTTGTCTTATGTATGGTAAAATACTGTATTTATTCTTTAACCCCACCTACAGTAAGACCAGCTACAAAGTACTGTTGCAAGAATGGATATAAGCATACGATCGGAATCGAAGTAACGATTGTAGTAGCAGCTCGCACAGACATTGGTGTTACCATAGCACCACCGTTTTTAATTGTCTCCACACTACCACCTTGATTCGTTACTGATGCTAACAATTTCATAAGTTCATATTGCAAAGTTGTTAATTTATCATTGAATGAATTATACAACATTGCATCAAACCATGAATTCCATTGATATACTGCAATAAATAAAGCAACCGTTGCTAAAACAGGCTTACAAAGCGGCAAGATTATTTGAAGAAATATTCTCATATGACCTGCTCCATCAACTTCTGCTGATTCCGCTAAACTATCCGGTATTCCATTCATAAAAGTTCTAATTACAATCATATTGAAGGCACTAACCATACCTGGAATAATATACACCCAAAAATTATTCAACAGGTTTAATTCTTTAATTAAAAGATATCCAGGGATTAGCCCCGCACTTATATACATAGTTAATACATATAATATTGTAAGCTGTTTTTTAAATATAAAATCCTTGCGACTAACAATATAAGCAAGCATAGCCGTTACAAATAATTGTAAAAAGGTCGCGATGACTGTTCTTGAAACAGTGATAAAGGCTGCCTGACGTAAGGAATCCTTTTGTAAGATAGTAGTGTAATTCTTCAAGGTAAATTTACGCGGAAGAAGATATATTCCACCCCTAATGGTATCAAGCCCTTCATTGAACGACACTGCTAAGGTATTAATGATAGGATATATGGTTACAACCACGAAGATAATTAAGATAAGCCATTTTACAACATCGAAAGCCACTCCACCAATTGATTGCTTGTAATGCACTCCACTTTTATTCTTTTTCATATTACTTCCTCCTTTCCTTAAAATAATCTTTCTTCCCCTGCAGCTGCTGCAGCTTTATTGGCAATTACGATTAGTAATATACTAATCACACTTTTGAAAATACCAGCTGCGGTAGCTAATGAGAAATTATTCATACTAATACCATACTTTAGAACATAGATATCAATTGTCTGAGACACCTTCTGTATCATACCATTTCCCAATAAATACTGAACTTCAAAACCAGCATTTAAGATATTTCCGATATTCATAATTAATAAGATGAAAATAGTAGGCTTTATACCAGGCAATACAATATTCATGATCTTTTGGAAGCGGTTTGCACCATCAATAGATGCTGCTTCATATAAGTCAGGACTAATAGCAGTAATCGCTGCTAGATATATAATACTGTTCCATCCTGTTTCTTTCCACACATTCGATAATCCTACAATCCCCCAAAAATAGTGTACCTTGGAGAAAAAGTTGATTGGATTATCTATAATATTTAATCCCATTAGTACCTGATTGATAATACCAGTCTCTGGTGATAAAACATCCATTACGATACCAGTAACAATAATCCAAGATAAGAAATGCGGCATATATGAAATGGTCTGAACCACTTTTTTTGAAAACATCTGCTTTACTTCATTTAACAGAATTGCCAAACCTATGGCAGTAACAAAACCCAAAAATAAATTAATTAAGCTCATTGCGAGAGTATTTCTGATAACATTTAAAAATGTTTCATCTTGAAACAATAATTTAAATTGGAATAAACCAGCCCACTCTTGATCAAAAAAGCTTCTACCTGGTTTGAATTTTTGAAACGCCATCACCCATCCAACCAACGGAACATAATTAAAGATTAATACATAGATCAGAAATGGTAATGACATTAGTACCAATGTTCTCTGTTTATATAGTCGTTTACCTAAGCTTGATTGCGGATTGGATACCGCATTTATTTGAGATTCATTCTTTTTTCTACTCATTTTTATCCCATCTGCCGGCTGCGTCCAGCATACAAACGATAGAAAGCACGCGTCGCGAACTTTCTATTGTCATAAATCAATGGTTAAACACGCATTTTTGCTTAACCTTGCCCTTCGTTCGTAAAAATTAATCCGATTTATCCTAAAAAAAAGAAGTGATTGCAATTAGAAGCCAGCAAACACTTCTTTTCTTTTATGTATTACTAATTCTTTCCTTCTGCGATTGCAACTTTTTTAGCTACTTCCTCAGTCATTTTTTGTTCAAATACTTTATAGTTTGTATCATTATGATATTTTTCCATATATTGATCCCAAGTGCTATCAACTTCCCCTGGTTTTGACATAATAACCTTTGGTAACCATTCACGTTTTACTTCTTCCATTTTCTGTGATGCTATAAATGCATCAGAACTTGCTTCCCAAGTATTCTTTGCTGTGTAAATTGGATACCATGGTCCTATATCTTCTGTGTAGGTTAAAAAGTCAGTCCATTTTTCATATCCGTAAGCAGCTAGAATTTCTTTATCGATATCTTTTAAAGTAGCCTTAAATTCTTCTGGTTGTTGGTCTGGTCTTACTGCATTAATTCCATCCTCTAGGAGACCTTCATAACCAGGAATATAGCTGTAATATTTATTAATAAAGTTTTGATTTTCAAAGTCTGGATCTTCCGCATTTGCTCTTTGTTCTTCACTACGGTAGAATTTTCCGTTTTCGTCTACGCTATAATCTACGCCTTCTTCACCCCAATTACGCATAGCCATAACATCACTAGCAAGTAAATCATTTAAGAACTGTAATGCACCATCTACATCTTTACAGCTTGTTGTAATAGCAATACCATCACCTGAATTAAATGCTGATGGTGTAAAGTATTTCGTTGCTGTTGTTCCATCAAGAGTTAACCCAAGAGGTACATAAGTACAATCTTCTTTCCCTTGTGCAATCAATGACTGTTCAGCATCTAGGAAATCCCATCCCTGATCAACCATACCAAGGACACGTCCGGTTGATAATTTTGCAATATATTGATCATATGACATAGTAAATGCTTCTGGATCAATTACTCCTGCATTATACATTTCATTTAATTTCTTATAATAAGCTTCTGCTTCTGGAATATCATCATAATTTTTAGCTTCATTAGTTTCCATGTTAACGATAGCTGCACCATCGTTAGGATATCCTGCTAGGAACTGTGATACATTTTCTAAACAGAACCATCTCCATTCATGGCAAAGAATTTCGTATCCAATATTGTTTTGTCCATCTTCTGATGTAGGGTTTGCTGCTAGATAATCTTGAATCAGTTTAAAGTATTCATCCACTGTTTTAAGCTGTGGATAGTTAGCCCATTTTAACACTCTTTTCTGAATCCAGAATGCTTCGTCATTTTGTTTGGTCTGCATGGATTTTATATTGGCTTTTCCAAATATAGGTATGTAATAAATATGGCCGTTTCCAGCTCCTTTTACCATGTTCCATTCTGCTTCAGTTCTAAAGTTCTTAAGATTTGGATATTTGTCTAATTTATCTTCTAATGGTATTAAAGCGCCTGCACTTACTAAGTCTGGAGTTGCAGTACCACCAACGATTAAATCTGGATAATCTCCACCTGCTATCATGACACCGACACGTTCTTTATCAGTCTGTCCAGTTAACCATGTTACTTTCGCTTTTGCACCAATTTTTTCTGTTACTTTTTGTAGCATCCTATTATCTTCTGGAACTTCTTTTCCAGCAACCGCTACAAACAGAGAGTATTCTCTGATTGCTTTTTCCTTACCCTCTTCCGATTTACTATCCCCAGTGTCTACAGATGCAGATGTTTTTGAAGAATCTGACTTAGTCTGGCAACCAATTAATGTGGATGCTGTCATTGCTAGTACAAGCAATGTTGCTAAGAATCTTTTCGTGTTTCTCATTTTGTTACCTCCCATATATTTTTGTAACTTAATCATATCACTGACATTTGTATGTTACATCCATACAAACTTAATATAATAGTTGTAATTTATTCACATTTCTAAATTTAATTGGGTTTTTTACAAAATCATTTGTTATTTATTTATAGTTATAGATTATATTTAAAACTATATTTGTGCATCATTACATCACTCCCAAATTTGATACCTTCCACTTAATGCAAGCAAAGCAAAAAAGTACAAACAATTATCATAGTATCTCCTATCTCCCTTACGTAACGGTGTATTCCAAAAATCTTGTACCGCTTGCTTTGCATATGCCCCGTCAGCAGCTAAGGAGGCCTGTGCATTGGTTGCAATAATTGCAACTGGGTGTAATGCTTTGCCTTCGATTACAGTTCCATCGATATGATAAATACCATCCATAACACCACCTAATGTTTCATAGCAAAATGCTTGCAAATGATTGGCAATCTCTCGTTCTTTCGGTTCCACACCAAACCATTCATAATCCAGTCCGATATTCGCAATGGTTCGATAGGAATCACTATAAAACCAATCATGACGATTTTCCCCTTCATTCCATTTCACGCAAGGAGTTCCATCATACTCTGCATATTCTGCACTTAATCCTGTAACCGGATGACAAGCCTTTTTTAAATACTCTCTGCTGGCTTTTGCTGCTTCTTTCCAGAACAACCTATCCTCTTCATTTGCCCATCTGCTAAATAATTCATAAAAATGTGGTAAATGATAAGATGGATCACTAAAATCACATTCCGTTATGAATTTAATTAATTTATTAGCTGGTTCCCACATAGGCTTTCCAATACCATTCTCACCCTTATGTACACATTCTTTTAAAATATCTTTCGCCTGTGTTGAATAATCAAAAATACCTTGACCTTCACCCCAACGTTTTGCAGCAAAGAACAATGCCATAGCAAAAAACTCTTCCCCATCCGGTGCTGGCCCATATGCATTTTTTGTTCCGTCAACACTGCAAGACCAAGCAAAGTAACCGGCATTTTCACCTTCTTCCATCCACATATAGGTTTTAACCCATTTCCATAAACGATCAAACTCCTCTTTTTTATCCAGTTGAACGCACATCATCATACCATATGACATTCCTTCTGTTCTAACATCATGATTCCCTGTGTCCTCCATATAAGCCATATCTTGACCTGCTTCATGATAGATTCGTTCTTCCTCTGATCCGTAAAATAAGGTCTGGAACGTATCCATAACTCTTTTTTCAATGTCTGCTTCAGAGATTCCAATTTCACTAAAAAGATTCCTATAACTACCCATAATATAATACCTTTCTCCTTGTTATTTTTCATTAGAATATCATAAAAGCATTTTGTATTCATCCCAAAAACTGAATATAAAATGCCCTTATGTTTATGATTTCTATACTTATTACGGTTTTGATTTATGAATGAAGGTTTATCGCCTTTTTAAGTCGATACTGGTGAGGTGTCGTACCTTTTACCTGTACAAATTTACTAATAAAATAATCTGGATTTTGATATCCAACTTTCTCAGCAATGGTATAGATTCGCTCATTCCCATACAATAGCATTTCTGCTGCTTTATCAATTCTTACTTTATTTAAGTACTCTTTAAAGGACATGCCCTTTTCTTTTTTAAAGACTTGGCCTAAATAGACATTATTGATATAGTATTTCTTACTTAAACTCTTTAAACTAAGGTTTTCCATGTAATGTTCTTCAATTTCTTTATTCACCTTTGTTAAGACAACTGCGGAAGAATAATTCTTTAGTTGATATAGATAATCAGCAAATTCCACAACCGTTTCAATAAAGGAATCTATATTAGCACGATATGCAATTTGTTCAATTAAATTTGAATTTAAATACTGTGAAATTTCTTCCTGTTCTAATCTTCCTAGAGAATCAATGGCCATATCTACTATACTATATAGTATAAAACGGACATTGGTTTGTATTAATTCCAATTCCACTAAGCCGTCTTGAAAATCACAAAAAATAGTCTGAATGGATTCTTTTATTTTATCTCTTTGATTTTCTTTCACATATTGTATTAATTTTTCTATCTTCGAATAAGAAACCGTATAGCGAATTGATTCTTTTTTCTTATACTCATTGTAACAGCAAACTTCAGCATTCCCGCCACTGATTACTTGATTCACACTGGCTTTTTGAGCAGTTTTATAACTTAAATACAAGTTGTCAACGGCATCAACTTGTACTCCCACATAAAAGTTATATTTAAAATTCTGATTCTCATTAAGACTTTTATGTACTGTTTCTAATATGAACACATCTCTTGCATTATCTTTGGAATTTAATAACAAGATACCTAATTCAATTGTATAGTCGTTAACCACCGATGGGTCCATTAAGTAGAAATCTTTCTCGCAACTGATTTTACTAAGCAAGTCCCGAACTTTTGCTACCTCATCCGCTTTCACTAAATTGCTTATAGTTTGGTTATGATCCATATATTCCATACGCAGAAATGTGTATCTCATATTCTTTGAGAATTCAAGATGATCTCTTACTAGCATAAGATTCTTATCATTACCAATTCCCAGTAATAATTTTTGAAGCGAATTCTTTATCCTTGAATCCCATAATTCATGAACAATCTGCTCATTGCTTTCTTCTTCCAAGAATTTATCTTTCACCTTTTCTAACGCAGCAATTAACTCGCTGGCTTGTAATGGCTTCAGTAAATAATCCGAAACATTATGCCTAATTGCTTGTTTTGCATAATCAAAGTCACTATAACCACTTAATACAATGAATTTTATTTTACTTTTTATATTTTCTCTAACATAACGGATAAATTCTAAACCATCCATTTGAGGCATTCGAATATCAACGATCACTAAGTTTATATCTGAATTCCCTAACTTTTCTATGGCTTCATTTCCATTGCCCGCTTCTTCACACACTTGAAATCCATACATTTCCCAGTCTATAATTACTTTCAGCCCTTCTCGAATAAATGGCTCATCATCAATTATCATTACTTTTATCATTCTACTATTTCCCCACCCTTTACAATGATACTGTAAAATATACATCGGTACCTTCATTTACTTTACTATCTATCTGACATTCTATTTTGTCTTGATAATACATTTTAAGTCTTATAAACGCATTCATAATACCTATACTCCCACCTAACATAATCTGTTCTACAGAAGCTGAATCCAGATTATTTCTTAGTTCCTCCAATTTATCTGCTTCCATGCCCATACCGTTATCCATAATCTCCACATGCATTTTGTCCCCATCTTTCATCACAATTACGTTTACATTGCCACCTTCTATCTTTTTCTCAATTCCATGAACGCAAGAATTTTCAACGAAGGTTAAAATCCCAAACTTTGGTATACGCAATTGTTCACATTCTTTTTGAACATGCAGGGAATATTCCAATCGATCCCCAAAACGATATTTCTGAATTTGAAGATAACTTTTAATAAATGCCATCTCGTCTTGTATCGTAACAAAATCAACTTCCCAACGTATGGTACTTCTCATATGCATTGCCAATTCGCCAATGATATCCGCTGTTTCTTTCTCACCATTAACAAGACTTTTCATCCGAATGCTTTCTAGAGCATTAAACATAAAATGAGGATTCACCTGGCTTTGCAATGCATTTAACTCAGCCTGTTTCTTGGCAAGTTCAAGTGCTTGTCGTTCTGTTTTTCCCTTTAGCACAACTTCAATTAGTTCTCTCACTCTGTTAACCATAATATTATAGCTACCAATCATTTTACCAATTTCGTCTTTTCCCTCATAACAATCAATGCATTCGTATTGTCCGTTCTTCACTTTGTTTAAATACTTGTCCGTTAATTTGACTCTCCGGGATAGAGATGAACCAATGAGAATAATTACGATACTAGGTAATAATAGATTTATTAAAATAGTAAACCGAATCAAGTTCTGATTTGCTTCATAAGTATCCCAGAAATTTGACTTATTACGAATTACAATTATATTCCAATCTTCATCTATAAATTTTATATTACGTTGAACTTTCAGTAACTTATCATTTAGTGGTTTCAAGGTTTCAATTGGTAAATATTCTAGCCTGGAGCCTCTGGTATCAAACAAAATATCTTCACCTCTAGTAATAATAATATCTTGTGCAGACTTTTCGTTAAATACAAGCCTTTGCATATCATAATAACTAATATCCACCTTTAGAAACTTCACAAGTCCACCATAATTATTCAGTCTAGACACAATGGAAATTTTCCTATGTGTAACATCATTAAACGGTGCTCGTATGGTACTATTGCTGTAATACGTATGTAGTGTCATATCTTTTGATCTTTGGTCAACTAAATGTTTATACCATTCTTCATTCTCTGCCTCTGCAATCGTATAAAAAGAACTGCTTCTTGTAACGGAATTATTATTGGTAAAGATTGATATTTTATATACGGATTCAGACTCATAATAATAACTGAATACATTGTCTTTCATCAATCGGTTATAATTCTCATAATAATCCAGATTATCTTGATACGTCGTATTTAAGAAATCATTTAGCACTTTGTCTTTCCTAAATTGTTGAGCGACATTTTGTGCTGATTCAATCATCTTCGATAAATTATATTCTAATCTTTGTACCGTACTCTGCATTTCATTTAAGCTTTCATGTTCTGAATTCTTAGTCAAGATACCAAATAAAACAAAATCCATGGAAACAACTGGAAGTAATACACAGAATATAAAAAGTATAACTAATTTTTTCTTGATTTTAATGTCATCTAGCCTTTCGCTAAACCTATCATACAATTTTATTTTCATAGTTTATGACACCCTCTCTATAGTTATAGAGTACCACAAAACTGGACGAAATTTAACCTTAAAAAGTAAATTATAAACTATACTTTTTTATATTTCTATACTTTTTCGTATTTTCACTACTTTAATAAAAAAATAGAAGGGATCACATTACGACCCCTCCTGTAGCATTGTTTTCTTTATTGCATCATAGATAAAATTGCTTTTTTTGTCTGAACACCAACCACACTTTGAACCAGCTTTCCATTTTTTATCACCGCAAGTGTAGGAATACTCATTACTTTAAAGCTCTTGGCCAATTCTTGTTCTTCGTCGATATTTATTTTACCTACAACTGCAAAATGTTCTGTTTCTTCTGCTATTTCCTCAATGGTTGGGGCAACCATTCTACATGGTCCACACCAGGATGCCCAAAAATCTAACAGTACTGGCTTATCTGAATTTAAAACTTCTGTTTCAAAATTTTCCTTGGTTATTTTTAATACGCTCATAATTCATTCTCCTTTACCATTCTTATATTATATATGTTACCTATTTCTATATCTATGCTTTTATTATACTCTTTTTAGAATGCAATTCTGTGATTAAATCACATTGAGAAACCTATTTATATTTACTATATGAAAAATAGGCTGTCACAAAATAATATAGTCTTTAAAAAAGAATATATACTATTTTATAACAGCCTATTTTTCATAACTTAATAGACAAGATACAGATTATGGAATTGTATAAAAGTCAAATGACTTTTATTCAAGTTATTGGTTTATTCGTTAATACCTAAAACTTTATATACATCTTGTATCGTTAGCATTTCACAAGCCTTTTGGGCTAATACTTTTGCATTTTCATATGATGAATTACGTAATATGTATTTGGTATTTAATAGTTCCGAAGCAGACATACTAAATTCATCTAATCCTAAGCCTAATAACAGTTGTGCCGCTTTTTCGTCACTGGCAAATTCACCACACATGCCTACTTTAATGTGATTATTGTGTGCTGCATTAATTATTCTTTGAATGCTTCTGATCACAGATGGATGGAATGAATTATACAGTTTAGATATTTTCTTATTCCCTCTATCAACTGCAAGGAGGTACTGTGTCAAATCGTTGGTTCCAATACTAAAGAAATCAACTTCCTTTGCAAAATCCTCAACCAATAAAACAGATGCAGGTGTTTCTATCATCATACCCACATGAATCTTTTCATCAAATGCAAGATTCTGATTATTTAGTTCTTCCATACATTCCTTTAATATTGCTTTGGCATCCAATAACTCTTCCATGGATATAATCATAGGAAACATAATTCGTATTGTTCCAAAGGCACTTGCGCGCAAGATAGCACGTAATTGTGTCTTAAACATATCCACCAACTCTAAGGATATACGAATTGCTCTCCAACCCAAAAATGGATTTTCTTCCTTCTCGAATTCATAATAAGATAATTCTTTGTCTCCACCGATATCCAGGGTTCGAACGGTCAATTCCTTACCACATAATTGAACGGATTCTTTATAGACTTGGTATTGTTCTTCTTCTGTTGGAAAATGATTATTATCCATATAAAGAAATTCACTTCGAAATAATCCAACACCATCCATATTATATTCCAGTGCCTTTTTAATATCTTGCACACTACCCACATTTACACATAAATGAACGCTCTTTCCATCCTGTGTAACAGTTGGAAGATCATCAATCTTAGCTAACTCTTCTTGCTTGATCCGTAACTCTTCTTGTAATTTCTCATATCTTACAATGGTTTCTTTCTCTGGATTAAGAATTATGTTTCCAGCCCCTGCATCCATAATAATCATATCATCATGCTTCACTTGGTTTAAGATATCTGTAACACCAACTAATGCTGGTATTCCTAAACCTTTTGCCATGATGGATACATGACTAGTAACACCACCATCTTGAGTGATAAACCCAAGAATTTTACTTAGGTCTAAGCTAGCAGTATCAGATGGAGTTAGATCCTCTGCAATCAGAATAACCTGTTCCTTAATACCATCAAATATATTAACCTTAACACCCTGTAGCTCGCACATTAATCGATGGCGAATATCTTTTATATCAGCGGCTCTCTCGCGCATATACTCATCATCCATACATTCAAATATCTGTATGAACTCGGCAGCGGTTACATCTAGCGCACCCTCTGCACTTAGTTTCTCTTCTTTTATTTTCGTTACTACACCCTCATATAATGTTATATCTTTGACCATTTCTAAATGGGCTTCAAATACATTGTTGGTTTTCGCTAATTCCACTAAATCTGTTTGGGCATGCTTCACCGCATTTTCATATCGGATAATTTCCTTTGGTATATCCACTTCTTCCAATATACCAAAGGTATCCTTTAAAATAGGTTTTTCAACCAGATAAGCTTTCCCAATTACAATACCTCTTGAAACAGTTTTCTCTACCTTTATGGCCTTCATATGATTGCCTCCACTATTCTCCTAATCCACCTTCGATGGCATCAATGATCTTCTTTAAATCTTCTTCTTCTGTTTCACCTGTACACTCAACAACAATTTCTGTACCACAACGTATTGCTGCAGCCATTAAGTTAAGTATACTCTTAGGATTTAATCTTCTTTCTCCAACAGCAATTATGATATCAGAATCGCACTTCGTACATACTTTTACTAACTCACTTGCTGGTCTAGCATGAATACCTGATGCATTTTTTACCGTGATTGTTTGACTTACCATATTATTTCCTCCTTGTTACACTCCAAAATGCTCAAATAAAATCTTTTCAGCTTCTGTATTCCATAGTCCCTTATGACGTTTGCATGATTCAGAAAGTTTCTGGAATAATGGATCTGTTTTTCCTAACTCTTCAAAATCATCTATTGCAGTTAACGGCATATCAAACTGCATATAGTTTAATTTCTTTCCACCTGGAATCTTAGGTAGATTTAATGTAGCTTCTGCAACACTATCAATACCACCAACATGTGTAACCATAACCGCAGGCTCAATTAATTTCTTAGAAGATAAATCTATCGCTTCGATTAAGTCGTCTGTATTTCCACCTGTTGTACCTAAAATATGAGTACTAGTATAATGAACATTATAAAGATTAATATCTGCTTTAAACTGATTATCCGTTGGTCCTGCAAAGAAATTCATGCAACCATCAAATGCTAATAAAGCATCTCCCATTTCAGCAACTTGGCGAATTGGTACATAAACAAACACATCATCATATCCATGACCATCTGTTAATGCCATTAATTCCTCAATTGGATTTTTCATGGTTTGCGTATTTACATAGATTAATTCAATTCCTTCTTTTGCAGCTGCTTCTTCTGAAATAACTTCGCGTGCTCTTTCAATACGATCATCGCTTATATCTGTTACCACTAATCTCTTTGGTTTGTTTTCAATACACATTCCATAACTTACTGCTCCAAGTCCCATTGGACCACATCCACCCATAACTAATAAGTTACCACCAGCTTTTACTCCCATTTCATGATTGTAGTTCTGCTTGTTCGTATGATAATTAGCATGGTAGCCTCCAATAATACAACTCATTGGTTCGCCAAGAGATGCTTCAAAGTAGCTTTCTCCATCATAGTTTAGTAAACATCCAAGTTCCATAACTTCTTGAGGAATGATGCAGTAAGTACAAGCTCCTCCAAAGAATTCGTAAGAATAACCAGGGGACGCTAGACTTCCTTTATAGTTTAGTGCTGGTTGAAGTGCAAATTTTTGACCAGCTTTAAATTGATTTGCCCATTTTACTCCAACTTTAACAATATCTCCCGAAAATTCATGACCAATAATAATTGGGTTGGTATCTATGTTTTGTGGAGCACGTTTGTGATTTTTACCTTGTTTTACTAATTTATAAGTAGACATACATATGCTGTCGCTAATTACTTTTACTAATATTTCGTCGTCTTTTATTTCTGGTAATTCGAATTCCTCTAATCTTAAATCATCCATTCCATACATTCTAACCGCTCTTGTTTTCATATTAACTCCTATCTGTGCGCAAGGCGCACGTTCAAATAAAGATGTGAATTATGTTTTTTAATTCACAGTAATCTTGTATCCTTAATCATTTGTTTGTTTTTATCTTATGATAAAGCTACTACTTGAACCTTTTGTAATAACTCATCTACTAGTTCTCTTTTTGGTGGTTTTGTTCCTTTTGTTGTTACCGCACCTGCTGAGGTTGCAATACCTAATTTAAGACATTCTTCTAATGGAAGACCCTGATTAATGCCGTATGATAATGCTGCTACCATTGCATCTCCAGCACCAACTGTGGAATGTGCTTCTACTTTAATACCTGGACAACGGATTACTTTCTCTGGTGTTAAAAATAATGCACCCATTTGACCAAGGGAAATTGCAACCATACCAATCCCCTTCTCAAGTAATTTCTGCCCCATCCATATAAGTTCTTCTTCGTCCACTCTATAATCCTTGTGAAAATACTCTTCTAGCTCAGAACGGTTTGGCTTAATAATATCTGGTTTAGCCTCCAAGGAATTAATGAACAATTCACCATCCGCGTCAAGAAATACTTTTGCACCTTTTTCTCTTAACTGTAGTATTAACGTTTTATAGATATCTTTACTAACGCCATTTGGAATACTACCTGCAAGAACAAATAACGCATCTTCATTAGCATAGCTTAACAATTTCGCCTTCAATTGTTCCAACTCTTCATCCGATACAACAGGCCCTGGTTCATTTAACTCTGTCACATATCCATCTGTTTCCACTACCTTAAGATTGGTACGAACTTCATTTTTTATTTCGATAAAGTCAGACTGGATGCCTTGTTCTTTTAGTACTCTTTGAATTAATACTCCACCGCTACCTCCAACAAAACCAGTTGCAATGGTTTCTCCGCCAAGCTCTTTTATTGTTTTGGAAACATTAATTCCTTTTCCTCCTGCATCTACGATTACATTCTTTAATCGATTCAGTCCACCACGTTCAAAACGTTCTAAGTCCGCTGTTTTATCAATAGCAGGATTCATGGTAACTGTTATTATCATTCGCCTCACTCCTTACCTGTAAAAATATGATAGATTTCTTCTTCATTGCTGTTAATTAGATTTTTCACAGCTTCTTCTGTTGATAATTTATCTGCTATATTTGCAAGTACATCAAGATGTTCATCACCCATACCAGCAATCCCAATTACTACGTTCACTAATTCATCATTCCATAGTGTACCTTCAGGGAAAACCATAACTGCAATACCTGATTTTTTAATGTTTTTCTTTGCTTCTTCCACACCATGTGGAATTGCGATTCCGTTACCTATATTCGTTGAAAATGTATTTTCTCTTTGAAGCATAGCTTCAATGTAACTTTCATCCACATATCCACTATCGCATAATATCTGACCCATTTCTCTGATAACTGATTCTTTTTCTTTTGCCTTACAATTCGTAAATATATTCTTTTTTTGTAGTAATTCCAATTTATCATATCCTTTCTTTGCTTTAAGCTTCTGCTTGTTACTAAGACCATATTAGTTGGTTACTTTCTTTCTATATCTTTATTATAGTATTGGTTCCCCATATATACAATCGATACAAACATGAGTTTGACACCATTCAATAGCGACATTTTTAAAGACAATTACACTCGATCCAAATACTGAGTAAAGTATTTCTTTAGTTCTTTGGAAATCAAACTTCGAATATTCTCCTTATCGCCAGTAAAAATAGTTTTTAAGAATTCCTCATTTTCTACTAATTGACTACTTAAATATCCCATAATATCACTATTCTCGGTAGCATGGGCATCATCAGGAATCAACATAATAATAATTGCACGGATATTTTGAAAAAAAGGATCCCTATATTCATCTAACCCCTTGGTTACACAGACTGAAAAACACGGTCTTATTACTCCTTTGGTACGAGAATGGAGTAGTGCAAATCCGTATTCTGGTATAATCTGAGAAGCAATCTTTTCTCTTCGTTTAATATCTTCCTGAATCAATACTCGTTTTTCATTATAAGGTGATAGTCTTTCAGTAATTGCTACCAATAATTCATCAAACGTGATAGAATTACTAACCTTCATGTATTGAAACTCATTAATCATATATTTAATCTGAGTAGCAGTAAAATTAACCTGCTCTAATTGATTGGAAAAATCACTTAATGGTACAGTTTTCTTTGGTGTTTCCGCAAACACTCGTACCTTTGCTTCAATTCGCTCTAAGTCATTTTCAATAAGTAAAGGACTTACTCGTACAATATCCGCATCAATATTATCCAAATTAATACTTGAAATCAAAAAGTCCATCTTTTTTAATTGGATTGGAGTTAAGTCTTCTTTACCAAAGGTAACCAATTCGGCTCTATCTTTCAAGAAGCGTTTTAGTTTTGTTATCATTAATCTAGAGATTCCAATTCCGCTAGCACATACAATTCCAATGTCCACTCTACGCTTACTTTCTTTTTGATTTTCTAATCTAACACAGGCAGCTCCAAAATGCATGGCTAAGAATCCAATTTCTTCTTCTGGTACTTTAAAACCATATCTCTCCGTAATTAAAAAACCCACTTTAACACATTTATCATAAATGTCCTGGTAGGTCTCTTTAATCTGCTGTAATAAAGGATTTGATATGATCATCTTATTTTTTAATCGAATAAAGGTTGGTTGTAAATGAGCCAATAATCCTGCAATAAATTCCTCATCCTGCTTTAACTCATAGGCAATTCGAGCGTCGTATATATCTATCATATCATTAATAAAGTTAAGTATCTCTTGACGTTCTCTTTGATCTTCGTTCTCTAGTTCAACTCCATCTATGTATTGGATTTTAGAACCATTGATATGCAGTACAATATAGGCTATCTCAATGTCTGGAATCTCAATCTGAAATTCCTCTTCTAAAGAACTTGCTATGCGCATTGCTAAATCATAATCATCATTTTTCTTAAATTTTTCTAATAATTCATCATTTGATTCAATAATTTCACCTTGTAAAATACGGTTGATGGCAATTACAACATGTAAAATCAGACCAAGATATGAATTCTCCGTTAAACGTTCCAATCGTTTATCACGAATACTTTGAAAACAGGTAATCACTTGTTTTAAGATCTCATTACTTAACAGATTATATATATTTTGACCTTCTGTATCTCTAAGTATCTCAACACTAATACGTTCATCTTCCTCAAATAAATTTTGTAATACTTTATTATCTATATTTTCATCAATAAATTTACGCATAGCCAAGCGATAGTTTTTTTCACTACCTTCTAAAGCTACTCCGTATCCTTGTTTTCTTATAATAGTTAATTCAAATTGTTTGAACCATTTTTCAATTGCTTCCATATCATTACTTATGGTTGCTTCACTTACATCAAAAATATTCGCATAATAATATAATTTCTTTGGGTTTCTATCTTTTAATATTTCTAACATTAAGCGTATTCTTCTATTATCTTTATCACCAGAATCAATCGTATCTTCTTGCTGTAACATGGCATATAATTTTGCTTTATCTGCTTCCTCTCCTTCCAACCAAATTCCGATACCGGTCTTAGTCTGGATAGAAACATTATGTTTTATCAAAGAGTTACCTACATATTCAAGTTCTCGTTGCACCGTTCTTTTACTCACTTTAATCTCGTCTGCTAGTTTTTTTACCGATATAATCTGATCTTTTTTCAAAAGAATAAGTAGTATCTGTCGTAGACGTGGTGAAAAATACATAGGTTTTCTCTCTCCTTTATCATTTATTATTTCCTTTAGTATACA
>JAEZUR010000162.1 GCA_023420935.1 Bacillota bacterium | reverse complement strand
TAACTGAAGTCCCGTTTATTGTTCCAGAAATAGTTTGCTCGCCAGTCCTTGATGTATCAACGTATGGCCAGCTTACACTTACATTTTCTTTAGTTCCGTCATCATATTCAGCTTTAACAGAAGTAGGTAATTTGGGTGAAACTCCTATATTAACTGTAACATCACTAATCGCTTCTACTGACACTATCTTAGCATAATCAAACCCGACTTCTTTAGCCTTTTGCGCCGATACAATACCTTTTTCAACTAATTTTTTAAGTAATTTTTCACCGTTTGACTTATATTTAGCTTGCAATGTTCCATATGAAATACCTACTAATGAGTCTTTTGTCAATGTAGCATCGCTATTGAACATGTTTCCTTGTATTGAAGTTAAGCCACCTATTTCGCTTAATTTTGATGCAGCCCTGTCATATTGAAAATCCCCATTATAACCCAATTGTTGAAGAATTAATGAACAATAGGCTTTACCGTTTAACGCAATTGAAGGTCTGAAGGTTGAGTCCTCCGAATAGCCTTTTACAAATCCTTTATCTACCGCATACGCAACCTGCTTTTTGGACCAGTCTGCAATTGAGCTAGAATCCCTGAATTTATTCAATATTGAGTTTGCCTTTTCAATCGTGAGTTTTTTTGCCTCATCCTCCTGACCAAACATTCTCAGAAGCATAACAACTCCGGTTTGCCTGTCTAGATTTGCTGCCAAATCAGGATCAAACCAAGATTCATTTATACCCTTGTAAAGCCCAAGCTTATTAAGTGCATTCGCCTCCTTCTCATAAATAAAAGCGCTTGCTGAAACCGGCAGTACAGCAATAGATGAAACCATAGCAATTGCGAGTAATGAGGTTAATACTTTTTTAAGTCTTTTCATAGTCTCTACCTCTCTTTCTAATATCTTGATAGTTATAAAAAACTGGCAGGAGGCAACCCCCTACCAGTCTTTAATTAAGTCTTATCTCTTACTTTTGTACTGTTTCTTATTTTACTCTTGAAATCTTCTTCTCCATGCCTGATTTCTCTTTAAGAGCATTACCAGCAAGATCAAGAATAATCAATCCAGCATCTTTATTTGCCTTACTATCGGCAAGTGGAGTAAACGTAACTTTAACATTCTTACCAGCAAGATCATCGTTTGCTTTATCTCCATCGATCCACACAATAAATCTAGCCTTAGTTTCATTAACGTCTGTTGTAGACTTAACGTCCTCAGCAGCGCTAGGATCTTCATACATTATTGTTGCATCTACAGTATCATTACCAATTTTAACAGAGAACTGTGCAGATAAACTAGCAGCAAGCGCACCTTCATCAAGATCTAACACTTCTGATATCTCTATTTCTGCATAAGTTCCATATCTGTTATCATAAACTGCTTTAACTACAGAATCGATAGTAGGGTTATAACTATCAGTAACTAATTTAGCTGAACCACCCTCTAACTCTATCTTCTGATCAAAAGAGTTAACAGTGTCAATCTCCTTGGAAGGAGCAAGCCACAAGCTAATATCTCCATTCTTATAAGTTGCATTTGCAGCCAAATCCTGATTAACTGTTAATATTATTTCATCGTCATCACTCTTATATTCCGCATCATAAACTTCAATTGCGTATATTTTTCCATCTGTTGTATTATCATCTGTTTTAACAACGAAATCATCTGGAGCTAGAGTTTTGTCGTTTATCTTGTTGTTAAGTTTAACAGCTATTGTGTTTTCACCAGTTACTTTTGCACTTTCAATCATTGGTATAAGATCATCTGATTTTGTCTTGAAATCGCCACTAAGAACTGCATTCCTTGACATCTCATTACCAGCTGTATCAGTCACTGAATCAACTTGTATTCTTATGATGTTCTCAACGTCAACATAATCTTCACCTTCATTTTGAACACCAGAATCAGCCTTGTACTCATCAAAAGTAATACATACAGTTCTATCATCTGACAATAAATCAATATCTGCAAAATCCTTGTCAAGATCAAATATTGTAGTTTTACCACTTAACTCAAAAGCATAATTAGCGTAATCAGTTGCAGTATCACTGTCAACATCCTCATTAAATCTAATATACAATGCGTTTCTGCTTTTACCTGTATCAGAATCAATTGTTGTATCTACAACAACTTCCTCAATTGTAGGTGCTTTCTGATCTTCGATATCAATAGTAACTGTTGTTTTATCAATCTCATTCTCTATTGGAGTGATGTCCTTTACTCCATCAATTGTTAATTTATGTTTTTCTGAAGCAAAAGCATCTCCATTTGATCTCTTAATTACAACCTTATTCTTTACATCATCATTCTTATCATTTTTATCATATGCTACAGATATTGCTACATCATCACCATCTGCATCAACAAGCTCATAATTGTCAAGATCAAGTTTTATATCCTCGCTAAACTCAACTATGATTTTCTTTTGATTGTCGTCTATCTTGTAGCTAACATACTCAGGCTTCTCTAAATCATACTTAGGTTCAACAATAATTGAAAAATCAGTTTTGTTGCCACTATAATCTGAAAGATTTTTAATTGTTAATTTACCGCCTGATGCTGGCAATGGATTAGCAAGCTCAAACTCTATTGTATAAGTCATATCATCGTCGTCAAGCTTTCTATTCTCAATCTTAGCACTTGTGCTAGTATCTACATCGTCTTCGTTTGGCTCTTTAACTGGTTCGCTAAACTTAACAACGACCTTAGTCTGAGTTGCACTCTCAATTACTCCTGTTGGTGCTTCTTTATCATCAACAACAGTAAATTCAGTTTCATTGTCCTCAATTGTAAATCCTGCAAAGTCAACTACTTTGTCTTTTACAACTAATTTGTGAGCTTCAGAAGTCAACGCATTCTTAAGAGTAATGCTTACTACCTTACCGTTAGCTGACACTGAAATTTTTGATGCAGCAAAGGATTTGCCATCAATTGTATAATTGCTAACACTCCTATTATTTTGAACAGGTTCAGTAAATGTAACTTTAACAAGGCTGTTACCTACTGCTTCTACTGAAGCAACCTCAGGTGTAGTTACATCTTTAACATTTTTGATTGTTAAATCTTGATCTTCTTTTAAACCAACATCTTTATCAACAGTAACATCAACATCTGCTTGTTGAGCTATTAATTGGTCTACAAGCAATGTAACTGTCATTTTGTCTTCTGAAAGATCTGCATTTGCAACAGTATACTTCTTAACCTTGTAGTTAGCTACATTTTTAGCTTTATCAGCATCTGCAACTGGTCTATTGAAGTTAAGAATTAATTCTTTACGGTTACCAGAAGCTGCGCCAGTTACTTTTAATTCAGCAGGTACTACAATAACTTTAACTGAAGCTGTAATTGCAGTATTAGCTATTGTACCAGTAATTGTTTGCTCGCCATCTTTTGAAGTATCAACTGTAGGCCAAGTAACAGCTACGTCTGCTGTAGTTCCATTGTCAAAAGTTGCTGTAACAGTAGCAGGAAGTTTAGCTTCAGCTCCGATATCTACTGTAACGTCAGCTATTGCAGCTACTGATGTTACTTCAGCGTAAGGAATTTCTGCTTCTTTAAGATCTGCTTCTTTAACAGTTCCGTTTTCGAGCAATACTTTAACAAGCTTCTTGCCATCTGCTTTGGTTTTAGCTTGTAATGCTCCGTAGGAAATACCTACTAATGCATCTTTGTTTAGTTGAGCATCACTGTTGAATAATGCTGCTTGAGAAGCATTTAATCCACCAATTTGAGCTAGTTTAGTTGCTGCTTGATTGTAATCAAAGTCTCCATCATAACCTAATTGTTGGAGCATCAATGAACTATAAGCTTTTCCGTTTAATCCAGCTGATGGTCTGAATGTTGAATCTTCAGCATAACCTTTTACAACACCCTTATCAACTGCATATGCTACTTGCTTTTTAGCCCAGTCTGCTATTGTTCCAGCATCTGTGAATTTAGCAAGCATTGAGTTTGCTTGTTCATCTGTAAGCAATTTTGCTTCATCTTCTTGTCCAAACATTCTGAGAAGCATAACAACACCTGTTTGTCTGTCGAGAAGTGTTTCTAAATCAGGAACAAACTCAGTTTCGCTTATCCCCATGTACAAACCAACTTTATTAAGTTGTACTGCTTCTTTTTCATAGCTATTTGTTGCAGCGAATGCAGGCACTAAAGCCATAGATGCCATCATAGCAACTACTACTAGTGACGCTAACATCTTTTTGAGATTCTTCATACTCTCAAATCCTCCTTGTATTGTTGTTTTTTTGGGAAGCAGGCTTAAAACTTAAAGCCAGGCTACGCCTTATCCCTCTGTGTCTTAACCTGACCTATATTGCATTTTGCTCAAGACCGGCGCACTTAACCTATCTTGAATTCAAAACTAATTATATCATCGGCTTTTCAGTGAGTCAACATCTAGAATTCAAGTGTAAAGAAATTGTAATAGAATTGAAACAAACTTCATTCAAGAAAGTTAATAGAATCTATTCCATAGAAAAGTAATTGGTCTCCTAGTGCTTTTGTCTTTTTACCTGTAATTATCTCAATAGAACTACTAAAAAATTATATCATATCTAAGCTAAGTCTGCAAATGAGGAACACCTCCAAATTAAATGAGTAGGAGATAGGCTTTCTTAAAAAAATGTTTTATACCGCTAATGTAATAATTCTTTTATCATAAAGCTTTACAAAATGACAGCTTCTTAACATGCGTCATGTAATATTATTGTAAGAAAACTAATTAATCTTTTTAATTGGGCCATTTCAAAAATAACCTATATAACACTTAGGTCACAAATCCCATCACAAAAGCTTAAAAGCATCCAAACAGAGGAGCATTATTTTGCTGTGCAAAAAATGTAACTCAAATTTTTTGAAATGGCAACTGCAAATTTTTTTGGAATCACCCTAATAATAATTTCATATATTGTATAAGAACCGTCAACTCAAATTGTAAAGAAGATATAATTTCAAAATTGTTTAAACAACTCATTGATTATAAGAAAAAAGGCTATATAAAAAGCCGGTATTCACCGGCTTTTGTCACGCTTTAAGGCATTATCTATTACTGAGATTTCTTTCGGCCATTTCAATAGCCTTTTTTACTATGTTTCCGCAATCTCTTGATGAAACAGAACCCCAGCCTTCATTTTCAACGATATTATATACTCCCAATTCTTTAGCTATTTCAGCTTTAAGACTTTCGGACATCATACCGCCACGTCTGCTCATAGTTCATGCCTCCTTTTATATAAGTAGAAATTTACTTATATATTAAATTTGCGTACATTCATATTATTTACTGTTATTAAAATAAAATTTAATGAAATTTCTTCATTATTAACCTAAAAATTCTCGTCAAAGTGTTACGTTTTTTGGCTTATGTTAATATAATAGACTAACCGCGTTTTTTGAAAGAAAGGTGACAACAGATGTCTTTTTCCACAAGGGAATTGTTAGCAAGGTTAATTAAATGCGAAGCAGGTGGTGAAGGTTTAAATGGAATGAGGGCTGTAGCGACAGTTGTTATGAATAGAGTTCACGTTGCCTATGGTGAATACTTAAAATACGGGCAAGGTGACCTTCGTAGGGTTGTATTCCAACCACGGCAATTTACATGTGTTATGAGTACAATCTACGGTGAAGTAAATCCCCAAACTATATGGGCGACACCACCCGAAGAAATTCACTATGAAGTTGCAGATTGGGCATTATCAGGAAATAAGCTTTCTGGAATAGGTGAATGCTTATGGTACTATAATCCCTTCAGTCCAACATGTAGTCAAATATTTCCTGCATCAGGCACGGGAAGGTATATAACAAGAGTGAATCAGCACTGTTTCTACGTGCCTACGCCACTATACGCCGAAACATAGACAACTATAACATTAAATCAGGAGGTTCTATTATGCCAAATTACTCAAATAAAAATTCAATGGTACCCCAAATGAATTACTATGTCAGTCCCTGCAAAAACTGCACAGGTACTACTGCTACACCATACACGCCTGCAGTACAACCAACTTCCCAAATGCCCACAGGCGTTCCTACAGGACCTGTTTATAGTAGTCCGCAACCCATTCAGCAAGCTCCTTCAACACCCATAACTCAAGTACCGGAAGGCAGTGAAGGATTAATTCCTGAAACAGTTCTAAGTACTCAATTCACCCAAGGTTATCTTAGGACACAAATAGGAAGACATGTAAAGGTAGAATTTTTAATTGGTACTAATATGTTTGTTGACAGGGAAGGAACTTTAGTGGATGTTGGTGTAAGTTTCATTATAATTAGAGAAACAGAATCTGACGATTTACTTCTATGTGACATGTACTCAATAAAATTTGTAAGATTCTATTATTAGTATTAATATATCAAAACTAATAACACTTCGTAACATCCTTATACCTCTTATGCCACGTTCGAATGAAATGCAACAAAACCGCAGCGGAAAACGTTGATTTTCTTCAACATCCGCTGCGGTGTGTTAATTAGCTTTATTTCTTTACAAAATTACTTTGTAGGCTTAGAAATTTCTGTTAATGCTTCCGACGCTTCCGTATCAAATCTGTAATCAGTAGCCATGTCTCCCAAAGCTAAAATTCCTACTAACTGATTGTTTTCAACTACAGGAACCCTTCTTATCTGTTGCTGCGCCATAATTTTTGACACTTCATCAACATCCATATCAGGAGTTACTGTAGTTACCTGACAAGTCATAACATCCTGAACCTTTGTGTCTTGCGGAATCTTGCCATGTGCAACATTTCTTACAACAATATCTCTATCGGTAACAACACCTACCACTTTATTCTGATCAAACACCGGTACAGACCCTACATTTAGCTTCTGCATTACTTGAGCCGCTTCTACTACTGTATTAGATGGATTTACATATCCAACATTTTTTGTCATCTTATCTCTTACTTTCACATAATCATCCCCTTATTTAGAATTCAATAATATTATCTTCATTTATTATTTTGATAAACGTTGAATATAATGTTAATAAGCGTAATAAAGACCCTTGCAAGTATAAATTTGTTATTTTAAAATTATATTATTATCACTAATATTAGTCTAAAAAATGATATAATAAATATAGATTGCTTTCTCCATTTAAGTTGATTCTATTATAAAAGGGCGGAGTTTTATGCATCATAATTTAAAAATTTTACTTTTGTCAATATTTTTCACTTTAGTTCTATTTTTATTATTTTTTTTCAAACCAATTTCAAACTACATTTATTATTCTATTTATGATAAAGAAACTCTATCAATAAATGTTTCAGTTATTAATACTCGAATACACACTATATGTGCCGAGTCGTCCAATAGGGTTTTTTTAAGAGCGAGTATAAAAAGCTCTGAAGGCAAACCTATGAAGAATGCTCCTGTAAAAATTTTTATTGAAAAAGGAGCCGGTGAACTTTCATTATTAAAGGGCTCAACAAATTCTCTCGGAGAATGTATTTTTTCTTATACACCTCCGAACTACTATGAATTAGGAAATACAAACTCTGATCCATCGGCTAAAATAACAGCACAGATTAGAAATTCAACCAAGTCTTCCTCAATAAATATCAAACTTATAACAACTCCTATAGTTATGATCTACGGTTTTCAGGAAACAGCAGAAGTCTATGCCAATCTTAATGAATTTCTAGCTGAGAACAAATATGACTGTAGTATCATGGAATATGATTCAAAGGCAGGCGTTGTAGAAGGCTCAAAAGTTCTTGAGAATTTCTTGTTACAAAAAAAGCAGGAGTATATGAATAATGGTGTCTTAGTTAATAAATTTACATTAATTACCCACAGTATGGGAGGTTTGGTAGCAAGATACTATACAACCAGCGAAGAATATCTTAAACATGAAGATGTCAACAAAATAATTTTTACTTCTGTACCCCATAAAGGCTCATATATTGCAGCCCTTGGGCAAACTTTTTATAAAGATAAATCCATTAAGGATCTTGCCCCAGACAGCAATCTTTTTATGAGCATTTTTGAATCGGCTATAAATAAAGGTCTTAATGCCTCAATACAGGTTGCCAATATAGCAAGTCAATATGACGAAGTTGTAACGGAAGAGAGTTCAAGTTTAGATGAATGGAAGGTCCACACAGAGATGTTCAATATAGGTGAAAGTAATTTTACTGTGGATAGTATCTTAAGCGGTAATTTATTAAATGCACCCAATCATAAAGGAATTTTGAATAATAATAAGGTTTTTCAAAGGATATTGGAAATGCTAAATAGCAATTTGTCTTATCCAGCTGAAATGGTGAATTGAGCTGGATTATCTTTCCAAAACATTATCGATTACTGTTTAATGTAAAAGGCGGGTGCTCGCCGCCGTGCTAGTTCATATTATTCCAAGAACTAAGCTACAAGCCTAAGAGAATGTATGAATCGCTACAGGTCGAATCAAACTCGCTTCGCAAAAACATGTGATTCGACTTATCCTCCTCTTCGTCTACATTCTCTGCGGCTCTCGCAATGTTCTTTCCATAATATGAACTTGCACTATTGTAGGTTGCGCTTTCATTTGAAGGTTTTTAGAAGGTTTTTAGAAGGTTTTTAGACGGTTTTTAGAAGGGCTTTGAAGTCTTATGCTCTTCTGCGAATTTACATGGTACATTTTTACACTTCTTTAGAATCTCTTGCCTCTTCTACCATTCAAGAGTCTATTTTTTGAAAATATTAATGTACTTTCTTAAGAAATAAAGAAATGAGGAAAGCAAATGCTTTCCTCATTTGAAATTACTATTAATTTGTTCTATCAACTTTATCTAATTTTATTTAACAGTAAAATTAGTCGGTTCTGTATTAGTTCCACTATAAGAAATATTGAATCCAACTGTTACTGTGCCTCCTGGAGGTATAGAACCATTATAATTCGCATTTGAAATTGATACTGCATTACCACTTTGATTATAAGTACAGTTCCATGCGTTTGTTATCTTTTGGTCACCAGCGTAATTAAAGCCTAAAGTCCATCCGTTAACTGCTGAAGATCCATTATTCTTTATTTCTATGCTTACTGTAGCACCTGTGCCCCATGAGCTTTGACTGTACTTAACAGAGAAATTACCTGTTGATGCTTGTGGTGGTGTTGTTGGTTGTGTTGTCGGTGGTGTTGTCGGTTGTGTTGTCGGTGGTGTTGTTGGTTGTGTTGTTGATCCTAAATTCAACTTTGCAGTTATTGCTTTTAAGCTCTTATCTCCAAATGTTGCATTGCTTATCGTTGCTGTTGCTGTTGTTGCACTTATTACCTTAAAGGTTAGGTTCGCAAATACTCCACTTGTGCTTATATATCCATCTGCCA
>JAEZUR010000156.1 GCA_023420935.1 Bacillota bacterium | reverse complement strand
TATATGTCCATGGCTGACTATTATCTGAAAATATGTGAAAACTAGAGAACCGCCGTGTACCGAACGGTACGCACGGTGGTGTGAGAGGTCGGTAGCTGAAATAATCAGCTACCTCCTACTCGATTCTCTTAATATGTTGTAATACAAGTTAAATAAATTGATTCATCCAATCTATCACATCTTTATAGACATCTTCTTTATTTAATTCGTTATGCATTTCATGGCGTCCATCTTTATATAATTTTATTGATACCGACTCAACACCAGCTTGTTTCAGCTGTCTATAGGTTTGTTTTACACCTTTACCATAATTCCCCACGGGATCCATATCGCCTGAAATGAGAAGTATTGGAACCTGTTTTGGTATTTTATTTGCCCATACTTTTGAAGTTACGAATCTTTGTAATTTTATTATATTTAAAAAGCCATTGGTCGTATAGACAAAATTGCATTTGGAGTCATTGATGTATTTCTCCACAATGGTTTTGTCTCTTGTAAGCCATGCTACAACAGAAGCATCTTTCATAAAGTATTTATTAAAACCACCAAACATAATTCGGTGAAATGATTTACTGCGAAAAAGCGGACCTTTTCGCTTGTATATTCTCTTAATTAGGAATTCGCCAAAACCAGCAGCAGGGTTAAAACCACTTGTTCCACTCATTATAACACCATATAGGTTAGAACCATACTGTGTTAAATATGCTCGTAATAGAAAGGAACCCATACTATGTCCAAAGATAAAAATTGGGATGGAAGGATAATTTTTCTGAATCAGATCAGTTAAATGTTTTACATCTAAAACAAGGTTTTGCCAGCCTTTTTCTTCAGAAAGTTGGCCTAAATCGTCCATTGATTTAATACTATTCCCATGACCTAGATGATCATTGCCACATACTAAGATACCGTGACTGGTCATATTCTGGATAAAATCTTGGTAACGATCAAGGTACTCATACATTCCATGGCAAACTTGTAGTATGGCTCTAATGGTGCATGTTGGTTCATAAATGTAGTAAGTAATATCCGTATTGCCACCACTGCTTCTAAAATGTGAAGTAGATTTAGTGTATTTCATGATTATCATCCTCCCCAATATTGCTTAGCATATTGAATCAAAAAAGTTAGTACATTTTGAATATGATACTAATTTTACCATTTTGACTAATTTTAGTCAATTAGAAGACGAGTGCATTAGGGAATTTATTGAATTTATTGAAAAATTATCACATATAATATGAAATATCAACAAAAACATGGGAATAATACATACAATATATGGTGGTATATCATTGGATTTAGAAAAATATAAAAATTTCTATAAAGTTTCTGATTGCATTATTCAAAAATTTGTTGTATTATAGTTGAAAATTCATGAGGCAAGGTAGTCAATTCGAGAGAACTGGCTACCTTGCCTCATTTTATAATTTTATATAAGAGACAGTATCAAAACGTAAACTTATGTATTTTGGAGTAATGAGAGGAGAATGTTTATGAAAAAGAAAGTTGTGCTAGGTGTCATGATTTTAACAGTTTTATTATTAACTAGTTGTACTAAAGCTACAGAGGAATCAAAAAATACTCAATTAACCATTCTTGCAGCAGCGAGTCTAACTGATGTGATGGAAGAATTAGCTAAACAGTATAAATTGGTTGAACCGGACGTTTCATTGACGTTTTCTTATGGATCTTCTGGAACATTACAGACACAGATTGAGGAAGGGGCACCAGCAGACATATTTTTCTCAGCGGCTGCAAAACAGATGGACGCTCTTGAAACAAAAGGACTACTAGATGATCAAACAAGAATAGACTTACTTTGGAATGAACTCGTTTTAATTATTCCTATAGATAGTAAACAAAGAATTTCAAGTTTCGATGATGTAGCGAACAGTAAGGTGAAAAATATTGCCTTAGGTGAACCAGACGGGGTGCCTGCAGGTTATTACGCTGAAGAAGTGTTTGATTCGTTGGGGATTCTAGAAGACATAAAGGAAAAAGCAAACTATGGAAGTGACGTAAAGCAAGTATTAACATGGGTTGAGACAAAAGAAGTGGATTGCGGGGTTGTGTATGTAACAGATGCTTATTCCAATAAAAAGGTAACCATTGTATGCCAAGCTCCTGAACATACTCATAGTGATATCATTTATCCAGCTGCTGTGCTGAAAAAATCCAATTATACAGAGGATGCTAAGGCATTTTTAGAATATTTGTCTTCCGAGGAAGCGAAAAAGATATTTAAAGAATATGGATTTATTACAAAGTAGGTAAATCTATTGATAGAAAGGATGATTTGGATGGATTTATCCCCTTTACTCATAACATTAAAAGTTGCAGTTGTTGCAACCTTGATAACCGTATTGATTGGGATACCAATCGCATGGAAAGTGGCAAAATTAAAAAGGGGCAAAGGCATTCTGGATGGTCTGCTTACGCTTCCTATGATATTACCTCCAACGGTTGTGGGATTTTTTCTGTTGTTGTTGATAGGAAAGAATGGAATGATTGGCATAATATTGTCCAAGATAAATATCTCTATTACTTTCACCTGGGTAGCAGCGGTCATAGCATCTGTAGTGGTATCATTTCCACTTATGTATCGAACCGCTAGAGGAGCGTTTGAATCTCTCGATCCAAATCTTGTTTTTGCAGGTGAGACTTTAGGAATGTCTGATTATGAAATATTTGTAAAAGTAATATTACCTAATACAATGTCTGGTATGACAGCAGGTATCATACTTACGTTTGCCAGAGCACTAGGTGAATTTGGTGCAACCATTATGTTGGCTGGAAATATACCCGGACGTACCACAACCATGGCAATTGCAATATATTCTGCTGTTCAAAGTGGTAATAGAGAGAAAGCATACATTTGGTCAACTATAATTATGATGATGTCTTTTGGTGCTATGATGGCTATGAACTGGATGAGCAGGAAAAATAAGGGTAGGGAATCGAATAACATGAATAGTTAGGAGTCGATATAGCATGCTAAAAGTGAATATTAAGAAAAAAGTAGAGGGATTTACATTGGATGTATCCTTTGAAACAGGGGTAGAAACAATGGCATTATTGGGTTCATCTGGCTCTGGAAAAAGTATGACCTTACGTTGCATTGCAGGAATCGATACACCAGATGAGGGTACCATTGTGTTAGGTGACAAAATTCTGTTTGATAAAAAGAAAAAGATTAATCTGCCACCCAAAGAGCGAAAAATCGGTTATCTTTTTCAGAATTATGCACTATTTCCTAATATGACGGTAGAAGAAAATATAGGCGTTGGAATTCGTTTGCCCAAGTTGCAAAAAGACAGTATCATCAAGGATAAGATAAAATCTTTTTATCTACAAGGATTAGAAAAAAAGAAATCAAATCAATTATCTGGAGGACAACAACAAAGAGTAGCCTTAGCAAGGATTATAGCATCGGAGCCTGATATTATTATGCTTGATGAACCATTTTCTGCGCTAGATAGTTATCTGCGTTGGCAATTGGAGAGAGATTTGATTGAATTGATCGAATCCATACAAAAACCGACCTTGTTTGTTTCTCATAATAGAGATGAGGTATATCGGGTCTGCCATCGAATTGGAGTCATGAATCATGGAACGTTAGAAGTTTTGAAAGAGAAGAATGATTTGTTTCGGAACCCAGAAACACTTTCAGCCGCCTTGTTGACAGGATGTAAAAATTATTCAAACTTGATTCCTATCGACCAACACAGAGTATATGCCAGAGATTGGCAGGTTCCATTAACAATAAGTAATCCAGTTACAGAACGGATTCATTATATTGGTATCCGTGCTCATCATATACGGATTGTAGATAAAAACAGTGCTCTTTTATTAGAAAATTGTATGGAATGTTTCGTTGTTAAAATCATTGATAATACGTTCTCCGTGATTATCTTATTGGCCAATGTAAATTTACCATTGGATCAGGTGATTGGACAGTTACGATTGGAGATGGATAAAAAAGCATGGAATAAAGAGGTAGGAGAACGAGTGTGGATTCAAATGGATGAGAGAGATTTATTATTATTATCCTAACAAAGTAAACTATGAATAGATAAGAATACACTGAATTGATTGAATATTGCGTCAAAATTAATATATTTAACAAATAAATATGTTCTACTTTGGTGTTTTGTGTAAAAGGTATAATTCCAAAAGTAAATACAGATAAAAATTGACAATTTGATGCATTGTATAATGGTTTTGTTAATGATAATATTTTACTCATAGAAATTGCTAGCAGTCTATTGACAAAGACGTCGTTACTTATTTTTCAATAAGTAGGGGCGTCTTTCTTTCGTTAAGGATCTTGCGAAAGAATAAGGAAACAAGGTAACAAGTTGATGGTGAAATAACACAGTAATGAAGGAGGACGACAGTATGAGACAGGTAGCTATTTACGGTAAAGGTGGAATTGGTAAGTCAACCACTACTCAGAATTTAACTGCAGGGTTAGGTGAGATGGGTAAAAAGATAATGATTGTTGGATGCGATCCAAAAGCAGATTCCACAAGATTAATTCTTGGAGGATTAGCTCAGAAAACAGTACTTGATACACTTCGTGAAGAAGGCGAGGATATTGATCTTGATTATATTATGAAGGAAGGTTACTCAGAGATTAAATGTGTTGAATCTGGTGGTCCAGAACCAGGTGTTGGCTGTGCTGGACGTGGTATTATCACATCAATCAATATGTTAGAACAGCTTGGTGCATATACGGATGATCTTGATTATGTATTCTACGATGTACTCGGTGACGTTGTATGTGGTGGTTTTGCAATGCCAATC
>JAEZUR010000110.1 GCA_023420935.1 Bacillota bacterium | reverse complement strand
CTTAAAGCTTGAATTGGGGTGTCGAGAGAAGGGGTTTTTACATTCATTTTGTTGAAATACTCACCAACTAATTTACGTTCTAATTTCTCATGAGCATAACCACCATAAATTACTTTCTCTAGACTTGATATACTTGCATTTTCCATGACACTTCGAATTGGAATAATTCCATATCTCCTTCTATCTTCGGAGAGCATTACCATTTTATTTTTAATACTATCTGAAACTTTTTTGATTGTTACCTTTTCTTTGTTAATATAAATCTCTCCGGATGTAATTGGATCTAATCCAAACATAGCTCGCATTACTTCTGTTCTTCCTGCTCCTACTAGACCTGCAAAACCAACAATTTCACCCTTTTTGACATGAAAGTTAATATCTTTAAAAACACCCGTACTATTTAGTCCCTTTACTTCAATTAGCTTTTCACCTATCTTTACTTCTTCCTTCGGATAAACATTTTCCATTTTACGTCCTACCATAAGTGAAATAACTTGATCCATATTCATCTCACTGGCCGGATGGCTTTCTACTACGGTTCCATCTCTAAATACGGTGATATCATCTGCTATTTCAAACACTTCGTCTAGCTTGTGTGATATATAGACAATGCAAACACCTTGCGCTTTTAGCTCAGCTATCTTCTTGAACAGCTTTTCTACTTCTCTATGTGTAATTGATGATGTTGGTTCATCCATGACGATAATATCAGCATTATTTGATACTGCTTTAATAATCTCTAACATCTGAATATCTGATACTGTCAATGACTTTAACTTTTGAGTCGGTTTGTACGGTAAATTCTCTGCCTCTAAAAACTCTACTGTTTTCTTTCTTAAGAGCTTCCAATCTACTTTTCCAAACTTTGTAACTGGTAATCTTCCTAAAAACAGATTTTCTTCAATCGACATTTCCGGAACATAATTCAATTCCTGAGCAATCATTGCAATACCATGCTGTCTTGCGTGAATTGGATTTTGAATTTTTACCGCTTTCTCATCGATAAATATTTGTCCCGCATCTGGTTTGTAAATTCCATTGATAATTTTCATTAACGTGGATTTACCTGCTCCATTTTCTCCACACAGAGCATGAACAGTACCTCGCCTAACTTCAAAATCAATTTTATCCAAGGCTTTCACGCCAGGAAAAGATTTCTCTATCTGCGAAACCCTAAGCTTGATATCATGTTCCATTTTTTTGCCTCCCATTTCTTTATTTGCATTCATCAGGGTGTTATCTTGTTCCTGAGTAAACTATAACATTTCTTAAAAATATTCAGAAGAAACAGAATTTCTGTGTTCGTGTAATTTATTATTAAATATTTTGTGAATTTATTAACTATGTAAAATATTGCGAATCGGATGCAAAATATTGTGGTAACACTAATTTCACTATTTGTATAGCCCGCCATATAGTGTTCTACGACGACAAGCATACTTCGTGAACTTTCCATGATCATAAATAGAAAAACCGCTAGTTTTCTATCATTAGAAACTAGCGGTTTTTATTGAAGTACGCGCGCATTTATCTTTACACAATTCCCTTTATTGTCTTATACAATAAACGCTTCCTCATCTGCTGCATTACGTTACTCTGATATCTTAAATTGGTTGACCTGCATCTGCATTTCTTTCGTCATAACGGTCAATGTCTGAGCTGCAGAAGTTATATCGTCCATAGAGGTATTCATTTCCTCAGCAGAAGCTGCTATTTCTTCAGAGGATGCTGATACTTGCTCTGCAATGGCTGCTATTCCTTCTATTTTCTCAATAATCAAATTCTTTTCATAATCTAATTCATAGGTAGAAGCATTCACTGATTCAATCTCTGGAGACATACCGTGGAAAGCTTTTATCATTGTTTCAAATGAATCTAATGTGGTATTAAGTACCATAATCTGATTGCTCAATTCTTTATCCATGGACTTGGTGTTACCCACCATGTTTTCAGCTTCAATAATAACGCCATTGATAATTGTATTAATATTTATGGATAACGTTTTTGTCTGATCTGCAAGATTTCTGATATTATTTGCTACAACAGTGAACCCTCGACCTGACTCCCCAGCTCTTGCTGCTTCGATAGTAGCATTTAAAGATAGTAGATTCGTCTGATCCGCAATATCATTAATAAAGTTTGCAATTTCATTTACTTTATTGATATTTTTACTTAAATCCATAATCTTGAACATAAAATCCTTAAATGAATCGTTGATAACATGCCACGATTCTACCAAAAACCGCATATTAGTATTACTATCTTCTGCCATGATACTGATACCACTAGTATTTTTATCAATATTATTTATTAACTGAGCAACGTTACCTAGCTCAGTTGAAAAATGATTTAATCGATTCAGTATGTTGCATAATTCTTCTGCTTGCTCACTAGCCCCTTTTGCTACATCCTGAATTGCAACTGTAACATTATCAGTTGCGTCTGTTACCGTCTTAGATATCGTAAATAAGTTTTCTGATTGACTATCAATGTCCGAAGAACTATTCTTTATATTAATTATCATATCGCGGATAAAGCTTTGCATCTTCGATAATGAATTTGCCAATATACCAACTTCATCCTTTTTCTTTCTATATTTGTCCAACACTCTTTCTGTTAAATCACCGTTAGCCATGATACCTATCGTTTTTACATTTAGTATTAAACCCTTTGTTATACTGTCTGTTATGAAGAATACCGCTATAACACCACCTAACAAAAATAAAACTGCCAGGATTTTTGAGGTACTTTCCAGTTTATTTAATCCAGATAAGATATCACTGCTCTCACCAACGATAGCAATTGACCATCCAGTAGAACCAATTGGAGCATATCCAGCATAATTCTTTACCCCGTTATATGTATATTCACCTGTCCCGTTATTTCCTTTTATCATCAAATCAAGCATATCAGCCATTTGTCTAAATGACTTGTCATTTTCTGCTTTTAGAATATAGTTTGTTTTATCATATACTAATGATAAATTGTTATGGGCTATCATTTCTCCCAACCCATTTATCATAAATGCTCTACCCGTTTTTCCAAAAGAAATATCATTTACGATTGTACTGAATTCATTGCCGGATTTTACTGCTACTAAGACACTTTCAACCTTACCTCCAACTTTTGTTGGATTCGCATATACAATGACCATACTACTATCAGATAAACCAGAAATTCCAAACGTGTCCTTAATTGGTTCACTCACTGCCTGCTCACCCTTCAGTGCTTTTTGATAAACATCCATATCACTAATATTAATTTCTTTTTCATCGGCAGTTATAAGTTTACCATTTAAATCTGCAATACCTAGTAGTAAATATTTTCCCTTAACCTCTTGTATTTTAAGTTTCGAGAATTTCTGCTCTTCTGTTAGCGATGAATCTTTATTGCTATATTGAATCATATCTAATAATTTAAAGCTTTCTGAAATACTTCCTTCAATCAATAACGATGATTGCTCAGCCATTACAGGCAACATCTGTTTTACGTTTATAACTAATGCATGTGACGAGATATAATATGACATCAATCCCATCCCTACGCTTACGAGTAAAATGATTGATCCTAATAATAAAACCATCTTTGTTTTCATACTATTTAATTTCTTAAATCTCCTCATGCCGTATGCCTCCATTGAACTTAATAATTTATCCGGCAGAGATATACTTCTTCTGCCGGATAAACTGGTTTTTATATTATTAATAATTTCCCTTTACTCTTTAATTAATCCTCTTTCTTTATACATTGTTACGTACTCGCCTGCATTATCTTTAGTTATCAAAACTTCATCAATATCTACATCAATCTGTTTCTCTTCGCCAGTTAATAATTTATGAACGGAAGATAAATTTAATTTTGCTAAATCAATTGCAGATTGTAAACATGTTGATGTCATTTTTCCTTCTTGAATTAGTAATGCAGCTTCTGCTGTACCATCAACACCATAGGATAAAATACTTGCATTATCTTGTACAACTTCCAATGCACCAGCTGCCATATTATCATTCATAGAGATAATTGCATCTATTTGACCATACGCTGTAACCCAATCTTCCATAAATGCCATCGCTTCATCTTTATTCCAATTAGCTATATCTTCTGCAATAATTGTAACGTCTGTTCTCTTATCGAAGAATTCTGCTTGCCATGCTTTTCTTCTTTCATCTGCATGGAAGTTACCGGATGGTCCCTTTAATACAACAACTTTACCATTTTGAGGTACTTGTTCAACTGCAAGTGCAGCATTAACAGCAGCTTGCTTATAAGGATCGGCATCAACTGAAGATGCTCCTTCAATATTAGCAATACGTGCATTCGTAGTAATAGCAATAATACCTGCTGCTACAATTTTTTCTATATATGGTCTTTGTGCCTCACCATTGTTAGGTTGAACTATGATAGCGTCATATCCATTTGTAATTGCATTCTCAATCGCAGCATTTTCCTTCTCATCGTCTGCTTGCCCATCGAATACATCCAAAGTAATATCGCTATACTCTTCCGCAGCAATCTTCATTTCATTTGCAAGCCATGCAGCAAATGAGTCCGATTGTGTTCTTGCTATGTATGCTACTCGAAACTGTTTTGAATCATTTCCTGTTGCTTCTTCTCCTTTACCCTCTGTTGTTTCTTGTTTTTGTTCAGAATCACTTTTTGTAGTACCACACCCCACTAGCATAGTTCCTACTAATGATAAACATAATAATAAACTCAATACCTTCTTTTTCATAAACCCTCTTCCTTTCTTGATTGTGATATAGTTTTTATTTATAATACAGTACGTATTATCTAGGATGATAAATTTCTTTTCTTTCTTACCATTCTTAAAAGTGACATTAACTGCGATCCTAATCTTATATCAAGTTGTATAAACTTCTTCCGTAAAAACTTATTCGTCTTATGACCAGGGAGGGAAGCTGACATACAGGAAGAAGTTTATGAACTTGAAACGATTTGTATCTAAACGAGTTTGTGTTACTGAGTAAACTATAACATTTCTATCATTTTTTCAGAAGAAACAGAATTTTTGTATTTAGGTATTTTATTGTTAAAATCTTTGTTAATTGCTTAACCATGTAAAATATTGTGATTGATATGTAAACTTTTGTGTTTTGTAATTTATTCTTTCCTATTAACAGCTATTCAGTGTAAAAAAATAAACTCTCCTTGTAATCTAACAGAAATGAAAAAGCTGACAACAGCTGCATAATTTTGCAGCTGTTGTCAGCTTAATTGCGTTTTAGGTTATTTATAAAATATTTATTGTTACTTTTATTTATACCATACTATCGACAACCTAGAAGCATGAATATGGTTGCATATGGATTCAGCTTGGTCAGACCGTCTGACGACGGCGTATTTGGTCGACTCGAGACTCAAGTGAACATGGCGCCTGCTTATGCGACATTTTCACTATGCTTTGAGGCTCGAAAGCGACCATGCCTAGGAAGGTAAGGCGACCAAATGAATCCATATGCAACCATATTCATGACCACTACCTTGCCTAAACTCACTTTAATCTACATAATACCAAGCAAAAGCCTCATAAGCCTTCAACACCATCTCATCCTCAACCAAATTATCATAATTATGAATAATCACCTGTTTCTCTTTTCCTTTCCACTGACTAGGAATCTGATAGGTAACTTCATGATCTGTAAAGTTACATACCACCATTAAATGTTCCTTGCCCAATGTTCTTGTATACGTAAACATCTCTTCACTCTCTGGCATTAAAAGCTCATATTTTCCATATACAATTACTTCATACTGTTTTCTCAGTGCAATCAACTTTTTATAATAATGGAATACCGAATTTGGATTCGCTTGCGCTTCTTTTGCATTAATGGTCATGTAGTTTGGATTTACCTTTATCCATGGTGTTCCCGTTGTGAATCCGGCATATTCACTTTCATCCCATTGCATTGGAGTTCTTGCATTATCTCTACTCTTAGCCTTCAGAAAACGATGCATATCCTCTTCGCTGACTAAATTATGACCCGTCAATTCATGAAATGCATTGATACTTTCAATATCTTTGTAATCTGCTAAATCATCAAATTTCACATTGGTCATACCTATCTCTTCGCCTTGATAAATATATGGTGTGCCCTTCATCATGTGAAGACAGGTAGCCAACATTTTTGCTGATTCTTCTCGATACTCTGTGTCATTTCCAAATCTAGATACACAACGTGGCTGATCATGATTATCCCAGTATAAACTATTCCATGCCTTACCTTCTAACTCAACCTGCCATCTTGATAATACTTTTTTCAGTTCCGTTAGTTTTACTTTTTCATCAGTCCATTTTCCAAACTTACCAGCTCCTAGATCCACATGTTCAAATGTAAATACCATATTTAGCTCACCCGAATCTTCTCCCGCATATTTTAATGCTTCTTCTGCTGTGACTCCTGATGTTTCCCCTACGGTCATTACATCATAGTGGGATAATACTTTTTGGTTCATTTCTTTAAGATAATAATGTACATTCGGTCCGTGAATACTATATGGTCCGAAATCTCCATAGAGTCCACCATGGGTTTCTCCATCCGGAAATGTTTGAACCTTAGATATCATGCTTATTACATCCATTCGGAATCCATCAATACCTTTTTCACACCACCAGTTCATCATCTGAAATACTTCATCTCTTACCTTTGGGTTATCCCAATTAAGATCGGGCTGTTTTTTACTAAATAAATGAAGAAAATACATCCCAGTTGTATCATCAAATTGCCAAGCTGATCCGCCAAAACAAGATCCCCAGTTATTTGGCTCTCTGCCATCTTTTCCATCTTTCCAAATGTAATAATCACGAAACGGATTATCCTTTGATTTTCTACTCTCTACAAACCATTTGTGTTCATCTGATGTATGATTTACAACGAGATCCATTACTATTTTAATACCTAATTGATGTGCCTTGGCAAGCATTTCATCGAATTCATCCATGGTACCAAATTCGTCCATTATTTTTTGGTAATCACTGATATCATAACCATTGTCATCATTTGGTGACTCATAAACTGGAGACAACCATATAACATCGATACCTAACTCCTGTAAATATTCTAACTTACTTGTTATTCCTTTTATATCACCAATTCCATCTCCATTGCTGTCCATAAAACTTCTAGGATATATTTGATATACTACGCTTTCTTTCCACCATGTTTTATTCATATCATGACTCCTATCTAATTTATATTCCTTAAAATACGTATGGTTTTCCGCAAAACCTTTATGCCGTCATCATAGCATATGATATTCAGAAAAACAATAGGTTTTGCACAAAACCATCAAATTTACTAAGAAAATAAAAAGAAACTGTGTGAAATACTTCTAGTATCTGAACTAGTTTCATTCACACAGTTTCTTGTGCATGTCTTATTATCTACATTTTTTATAGATATATTAATTTATTTTTTTCACCGAATCACGGCATACTAGTTTCACTGGTAATTTTTTATCTTTCTCTATGATCTTATCCTCACAGCCGTCCATTAAATTACTTAGATTCTCCATTACTACTTCTGCCTTTTTACTAACATCCTGTCTTATGGTAGTAAGTTTTGGGCGAACTGTTTCAGCAAAAATATTATCATCAAATCCTACAACAGAAATATCTTCTGGCACTTTAATTCCCTGTTCCTGTAGATAATTAATACATTCTACAGCATAATAATCTGAGGCAAAAAAAAGTGCTGTATGCTTTTTAAATGTTCCAAGCAAACGGACTAATTGTTGCTTACGATCATCATCGTTCCTTTCCAATATAACATGATTCCTGTCATCGCAAGGTATATTTCTTTCCGCCAGAGAATGTTGAAAGCCTGCGAACCGACAATGATCCACGCCCAAATCATTATCCGATAAAAACAATATTTTGGTATGACCATTTTCAACAAGGTAGTTTCCCATAATGTATCCACCATCATAATCAGAAAGTCCAACATTTATAAATTTATCTTTAAATTTTTCAAAATAACTATCCACTGTTACAAACGGTGTATCCGTTTGCTTTCTTAAGTTCACACAATCTTTTTCTTGAAACCCTAAAATAATTAAACCTGCTACTTTCCACGTGGAAGCAAGTTTAAAGATATCAATTGTCTCTTCTGCTGCATAAAGCATCATAAAATAACCACGATTACGAATGTCTTCTTCTAGAGCACCAAGTATCTCGCTGATAAATGGATCTTGGACAACTTTTCTTGCTTTGTTCTTGGTATAAGCAATGATTACTCCAATGATATTCGAATTGCTTTGAGAAAGAAGCCTAGCAGCCATACTAGGTACATAATTACTCTCCTGCAATATATCCTGTATCTTCTGAATGGTACTTGCTGATACACGTTTCGTATTACCATGAATAACATTAGAAACTGTGGTAGGACTTACCCCTGCTTTATCCGCTATATCTTTTATTCGAATCATACAATCGCCTTCTTCCTTTTTTTAGCTATAACCGGTGATTTTATTAAGAGGGTGCGCAACAACCACCTAAAATTTGATAATCTTGATTCTAAGTGCCGATAATGAATACCACTATTTGATAATACTATTTTATCATCATATGCCTTGGGTTGTCAAAATCAATTGACTAATCATATTGCATATAATAAAATTAAAACTAATCTATGAAAAAGGAGTGTTGTAATGAATCAGTTGAAAGAAATAAAACCGAACCAGTTAACAAGAAGTGCCTTTGATTTAATCGGTAAAGACTGGATGCTTGTAACCGCCGAAAAGGATGATAAAGTTAATACAATGACAGCTTCCTGGGGTGGTCTTGGTGTTATGTGGGGAAAAGATGTTGCATTTGTAGTAATACGTCCACAGCGCTATACAAAAGAATTCATTGATGCCTCAGAAACATTCTCCCTATGCGTGTTAGATTCAAGCTATCGCAAAACATTATCTTATCTAGGCAGTGTTTCTGGAAGGGATGAAGATAAAATCTCCAAATCTGGTTTAACGTTAGATAACTATGAAGAAACTCCTTACTTTAAAGAAGCTACAACTACACTAATTTGTAAAAAATTATTTAATCAAACTTTCGATAAAGAATGTTTTGTGGATGATGCTCTTCCAACTAATTTTTACGCTGGAAATGATTATCATACGCTTTATATTGTGGAAATTACAAAAGTTTTGGTAAGATAAAAAATTATCGACTGAGGGACGCCAGAAATTTAGGGCTTGATGTTCCCTCACACACTGGTTAGAAAACAATTCCCTGGATTAGTAAGCCATGATTGTACATAAAAGTACACTCCTGTCTTACAAATCCAGGGAATTGTTTTCTAAACAGTGCATTACGAGAACATCAAGCCCTAAACTTCTGGCTGGTTTTCGGCTATAAAAGTGTTATCGTTTTAGTATTATTGAATAAATTACCATAAAATGTTATATTTAAATGAAACCAGAGAATTTGTATGCTTATTGATTTAAAGTTAGCTTTTTTAATTTATAATGTTTGAGAGGTAATGAAGAATGACAAATGGAATAATTATTTTATTAATTCTTATCGTTTTAGTCGCACTTACTACGGTAATAAGTAAAGTACTTGAGATAAGCACTAATGAATCAATTGGAAAAGGTATTGGGAAAAGTCACTTTAAAGAAATGGGCTTTGATGAGAAAGAGCAAAAAATGAATGATGATTAAAATAAGATAAAGATATTAAACAACTAGAAATAAAAATAATAAAATTTAATCTCATACAATGACGCTATTTTTCGAAAACGTAGTATCAGCGCCTTCATAATCTTAATTGTTTATCACATCAATAACTACAACGAAATAACGTGTAATTATGATTCATTAAGAGACCGTATGTCGCCATCGGTACTTAGGTCGTGGCGGCGTTCTATCCGACACAACCTTATGTACCGCTATGACGACATCCGAGCGAGAGCGCGTCTTATGTTTGAATCATAATTACACGTTATTTCTGTAAATCCTTAACTGTGATAAACCCCACAACAAGAAAAAGGGCGCCGCTCAATATCATACGACTACCCCATTTCATTACTTATATTTATGTACAACATCAAGCACAGCCAATAACTCCTCAATTGGTATCTGACCCGGAGCCGATATTTTCCCAACCGTTCCAAAGGTCATAACCGACCCAAAGATTTCACCAGCCAAGCGACTAATCAGTCCTTTTTCTGACATCGACATGGTTACAATTGGACAGGATATCCCACAAGTATTTGCTTCTTCCGTTACAGATAAGAGGCGAAGTACATCTTTTAGTGACGTAGGCATAACTGCTATCTTTGCAATGTCTGCACCTAATAGATTCATCTTTTCTAGACGAAAGAGTAGTTCTTCCTCATCAGGAGTTTTATGAAAATCATGGTTTGACATAATAACTTTCGTATCAAAGCGGTGAATCTCTTTCACTAACTCTTCTGCTTTCTCTTGAAATAATTCAACATCTATGAGCTCTGCAAATCCTGTTTTCGCTATTTCTTGGTTTAATTCTTTGTAGTAAGTGGATGAGATTTCTCGTTCTCCACCTTCTACCTTACTTCGGAATGTAAATATGATAGGAACTTCGTCTGCAATGGTAGCAAGATTTTCTAGAAGATTTTTGACACTTTCTAGATTCTCCACTTCTTCATAAAAATCCACGCGCCATTCTAATAAATCAGGACTATGATCCATTACATCCAATGCAGTTGTAAGAATTTCTTCTTTTGTTTTACCAATAATGGGTACACAAATCTTAGGTCTTCCTTCTCCTACTACAATATTCTTAATTGTTAAGGTCTGCATGGTATTCATTCTTCTTATCCTATCTTTCCTAATTAATTGACAGCATCATGGAATTTACCTAAAAATTCTTTCGTTCTATCGTTATCAGAATTAAACACTTCTTCAGGTGTTGCATCTTCTATAATATAGCCGTTATCCATAAAGATAATACGATTGGATATTTCTTTTGCAAATGCCATCTCATGGGTTACAATAATCATTGTTATATTTAAGCTAGTTAAGGATTTAATCACCTTTAGAACTTCACCAGTTAACTCTGGATCTAACGCAGAAGTTGGCTCGTCAAAGAATAGTATTTTGGGTTTTAGTGCCAATGCTCTTGCGATAGAAACACGCTGGCATTGTCCACCAGATAATTGATACGGATATGCATCCGCCTTATCTTTTAGTCCTAACTTCTCTAATAACTCGTATGCAGTTTCTTCTGCTTCTTTTTTCGGAATTCCGGCAACACAGATGGGAGCTTCTGTAACATTTCGAAGTACCGTATAGTGAGGGAATAAATGAAAGCTCTGAAACACTAAACCTGTTTTCATTCGAATTTCTTTCAGAATTGATTCTTCTGCATATTTTACTTTATTGCCGTCTGGGGCAACCATAACTTCTCCGTCAATGGTAATCTCTCCGCGATCAATTGTCTCAAGACGATTTAAACATCTAAGAAGCGTAGATTTGCCAGAACCAGATGATCCTATAATGGAAATAATCTCTCCATTCTCCACAGAGAGGGATATATCTTTTAAAACCTGAAGGGAGCCAAAGCTTTTTTCCAGATTTCGAACTGTAAGTATACTCACTTTGTCTTCCTCCTAACGATAATAACTAAGTTTCTTTTCTGCAATATCAAAACCTTTTGATACCACACTGTTCATAATCAAGTAAAATGCTCCTGCCATAATTAGAGGTATTAAGGAACCTGCTCTTGAAGTTGTATTAGTTGCAAGTTGATAAATTTCTGCAACGCCAATCACGGTAACAAGGGCTGTATCTTTTACTAACGTCATAAATTCACTTCCCATAGGAGGTAAAATAATCTTAATTACCTGAGGAAGAATAATCTTAATAAACGTTTGTTGTTTACTAAATCCAAGTACGGTAGCGGCTTCATATTGCCCCTTTGGCATTGCACTAATACCTGACCGGTATATCTCTGCAAAATAAGCTGCATAATTAATAGTCATGGCAACCACAGCAGCCCAGAATCTAGGTAATGTTGTTCCAACCACATAATATGGTAAAAAATAAAAGAAAAATAGTTGAAGGATTAACGGCGTACCTCTCATGATAAGTAAGTAAAATCGAATTGGATAGCTGATAACCCATAGTTTTGACATTCTTCCTAATGCTATTAGCAATCCTAATGGTAGGGAAAATAATAACGTCAAACAGAATAATTCCGTTGTAACCAAGGACGCGTCTAACATATGTGTAAATAATTTAAATAATGCCGCCTGTGACATGTTAACTCCTATCTATTATTGAACGGTTGTAATGTCTTTACCAAACCATGTTTCTGCGATTTTGGCTAAAGTTCCGTCCGCTTTCATCTCTGCTAAATATTTCTCTACTTCTGCACAAAGAGCAGTCTCACCTTTTCTAAATCCAATGACATAATCTTCGTCTGCTAACGTTTCATCCAATACTTTATAAACGCCTTCTTCTTTGTTTGCATAGTAACGAGCTACTACCTCATCCATGGCAACCGCATCGGAACCGGATACTTTTAGATCCATTAATGCTTGCACATTATCATCAACTTTGATTAATTCTTTTAATGAGTTTGTAAAATCAGGATTTGCATCCATAGCATCTGCTGCAGTAGATCCATTTTGTATTACAACAGTCTTTCCTGCTAAATCAGCTAATGTATTAACGGAACTATCTGCTAACACAACAACAACCTGAGTATTTTTCATATATGGTTTTGACAGTGTCATAGTTTCTGCTCGTTCTGGATTATAACTCATACCATTCCAGATACAATCTATATTTTTGGTTGCTAATTCTTGTTCTTTTGCATCCCAGCTAATAGGTTGAAGTTTTAATTCTACACCCATACGCTTACATACTTCTTTTGCTACATCAATATCGAATCCAACAATTTCAAGATCCTCATTTTCAAATCCCATTGGTGGAAATGCATCGTCTAACCCTAAAATAAGTTCACCTTTTGCTTTTATATCTGATAAAGAAGTATCCTCTGCTGAATTATCAGTGGATGCCGCATCATCGGTTGCTACCACATCGCTAGTTGCTGCTGTCTCTTCTGTAACGGTTGGTGCTTCTGCTACATCTTTTGTTCCACATCCTACTGTAAATGCTGCAACTGCTAAAGTACATAATGCGAATTTCACAAATTTCTTCATAATAATATCCTCCATAATTTCATTCACAAGTGTTTCTAATGCATTGTTATAGTAGCATACGAAAGTGTCCTTGTCAATTCTTTTGACTAGATAGAGATTGCATATAAAATAACTTATGCGTTATAATAGCTTTACGTTATTAACTTAAGTGAAAGCCGGAGGTAAATGCTATGAAAGACAATTTAATCGTTATAAATACACTGCCAATGACAGAAAAACAAAAACTTTCCTTCGAATCTCAAGCAAAGGATACTGATACAGTATTTATATATAGAAAACCAAAAGAACTTGATAAAGAAACAGTCCAAAGTGCTAATATCATTATCGGAAATGTATCTCCAAGATTAATAGAAGCATCCCCTAATCTCATGTGGCTTCAATTAAATTCCGCAGGAGCAGATGGATATTTACGAGAAGGTGCCCTGCACAAAAATACTATGTTAACCAATGCATCAGGAGCATATGGACTTGCTATTTCAGAACACATGCTAGGAATGCTCTTATCAATCCAGAAGAAACTTTATCTTTACCGAGATAATCAGCTTTCATCCATCTGGAAAGATGAAGGAAATGTTACTTCCATAGAGAATTCCACTACCTTAGTTATCGGACTTGGAGATATTGGCGGAACCTTTGCCCAAAAGATGAAGGCGCTCGGTAGTTATACCATTGGAGTAAAGAGAAATCCTTCCGAGAAACCAGATTATCTTGATGAACTTCATCTCATAAAAGATTTGGACTCTCTCCTTCCGAATGCGGATATCGTTGCACTTTCGTTACCAGGAAACGAGGAAACCAGCGGTATCATGACAAAAGAAAGGTTACTGAGTATGAAAAAATCTGCCATTTTGTTAAATGTAGGTCGTGGCAGTGCAATTGATACCAATGCTCTTTGTGAGGTACTAAACGATGGTCACTTATTAGGTGCTGGCTTGGATGTAACTGATCCGGAACCTTTACCACCAAATCATCCTTTATGGACGATAAAAAATGCTGTCATCACTCCTCATATATCAGGGTTGTTTCATTTACAAGAAACATTAGATCGCATTATTCAAATTAGTACAAGAAATTTTAGCAGATTCTTAGCAGGTAACAGTTTAGAGAACCAGGTAGATTATAAAACAGGATATCGTAAAGCTACTCCGCAATAGTAAGCTATTGCGGAGCAGGTGCCTTTAATATGAATACTTCTAATGTACTTTTATGATGATTCTCTATCATAAGCTTTGTATCACTTGGGATTTTAATCACTGTACCAGTAGAATAATGATGTGTTTCTTGATTATTTAACGTTATGGATAAAATCCCTTTTACAATTGTTACATACACATTGGAATTGGTAATGTGTTCGGGAAGTCCTTCGTTCTTATTCAGTATCACATGATTATAATGAATGTTTTCATCATTTATAATTTTATCGATTGCCCTACTATTTCCAATCGAAATTTTAAATGTTTGCTCAATCATTATAAGCCCCCCTTTCACTTACATTTTATTTTATTTATTCTTATATTTATTGACAGATTGCGAGGCCATTTATGGAAACCTATGAAAAAAAATTAGCAAATAACGAATTACTAAAAAACTTAAAGACTGAGGATATTCAGTTGTTATTGGATCCAGAATCCTGTATTATTGGATCCTATAAAAAAAACACCATCATTACACAAGTGGGAGATCCTTGTAATGCGATTGGCTTTATACTTGATGGTGAAGTAGCTATCCAACAGTTATCTCCTTCCGGGGGATTGATTAATCTCCAGATTATACATAGTCCAGATACCATAGGGGCAGTTCAGCTCTTTTCCAACGAACCAATTTATCCTTATTCATTCGTTACGCTAACAAATACCAATATTGTCTATGTACCGGCTTCCTCTATTGATGACCTCTTAAGTAAAAACATCACATTTGCAAGGAATTATATTTCTATGCTTTCCAATCGTTTTCGGGTATTCAATGAGAAAATATTGTTATTGTCTCAAAAAGATGTACGTTCTAGGTTAATTTACTATTTTTCAACTGAGTTTCTATATCAGAATCAAACAACCTTTCTTTTAAGAAATTCGAAAACAGAGATTGCTGATTTGATAGGAGTTGCCAGACCATCCGTATCCCGTGAATTAAAAAATATGCAAAATGATGGACTTATAGTTTTAGAGGGTAATAGAATTACCCTCTTGAAACCTGACATCTTTCGTACTCAATCTTAGTTTGGGATGTAACTTTTCTTAAATACGGAAGAAATCAATCATTTGATTAAGTCGAACCACACTATCTTTATTATCATTTGCTTGACTAACTACATCACTTGTTTTGTGTGAGATTTCAGAAACTTTTATAGCAATATCTGTACTACCTTGTGCTCCTTCACCTGCTGCAGTGGTGATTTCCTCAATGGCACATCTAATTTGTCTTACAGATTCATATAATTGTTCTGAAATCTTATTGATTTCCTGAACTACACCCTGCACCATATCAGCATCTTGATCATATTGATTACTTGTATGCATCAACATCTCATAGTCTTTTAATACTTTGTTATCCACAAAATCAAGTAGCATTGTGGAGTCTTCCACTACACTTTTTACAGCATCAGAAACATTATTGGTAATTTCATTGATTTTGGACACCGCTTCTTTAGAGTTTTCTGCAAGTATTCTTATCTCATCCGCCACAACAGAAAATCCTTTACCAGCTTCTCCGGCTCTTGCCGCTTCAATTGCTGCATTCAGTGCAAGCAAATTAGTTTGTGAGGTAATATCTAAGATTGTCTTTGAAAGATCTCTAATTTCATCAATTGCACTAGTTTTCTGAATAGATTCTTTTAACTGTCGATTGGTTTTTTCATATATTTCAGATGCATTTTTCTGCGAACTATTTGTTTCTTCTTTTAACTTAGCTGCACGTTCTTTTATATCTTTTGCTAGTAATTCTCCGCTTGTTGTTTTATCTTTCATATTAATTACTTCAGCTTCAATTTCATATGTAGAGGCATTCATCTCTTGTGTAGCAGCACTAGTTTCTTCCATACCAGCAGAAAGTTGCTCGGTTGTTGCTGAAATCTCCTCTAGATTAGAATGCACCATTTCTGCATTTACGACGGAAGCTTCTGATGTCTGTTCCACCTTGTCTGCTTCTTGCTGTATGCCATTAATGATTTCTGCTATTTTCTGCTGCATATGACTAGAGGAGATAGCCATTGCGCCAATTTCATCTTTTCGTTTTAATAAAGCAGGATCAATCTCAATATGAAATTCTCCCATTTCCATAGATTTCATCTTATCTTGTATTAATGCAATACCTTTAGCAATGGTTTTTCCAAGTAGATAAGAAATAATGGAGCTAATAATAATGATAACAATTCCTAACAAAATTACCTTTTGCATTACTTCCGTAATTTCACTTTTAACTATATCTGTGTAAATACCAACAAACCACATTCCAATAATAGTTCCATCTTGTCCCTTAATAGGCACGTAATATGTTTGTGCTGATCTACCAAGTATGTTTGCTGTTCCATCGTAGGTTTTCCCTTCCTCTAAGACAGCCTTAACCACCTCAGCAGATGCTTGTGTATTAATTTGCCTATTTCCTTTATCATCTTGTACATTGGTTGCAATTCTGGTATCTTTTAAGAAAATAGTTGCTAAGACATCCGTATCTTTTGTAAACTGATCGATAACCTCGAAATTCTCATTTAAAGGAGTGTCTCCTTTCATTAGCTTGTCTCCATTTACGCTCCATTCTCCAGAATAGCTAGACTCGTATAGCTGTAATCCCATATTAGAGTAATTTTGTAATTCTATGCTATTTTCTTTTTGAACTACTTCTGTAACTTCATAATAGAAAAACATGTTTGTAGCAAATATGAGTACTGCAATAAGCGATATTGTTACCACCATAATCTTCCATTTAATTTTCATAATTTTGTCCTCCTTCGCTGATATGTATTTCATGCTTTTATTATATTACAAAAATTCAAAAGAAGATGTAACAGCTGTTACACAATTAGCATTAATTTTGTTTATTTTGTTACAATTGGTATATTTTTCAATATTTATCTGTAAATATTTCCAATTTATTCAAATAACATACAAAAGAATATGTAATTAATGTTAAATTTGTTTGGTTGTCATATAGATGTCTTTCTTGTAAAATAGATAAATAAGAACGTTAAGGAAGAAACTGCATCGGAATGTTGCAGATAGGAGTATAAAAATGAACAACTACAATTCTAAAGTAAAATTTTTAGGTTATTTATCCTTCTTTATCAATGGTATGCTCGGTATTATGACTGGTGCGATAGTAACCTACCTTATGAAGGACTATGATATGAATTACAACGAAGCAGGTCTTTTTGTATCCATACAATCCATCGGAAATTTGATAATGGTACTATTAAGTGGTGTTATTATTTATGTTCTTGGAAGAAAAAGAACACTTCTGCTTTTTACAGCAGCCTTTACTATTGGTTTTGGTGGTATTACCATTACCCACTCTATAGGATTTTTATATTTATTTATTGCACTTACAGGAATGGGTTGGGGATTATGTAATAATATTATACATATATTAATTACCGAAGCTTCACACGGGCAAGCAACAGGTATTACTATCCTTCATAGTACTTATGCATTTGGATCATTTATTGGCCCATTAATACTAAATGGTGTAATCATGCTTGGATTTGACTGGAAAACAGCAGTTCTGATTGTTTCCTTCTCTGCTCTCGCATTATTTCTAGTATTTCTCATACTAAAGCCGGATTTATACGAGAACTTAGATACTCCTGTAATAACACAGAAAAATGAAACCACTACCATATCCTTTGCTTTCTTAAAAGAAGCACGCTATTACATCTGTACGCTACTATATTTTTGCTATATTGGTTTTGAAGTTTGCATTAACACATGGCTAATCACATTCCTTTCAGAAGCAAACATTATGCGCATTTCAACGGCGCAGACCATGCTATCCATCCTATGGTTCATTATCATATTTGGACGTCTGCTTAATATTATCCTTTCCAAATGGATACAACGTCAAAATCTTTTACTAGTACAATGCGCCTGTTTATTCTTCTTACTACTTATATTAGTTGTAAATCGAAATGAATTCGTCGCAATCATCTTGATTCCAGTAATCGGATTGGTTATGTCGGGAATTTCGCCGACGAATGCCTCAAATGCTAGAGAATACATAAAAGGAACTGGGCTTGCTAGTGGAATTATGTTTGCTGGAGGATGCTTAGGATCAACCATTGTACCATACTTAATGGGAGTGGTAGCCGAAAAGACTAACATAGCGATAAGTATGTTTGTTGTTATATTTTTACTTGCTTTTATGGTTTTATTAAATATCTTAAATACTGCTTTATTGAAACAAAAGGTAAAATAGTCTCGCTACGCGAGACTTTGGGAGTTCGCGCTGCGAACTCCTGGCTAAGATTGAACATATAGTCTCGCTACGCGAGACTTTGGGAGTTCGCGCTGCGAACTCCTGGCTAGATTTTTAGAAAGTTGAACCGCACTTTTTCAGGTAGACAGAGTGCGGTTCAACTTTAATTTATAGGGCTATTCACTTATATAAACAAATTCATATCTGATGTTTCAGCTGATCCTAAGAAGGTCGCTACGCCTCCTACTTCAACCCCATCGATTAATTCTTCTCTTCGAATTCCCATTACATCCATGGACATTTGGCATGCTACGATACGAACACCATTATCCATAGCAGCTTGCATTAATTCTTCTAATGATTGAACATTCTTACTCTTCATCACCATACGTATCATTTTAGCACCCATTCCACCCATATTCATACGGGATAGGCCTAGTTTCTTGCTACCTCTTGGCATCATAATGCCAAACATTTTCTCCACGATATTCTTACTTACTTTAACCCGTTCCGGTCTTCGAAGTATATTCAAACCCCAGAAGGTAAAGAACAAAGTAATGTTTCTTCCCATTGCCGCAGCTCCGTTGGCTATAATGAACGTTGCTATTGCTTTGTCTAGGTCTCCACTGAACACTACCATTGTTTTGTCGTTACCTGCACTAACTTGGTTAGTTACTATTAAGTCAGAAACACCTTTCTGAAGGACAACCTCATACACCTTATTATCTTTTTTGTTATCTATGAATTGGTTACCAGTTCGTTGACACCATACTTGAACATCAGAGACAAATGCTGGATCCGTTGCGCGAATTAATAATTGCTCTCCTTCTTTTAAGGACTTCATACTTTCTGCTACTTTCATAATAGGTCCAGGACATTGCAAGCCACATGCATCCACTTCTATTCTATTAGCCACCTGTTTCACTCTATCTGCATTTGCTAATTGGTTCATTTCACTTACCTTCCTTATTCCAATACAATCTAGTTTGGTTGGTTCTAGCTTATTACCAAAGACCATGGTATATGTTTTATATCCACCGCTTAAATTATAAACATCATAGCCCTTCTGCTCTAACATACATGCCGCAACATATCCTCTTAGTCCAACACGGCAGAATACATATACTGGTTTCTCTTTTGAAAGTTCCTCTATTCGATTACGCAGCTCATCTACTGGAATATTTCTTGCGCCTTCAATACTTCCTATCATAAATTCTTCCGCCGTACTTACATCCAGTAAAGTGATCTGTTCCAACTCCATCGAAGGAATCTCTTCCGCGTAAAATACCTTGGTTTGCCCTCTTAGTATATTAGCAGCAGTAAATCCTATCATATTTACTGGATCCTTTGCTGAAGAATAAGGTGGCGCATAGCATAATTCTAATTCTTCCAAATCATATACTGTTCCTTTTAATCGCAGAGCTGTGGCTATAACATCTATCCTCTTTTCCACACCCTCACGGCCTACTGCTTGCGCTCCAAGTATACTTCCATCGCTGGAAAATAAAAGTTTCATACTAATTGGTGTTGCACCAGGATAATAGCTGGCATGACTAGAAGGATGAACATAAGTCTTATGATATGCTATGTTTTCCTGTTTTAACTGTTTCTCATTCATACCAGTCGAAGCAGCTGTCAGCTCAAATACCTTTAATACACTGCTTCCTTGCACTGCTAGATTGGAATGTTTCTTATTTCCAGCAATAATACTTGCTACAGTTCTACCTTGTTTATTGGCGGGTCCTGCAAGGGGTATCATGGTAGCTGTTCCAGTTACGAAATGCTTCACTTCAATCGCATCACCAACTGCGTAAATATCCGAAGCAGAAGTCTCATATTGTTCATTAACAAGAATCCCTCCCCGTGATCCAACCTTAAGATTCGCCTGTATTGCTAATTTATTTTCCGGCGAAACTCCGATACATAAGATCACCAAATCAGCCTCTATAGATTTTTGCTCACTTAGGTGCAACTGTAATACTTTATCTTTTTCTATTCGCTCTACACCAGTGTTTAACAGAAGATTAACACCATTTTCCATTAAATGATCATGTAAAAGAGACGCCATTTCTATATCCATGGAAGCAATCACTTGGTTGGAAAACTCAACTATGGTTACTTCCAAACCTTTTTCCACCAGATTCTCTGCCATCTCTACTCCAATAAATCCGCCACCAATTACAACAGCCTTCTGAGGCTGATGATTCTTAATATATTCTTCAATTTTATAGGTATCTGGGACAGTTCTTAACGTAAGTATTCCTTCCAAATCAATCCCCTGTATGTTAGGTCTTTTTGGTTCTGCCCCAGGCGCTAGTATTAATTTGTCATAGCTTTCATCATATGTTTCACCTGTCTTATGATTTTTCACTTGAACTATTTTATCATCTGGTTTAATGCGAATGACTTCCTGTTCTATTCTTACCTCTATCTGAAATCGATCTCTTAGTAATTCTGGTTTGGTAACGATTAAATTTTCTTTATTTTTAATACTTCCTCCAATATAATATGGTAAACCACAATTGGCGTACGAAATATAACTTCCTCTTTCGAACAGTATAATTTGGGCAGTCTCATCTAGTCGTCTTAACTTTGTCGCTGCGCTTGCACCAGCAGCAACGCCTCCGATTATTAACACTTTCATAGGTTATCTCCTTTATTGAAGGGGGCATACGATAGAAAGCATACTCCTCAAGCTTTCTATTATCACAAATTAAAAACCCCATGTTAGAATTATCAAATATGGCTTCTAGATAATTCTATCATGAGGTTGCTATTGTGTATGTGACTACATCACATTGATTGATTTTATTTAAGTTTTTGTCGCTTGTTAATAATCTTCTTCGTGAGTCTTTTCACTCTCTTTTTACAGTGTCCACAAGCTTTCGTTGCTTTGGTTTCCTTTTTAACATCCTTAAATGTCTTGGCGCCATCTTCAATAGCTTTTAGAATATCACCTTTTGTAATTTTATAACAAGGGCAGATTATTTTATCTAATTTCATTATAGTACTAAGGAAGGTGCTGTGTACATTCTCGTAGATAATTCATTATCTAGCATATACAGCCCTTTTGAATCTGAACCAAATAGTTCATATTTTTTAATTAAATTATCTGCATTGGTTTCTTCTTCCCCTTGTTCTTTTACAAACCAGTCTAAAAATTGCATGGTTCTAAAATCCTTCTCGGAATATGCACAATCATATATTTTATGGATTAAGGAGGTTACATATTGCTCATGTTCTAAACCTAGTTTTAGCGGAGCTAAAAAATCTTTAAATTCATCCTTTGGTTTCTCAATGGCTTCTAAAACTACTTTGGCGTTGTTGTTCTGCAAATACTGGATAAATAATAGGGCATGATCACGTTCTTCTTGTGTCTGCACTTTGTACCAGTTACCAAATCCCTCAAGTCCTTCTTCCATATAATAATTGGAAATATCTAAATACAAATAAGCTGAATAAAACTCTTGATTGATTTGATAATTAATTAGTTCAACTACTTTTTCACTTAACATATCATTACTCCTTTCTTCTTAAAGACTATCATAAACGTAAAACTTATTTATGATTTCTTATATTATACATGATATGGAAGAATCAGTCTAGTAAGAAAGAGATTAAAACCCTTTCTTTTCTTCTTATTTTTGATATAATATAGATAAAGTATTCATAAGGGAGGATTCTAATGATTGGTAATGAGGATATTCAATATATCAGTAAACATCTTAGTTTTTGGACACATTTATCTTCCGTAGAAATGGATATGATAAAGAATAACATAAGAAAAGTTTCCTATGAAAAGGGAGCTAATTTATATCAGACCGATAGCGATTGTCTTGGCGTACTACTTATCAAATCCGGCGAACTACGTACCTATATACTTTCAGAAGACGGTAGAGAAGTGACACTTTATCGTTTGAAAGAAGATGACGTATGCATTCTTTCTGCATCTTGCGTAATTAAAAACATTACATTTGATGTTCACATTGACGCTGAAAGTACTACAGAAGCATATCTAATAAATATTGCAACCTTTAGTCGGCTTTGTGACCAAAATATCTACGTTGAGAATTATGCCAACAAAACATCTGTAGAACGCTTTTCCGATGTAATGTGGGCAATGGAACAGATCTTATTCATGAGATTCGATAAAAGATTAGCTATCTTTTTACTAGATGAAATGCATAAAACAGGTTCTCCAGATATTATGTTAACGCAAGAGCAGATTGCAAAATACACTGGGAGTGCTAGAGAAGTGGTATCCCGTATGCTAAAAACATTTCAAAATCAAGGAATTGTTGAGATGACAAGAGGACAGATTCATATCCTAAATAAAAATAAACTAAAAGAATATTCTAGATAATACAAAAAAGCTATAAAACATTCTCCCCATGTTTTATAGCTTTTTTGCGGTTTTCGATTCATTTGTAGAAAATCATGTATAACAGCAGACAACCATTCGTCTAAAATAATACTTCAGACATTTTGTTTAACGCTTGTGATACCGTTATTGCTTTCATCTCTCCAATTAATGGAACCAGTTTTTCATAATTGTGGCCAGGATCACTAAATGATTCCGATCCACAACTGACTCCATACTCTGGAAGACAGATAAAATTTCCGCTCTCACTGTTACCAAAAATAACTCGCATGCCTGCACTATTGTCATCTACGTTAATTTCATAGAAACAACTGTGATCAGTATAAGATTTAATCTTTCCAATCCATTTCTGCTGGTTTTCGTTCATTTTTAGTATACAATCAAATTTTATCATATGAAAAGTCCTCCAATATAATCTGTCAACCTACAAGATTCAATTCATTTATCAAATTCACTAATATACTTCCCTCAAAGTAATCAATAAATCCCTTTTATTTTTTTCTTAATTCTTCTGGAACTTTTACCTCATGAAAGAACCAAGGTAGACTTTTTCCTACAGACTGTGTTGCAACATTTTTTGCAACATCCCCAATTTTTTTTGCTGCTTTTGATGATAATTCATTTTGTTGTTTCATTATACATCCTCCTTTAGTCTTTTTTGATTAATATAATTAACGATAGGTAATATCGTAATTATTTCTAAGATAATTGGTATTAATATTAATGCTTTCCACTCGTAGTTATTCGTTAATAAAATCACAGGTGATAAGGCAATAACAGTAAGAATTGAAGCAATCTTTTTCCTTCTTCTAATATTATTATCTGTAATAGGATTATTTCTTGTATCTCCAGGAGCATAAAGAATTAATGCGATCAAAACAAGAACAAGGAGTCCGCATATTACCTCATTTTCAACTTTAAGTAATGTACTGCCGTAAACGCCAACTACCCATACAATAAGCATTCCCATGGAGCAGCCGTAACTTGAATGCATATGTATACCACCTGCATTGATACGAAGTAGTGAGAAAACACCGATTACAAGAAAAGATTCATAGACCTTATTGGTAAGAACTGCTACACCTATAAGAAAGATTAGCATCATTACATTCTCAATTAATAATTGTAGGCCATATTTTATAACAACTAACTCTGTTTCTGAATTATTATTTTTCTCTTCTAACCATCCTGTCATCTTTTCTGCTAAAATATATGATATATCCTGCAAAATATTTACTCCTATTCTCTTTTATGCTAATATTATATCAGATTATGATTGTTTTTTAACATTTTGGTATTAAATGATTGTTTTTTAGTATTAAACGTTATAAAATTTAGTAAGAATCGCATTTAAGAAGTCGCAAATGTATTTAGGAACTAAAAATTGCGAAAGGAGATTACCTGAATGCTATATTACTTGTTGGTTACATTATTAAGCTCTTTACTACTATATACAGCGTGTACAAATATATTACCCTTTTCTTTAAAGAGAAAACATATTTGTATTGTCTTTTTATATATTTTTTTCGTCGCATTCTTATTATGTCCCCTTATAGGACAAACAGCTACCCCAATAGCACTCATTGGAGTACAAATTATATTGCTGTTTATTGACAAAAAAAGATTGTTAAATATATGCTGTTCATTGTTTGGTTATGCCCTTTCTATTGTTGTCAATTATCTTATTATGATACTATTAGAATATAACTTTAACCTAGACTTTAAATATATAGAAAAACATTATACGCTCCAATTCTCCGTATTCTTTCTCTTGGTTATCTTCTTGCTAACCTATGGAATTAAATGGATTTTATGGAGAAAGTTCAAACTCCAAGATATTATATTTTCGAGACAACTACTATTTTTTATTGTATTAAATCTAATTGCCTGTGTTATGATCTTTATTTTCAACTTTATTAGTGCAGGAAATCTAGGATATACCACAAATGTTATTTTTTTTAATGGCACATTATTTACAACTTACTTTATCTTCACTTCCATGCTGCTCTTCTTTATTGTAAAATCCATCTCCAAAGAAGAACAGATGAAGACAAAGCTAATCCAATATCAGAATCTTCAGGAATACACCAACAAAATAGAACATCTTTATATGGAGATGCGAAGTTTTAAGCATGATTACATAAATATTTTATCTACCTTATCTTGCTACATAAATAACCATGATATGGAGGGACTAAAGGAATATTTCTCTAACGAAATCATTCCTCTTAACGAGTCTTTTGATAAATCCAATATCAAGTTAGGATTGCTTTCAAACCTGAAAATATTAGAGTTAAAAAGTTTGCTTTATACCAAACTGATTTATGCAATTAGTAATCACTTAGATATTTACCTAGATATAGCAGAACCGATTGAATCTATATCGATGAAAGTCGTTGATTTAACTAGAGTAATAGGCATTTTCGTAGATAATGCCATCGAGGCTGCCATGGAAACCAACGTAAAGAAAGTAGAAATTGGTATCATCAAAAAGGATGATAGCATTCTATTTATTATTAAAAATAGTTGTATTTATGAAAACGTTCATATGAATCGGATCTATGATTCTGGTTTTTCAACCAAAGGAGATAACCGAGGAATTGGACTTTATAGTGCAAAGCAAGTACTAAATCATTATGAAAATGTTATTCATAGTACTTGTATTAAAGACATCCAATTTACACAGCAAATAGAAATACTTAATACATAGTATATGAATCTACATTTTTTTATGCTCTCATTTCACAAATACTAAATTTATACGACAGAAGAAAGAAGGAATAAAAGTGTTAAATGTATATGTATGCGAAGATAATCCAAAACAACTAAAAAATATTGTTGATATGGTAAGTGGAACCATCTCTATTGAAAATTTTGATATGAAAATAGCTCTCTATACCACCAACCCGCAGGAGATCCTGGCCGCTCTGGCAGAAAGTTCACAAACTGGACTATATTTTTTGGATGTGGATCTAAAATCTAATATAAATGGGCTTACTCTTGCCAAAGAAATTCGTAAATATGATCCACGTGGGTTTATTGTGTTTATTACAACCCATGCAGAGCTATCTTACTTGACATTTCTGTATAAGGTAGAAGCTATGGATTATATTATAAAAGACACCCCAAATGCCATAAAGGAACGCGTCCATCAATGCATTTGTGATGCCTATGAAAAATATACTGCCCTGACCAATAAAACGCATCATAACATTTCTTTTAAAATAGGTGACAAACACGTATTTATAAAAGTAGACGATATCGTTTATATCGAGCCTTCTCCAAATATACATAAAATAATCCTACATACCGTAGATGGTATGACTGAGATCAATGTAACTATGAAAGAACTGGAGTCTCAGCTTGATGGTCGTTTTTACCGTTGCCATAAATCTTGTATTATCAACAAAGAATATATTAGCGTGATTGATTCTAAAAAACATGTTGTTATTATGACAAATGGAGATGAATGTCCTGCTTCCACAAGGCTAATTAAAGGATTGCTTTAGTCTCACTCTCGTCCTTATAAATATGAGTGATAATCTTATCCATCGGCAGTTCTTTAATAGAAATATCTGTGAATTCACATACTTGGGATAATCTAGACATAAAACTACTAATAGATATCCGTTCAATGTCGACTTCAATGATAAAATTCAATCCATCTTCGCCTTGTGTAACCTGCGTTCCACAAATACCTAGAAATTCATCATTTTCCTTACTTAGGTTACTTAATTTCTTAAATAATGTAAGTTCTACGATCTTTTTGTTTCCTAAGTTCTTTCTTAAATCTTGGATTGTATTATTAAAAACGGTTTCCCCTTTGTTTATGATAATAATATTTCTTGCTAACTGCTCTACATCTTCTAAATCATGAGTAGTTAATATAAAGGTGGTTCCCCGTCCGTTCATCTCTTTAATAAATTCTCGAATATTTTGCTTTGCAATCACATCAAGACCTATGGTGGGTTCATCTAAAAAGACAATTTTAGGATTGTGTAACATTGCCATAATAAACTCACATTTCATACGCTCACCCAGCGATAAAACCCTTGTTGGTCGCATTACCTTATCTCCAAGATCCAATAATTCAATTAACATCTCTAATCT
>JAEZUR010000088.1 GCA_023420935.1 Bacillota bacterium | reverse complement strand
GGGAATGTCAGGAACTGATGTAGCAAAAAATGCAGCTGATATGATATTAACGGATGATAATTTCGCTACCATTGTTTCTGCCATTAAAGAAGGCCGTGGAATATATGATAATATCAGGAAATCCATTCATTTTCTTTTATCTTGTAATATTGGTGAGATCATTACGATCTTCACTGCCATTCTGTTTGGCTTAGCGTCTCCATTAAAGGCAGTCCAACTATTATGGGTTAATTTAGTTACAGACTCTCTTCCTGCTATTTCTCTTGGAGTAGAGCCGCCTTCCACCGATATTATGAAAAAGCCTCCTATCCGACCAAACAAAGGTATGTTTTCTGATGGGTTAGCACTTAGAATCACCATAGAAGGCATTATGATCGGTTTTCTTGCTTTAACAGCCTATATTATTGGTTGTAACTATGTTAAAAATAGTAGTCAAATTCTTGGAACAACTATGTGCTTCGCAGTACTTAGTTTATCCCAGCTTTTTCATGCATTTAATATGCGCAGTAAGCACTCATTATTTGACATTGGAATCTTTAGTAATTGGAAATTAGTTATTTCCTTCTTGATCTGCAGCTTTCTTCAAATCGTTGTAATATCGGTTCCATTTTTATCAAATATATTTAAAGTTACACAACTTAAACTCGATCAATGGATAATAGTTCTATTTCTATCCATTGTTCCGATAATTGTCGTAGAATTGCAAAAACGGTCGAATAAACATTGAAACACTTTACGAAAAGAGTTATAATTAACTTACTATTAAGATAATGGAAAGGTGAAAAATAATGAGTGATATGCTTACAGCGGCTACCCGACGATTGAACCCATATGATTCCGCTTTAGAAGATAATCTCTCCATGTATGATAAGCTTCCTTACCAAAGAGACTCTAATTTATGCAATCGAGAAGCATTAGCTTTAGTTAGTGGCAATGTTTTAAAATATTATCGATGCAAAACTAGCGAACCATATAAAGTTAAAACTATGGATGATATTATTACGTACAAAATCGCCCAAGTATTTCAAGATTTATCTGAGGAAAATACAGAATCAGCAATGGATTATGACGAATATGATGATTCGGTTGCAGAAGCATTAACAATGGATCATGATATGCCTATCGTTCAAGATGAAGATATGTCTGATGAAGATATGTATAGCTCAGATGAGATTGTATAACTAATTTTCACCAGAATAATACAAGAACCCCACTAGAATTCTTTACGACTATCTAGTGGGGTTCTTTTCATAAGATACTTAATCTAAGTTATCTTAATTATATTTTAAATGCTTTCCTACCTGGATAAACTGCTACACTTCCAAGTTCTTCTTCAATTCTTAACAATTGATTGTATTTCGCTACACGATCACTTCTAGAAGGTGCACCTGTCTTAATCTGTCCTGCATTCATCGCTACAGCTATATCCGCAATCGTAACATCTTCTGTCTCACCAGAACGATGGGATATAATAGCAGTCCAACGATTATTCTTAGCCATTTCGATAGCATCCAATGTCTCAGTCAATGTACCAATCTGGTTAAATTTAATCAAAACAGAATTGGATATATTTTGTTCGATTCCTTTTTCAACACGCTTTGTATTGGTTACGAATAGATCGTCACCAACCAATTGAATCTTGTTGCCAAGACGCTCCGTTAGCTTCTTCCAACCATCCCAGTCTTCTTCTGCAAGACCATCTTCCAGTGAAATAACTGGATACTTCTGGCAGATATTCTCCCAATATTGTATCATTTCTTCTACTGTCTTATATTCTCCTGATTTCCAGAAAAGATAATCACCTTTTCTACCTGCTTTTGCTGCTTCCTCATACATTTCTGTTGACGCTGCATCAATCGCTATAAAGAAATCGCTTCCTGGCTTATAACCAGCTTGTTCAATGGCTTTTACAATGTATTGAAGAGCTTGTTCATCACTTTCAAACTTAGGTGCAAAACCACCTTCGTCACCAACTGCAGTAACGTATCCCTCTGATTTCAATAGTTTCTTTAATGTATGGAATACAGTCGCACAAGATTCTAATGCTGCTGAAAAGCTACTAGCTCCAACTGGCATGATCATAAATTCCTGAATATTTAATGATGAATCTGCATGTTTACCGCCATTGATAATATTCATCATTGGTACAGGTAGTGTTTTTGCATTACAACCACCAATATATTGATATAATGGTAGATATAGTGCTGCTGCCGCTGCTTTGGCAACTGCTAAAGAAGCTCCTAATATTGCATTGGCTCCAAGTTTTGCTTTATTCTCTGTACCATCCGCTTTTATCAAAGCCTGGTCAACCTCTGCTTGATTCAACGCATTCATACCTATAATGGTATCTGCAATCTCTTTATTCACGTGCTCTACTGCTTTTTTAACTCCAGTTCCTAAATAACGTTTCTCATCACCATCTCTAAGTTCTACTGCTTCAAATGCTCCAGTGGATGCTCCAGATGGTACTGCTGCCTTACCAGTACTTCCGTCTTCTAATACAACTTCTACTTCCACAGTAGGATTACCTCTTGAATCAAGAATTTCTCTACCATGCACTGCTGCTATTCTAATTCGTTCGTTCATATATTGCTTGCTCCTTTCTATTCATATACCTATATAATATTGACAAAATGAGCAAGAATATTCTTTTGTATGGTATCTTACTCACTTATCAAAAGACTATTAGTTTCTATATTCTCTTTATACACCATCTTGACACTAAATGCAATCATTAAAACAGAGACTATAAATATAACAATCCCCATAATTGGCGTATTGTAGACATCCTCTGATAAAAATAGTCCAATAAGATATCCTAACAAATTGATACACATATGTAGAAGGATTGCTCCATAGATAGAACCTAATTTTTCACATACCAATCCAAGGAAAAGCCCAAACAGGAACGCATATAAGCCTTGTACGATATTCATATGGTATATACCAAACAAAGCTGCTTGCAGAATATTACCTGCTAGAAATGGCATTGCCTTTTTGGTATATTGAAGTACTACCCCTCTAAAAATAAGTTCCTCTGCAATTGGCGCTAAAAATACAACTGGGATTATAGATATCCAAGACTCTCCCATACCCAAAGATTCAATTAATCGATTATACTTTTCAAACCATTCTGGCTTGGCACTCTCTAACCCACCAAGTATCATTGAAGTTGCGAACTGTATACCAACTGCCATCACGACGATTAATAAAACTCTTTTGATGGTAAGCGCATCTTTTAAACTTTTACGTGTTAAATCTGGAAACCCTTTCTTATACCAGATACCGAATACCACTAAACATACAGCTGCTGCTAATCCAGTAAGAATAATCACGATATCTGTGTTAATTATACTGTAAATGGATTCTGCTATTACATCAGGATCTGTTTCTCCATTAAATGCTAATTGAAACGCTTTCGTTACTCCAAAAACTAAAACTCCTGCAAAAGATACACCAACCTGAATTGCGATTGCTATTAGTAACGGTACAATGCACATAATAATATTACCTACTTTATTCATTCTTTTCTCTCCTTTTAAATTAATCTAACTAAGTAATTTCGAAACTCAATTCCAATATTGTTTACTGAAATCATTATGGTTCTGCAATTATCTTAATTATAACTTAAATACTTATCATGTACAACGAATGTATGCTAAAGGGCACTATATTGCCGCTACATTCGTTTTTTTACACTATGGTGTTACTCCATAGATTCCATTATCAAGTACAAATTCCCAGACCATTTTCTGATAACAAGCCTTATAGTATTCCACATCGATTTCTTCTTTTGTAACCAATGCCTTGTTTAATGTTAATTTAGCAATCTTACCCTTCTTATATTGCATCAGTGCATTGGTATACTCTTTATCAGCTACGCTAACTTTTTTCTTAAGGCTACTACATTTTCTACAGACTAAGTTGTAACTTTTTATACTTTTCTTTGCATAAGAATCCATATCCTTACTAAGTTTTTGTAATTGCAACTGATAATCCATAATTTGCAGATTTACTTTGCGGTATGCCGAAGTATTGGAAGCAACATTTAAATTACTCAGATAATTATAATATGCAGAAATAGTATTCTGTAGTTGCTCTGTTTCATATTCCTTGTTATTTATTAAGGATATACTGCTTGATTCATAGTATGTCTTATTCAGCAATGAAATTGGTAGTAATACAGCATTAGATCCTGTTTCTGTATACAAAGTTAGTAACTCTTTGTTATATTGATTCTCTAGCATATCATCTGCATTCACATCAATATCTGCTTGTATCTGCTCCACAGTCTCTAACGTAACATAACCTTTAGTATACTTTTTACTAGCGATATAATAAGCTGTACTAAGATATTCTGCATTGGCACTGTAATATTCCTTTTCTTCTTGATTCAGTATCATCTTGTAACAGTTCTTTATAAATTCAGCTTCTAGCTTTTGATTAGTTGCTTCCTTTATACTATTTTGATTGGTCTTTGCAAATTGATATAAATCAACCTGAAGTTTTGCTTCTGCCGTCTGTTTATTGCTCATCACTATGGTGTTCCACTCTTCTAGCGCTGCATCATACTTCGCGGCTTCCAGTTCGCATGCATTATTCGTCTCCATGATATCAATACTATTCGTATAGAATCTGGATCTTAACTCCTCCAAGGTCACAAAGTTGCCAGAACCAGAAATAGAATAATAATAGGTATCCGATTGCGCTGCTGCACTTTTTCTGTTTTCACAGCACGTAAATAGAAGCATAGCTACTACTCCTAATGTAACCTTACATTTTTTCAGTTTCCTATTCATACTTTTCTCCATTTTTCAACATATCAATATTTTTCATATCAATCCCACAAATCCAACTTCTCTAATACATACGTTAATATCCTCTTATTTTCTGTGATAATTTGCGCCTGACAGCTCATTCCTGCTTTTAGAATGGATTCCTTACCACTTTGATCATAAAGAGTTCTTTGTTCCAAGGAGGCCTCAACTAGGTAATATCCAATGGTATTATCTTTATCAACCTTGATATCCTTTGATACCTTCTGGATGGTTCCTCTTAAGTATCCAAACTCCGTATTTGGCAGTGCATATACATTGCATTTTATCTCCATGCCATTCTTAATTCTGCCAATATCTTCGTTTCTAACGTAAATATTTACTTTGTATAGATTGCTTCCATCTGGAATCACAGTCAATACTTGTGTACCAGCAGCTAGCATATCTCCTTCTACTAACTCTATATTGGTATTTACTACACCACTAGCACTGGCTGTAACAATTGCACTATCTATAGCCGATTGAACCTTGTCAAGGCTAACCTCTAGTTCCCTTTTCTTTTCCTCATAGGTATCAATATTCCCAATGGTAGTTTGAAGTTCTTTATTTTTATACTCAACAATGCTTCCTTTTACACCCTCTTTTTGCTTATCATGTGATTGTTTCGAATCCGTTTGCTTAACGTCTGATTGCTTGTAGATATAGTTTTTGTCTGATTGTAATTCAAGGGAATCCAAATTATCTTGTATAGTATCAACACTGTCCTGTAATTCTGTTATTTTACTATCCAGTTCCGTCATATACTGAAGCTTATAATTTTTTAATGCTGCTTTTCTATCGATTTCATTTTGACTTAATAATGTCTTTTTACTTAGGGTATTATCTTTTTGAAGATTCATCTCTTTTATGTTCTTATTCACTTCGGTAATTTTTTCATTAACCTCAGCAAGGTAACTAACTTTGTAATTGTCGATTGCCTTATCTGCATCTTCCATAGCCGTCTGAGACTTTTTAATCTCCATAGCTGTTACTCCGTAATCTTTTAGCTCTACATTAAGCTCATAATCTGCCTTTGCCTGTTCATAAACTGTGATTAGCTGCTGGGATTTCGATATATATTCCTGGTATTTCAGGCTATAGGAACTGGTTTCTGTAAAATAGTCTTGCTTCGCTTCAATACTTTTCTTTAGAGTAGTATAACCTGCTAATTGTTCCTTGTAATATTCCAGTGAATTAACTACGCCCTCTTTTGTAGTGGATAACTCTATTTCCTTCTTCTTTACATCAAACTGTTTATCAAGAGCTTGATAGTCACTCACATATTTTTCATACAGACTAAAATACTCTTTTTGCTCTCCACTGTTTGTAAACTCATTTTTCCCAAGTTCAATAGAATTCTTTAACAATTTATAGTTCGTCAGTCTATTGCTCATAGTATTTAATTGGTCAGATGCAGTGTTAATATTTAAATCCAACTCCTCTTTAGAATAGCTATCATCTTTTTTCATGGTTTGGTAATTAAGGTAATAGGTCTCAAATTGTATGTAATATGGCTCTTCCTTCCCCGTCTTCTCAAAATAATTAGTATTATCTAAAATAGATTCTTTATATTTCCGAAGACTGGAGATGGTATCCTTTACATCTGCTAACTGTCCTTCTTGATAGTTCTGTTCTGTCTGCAGATCAGAATGATTGATTACATATAAAATATCACCTTTGTTAACCCGTTTCCCATCTTCCACATAAACCTTTTCTATAGTTCCATTGTATTCATTTACCACGGTACTCACCTGTTCATTTGGCCTAAGAACCGCTTCCGATTTGACTACAACATCAATACGACCAAAATACATCCAGATAAACCCAATGGCCAACATAGCTAAGATCAGATAGATAAATATGGTGAAAAAAATATTTGGCTTGGAGTCATAAACTTCTTTGCTATCTGACATTTCATCCATGTTTAATATAATTGGTTTCATCTTGTTTCTCCTTGTAAAGATTTACTATTCTTCTCTTTCGTTTTTAACATTCTCATCCCACTTGCTGCTTCCACAACTTGGCGTACTGTCCATCTTTCTGTAACAGTTCATCATGATTCCCGTGCTCTAATATCTTACCCTTTTCTAAAACATAAATGGTATCACACCTTTTTATGGTACTAAGTCGGTGAGCAATTATAATGGTTGTCATCCCTTCACTATATTCTTCAATTGTCTGCTCTATTGCTCGTTCGGTGATAGAATCCAGATTACTAGTTGCCTCATCCAGAATGAGAATATCTGGTTTCTTTAAAATGGCTCTAGCAATGGCTAACCGCTGTCTTTGACCTCCTGAAAGGTTGGATCCATTTTCTTCTAACCTGGTATCGTAACGCAAGGGCAGATCATTAATAAATTCATGGGCTTGAGCTTTCTTGGATGCATCAATCACATCTTCAATCGTGACATCTTCTAAGCCAAGTGTTAAGTTCTCCATAATGGATCCACTAAACAAAAATGTTTCCTGAGGTATGTAAGCGATCTTATCTCTTAGTGACTCAATCTGTATATCTTTCATATTATTGTCTTGAATTAAAATTTCACCTTCTTCTGGTGTATATAGATTCAAAAGCAATTTGGACAGAGTGGTCTTGCCAGATCCGCTTTCTCCCACTAATGCAATCCGCTCTCCTTGTCTGATATGCATCGTAATCTCTTCTAGTACAGGAGCCCTTGTCCCATAACGAAAGGTAATATGTTCAATATCTATGTTACCTTTTAGGGATTGTGGCTTAAGTTTATTCCTCTCATTTTCTTGTTTTTCCAACTCTAAATCTAATATTTCTCCTAGACGATCTGCTGCTACAAGGGCTGTCTGCATCTGTGGCTGTAGATTAATAAGATTTTTAACTGGATCTAGGAAATAAGCCAACAAGGAATTAAATGCAATAAGTTGACCGATTGAAATATTTCCTTTTATCACTTGATAAGCACCTACCCATAGAATCACTATCCCTCCTGTTAACTCTGTAAAATTAACAAGAGAACTCTGTAAGTTACTAACCCAACTTAATTTAAATATACTACGTAATAAACTTACAAATTTTCTTTCTGTCTCCAATTTCACTTTTCGTTCTGCATTATAAGACTTCACAGTCTGTATTCCATTAAGAGACTCTACCATATAAGAAGTCAACTGGGCATTGTCTTCCATCTGTTTTTGATTGAGGCTGCGATACCATTTATTAAAGCTAACAACAATGATGAAATACAGGAATACAACAACCATAGTTACTCCGAACATGTATCCATTTTGAGTAAACAAAATAACACCACCAGCAATGACCATAATGGTGTCAATCATAATGGTAAGGGTTGCACCTGATATGGCATCTCTAACTTTGGACGCATCCTGAAATCTTGATATTATTTCTCCCACTTTACGGGTACCAAAAAAATTCATAGGTAATTCTAAGACGTGACTATAGTAACCTAACAAGAGAGCAATATCTAATTTTTGACTCAGATATAAGAGTAAATGTGAGCGAAATGCTCCAAGTAATACGCGAAACAAATTAAGTAGTATTACCCCAATTGATATAATATGCAAGGTCTTTAATAGTGCTGCAGATAATATATCATCAATTAAGATTTTATAATAAAAGGCACCAAGAATCCCCAGCACAGTATACAGAATAGATGCCACAAAAACATGAATGATCAAACGTTTCTGAGGCACAAGTAAATGAATAAAACGCTGAAATAATCCCTTCGTTTCATTTCCCTTTATAAATTTATTGTCTGGAACTAGTATGATAAGAACACCGCTCCACTGATATTTAGGTGATTTTCCGCCTTCTGCATGCTCACCAAAAAACTCTTCTGGTGATATCTTTACTAATCCATTGGCAGGGTCAGCTATTACAACTTCTTTTTCACTAATCTTATGGATAACAACATAATGCAGCAGCCCTCCATTGACAATTACATGGGCGATACAAGGAAGTGGAAAATCAGAAAAAAAGGCTTCCTTATCTCCTTTTACTCCTTTTGCACTAAACCCAAGCTGCTCGGCAGCTTTTATCACACCGTATACATTGGTTCCCTGCTTGTCTGTACCAGCTACTTCTCTTATCTTAGAGATCGAAGTTGTAAACCCATATTGTTTTGATATGGTAGCCAAACATGCTGCTCCACAATCTGTAATATCATGTTGTTGTATACAATAGTATTTTTCTAACATTATTTTCTCCATTATCAGGTCATAGTATATTATGGTAATTATATACTATAATGGAGATTAGTTCCATAGTAATGTAGTCCCTTGTAGATTTTTGTTGTTTATTATGTTATTTGTTATGTTGTTCCTATCTTCTATTCTTTTGAAACAGAAGATAATCCTGCTTTAATTGCTTGTAGAACACCCTAGAAATCGGATATTCTTTAAACTCTTTCTCCGTTCTAACGGATAGTTTATAGGCTTTTAACTCCTTTACAAATCCCATATTAACGATCATACTACTACTTACCCTACAGAATCGATTACGAGGCAACATTGTCATCACATTTTTAACCGTACTATAGAAATAATAGTCTTTTCCACTCTTCATATGTACTTGCATTTGATTTCTAATTTTCTGCATAAAAACGATCTCCAAGAGATTCAACGGAACCTTCTCATAATCTACAATGATCTCCATAAATTGTTTTTCAAGCTGTTTTTCTGACTGAATCCCCTGTATTAAAATGAGTGCTTTCTTCAATATACGAAATAGCTTGTCTTTATCAATGGGTTTCACAATATACCCCATGGCTTCCACTTGAGTTGCTTGTAGACTAAAGCTTTCGTGACTGGTAATAAAAATAAGAACAGCATCTGTGTCGAATTCACGTATTAGCTTCGCTGTCTCTATGCCATTTAACACTGGCATATCTACATCCAGGAAAATAATATCGTACTTACACTTCTTTGCATCCATCATCAAATCAGCGCCGTCCGAATAAGTGGTTATCTCTATTTTCTTCTTCTCTAAACCAACAAATTCTTCCACATACTCCTTAATTTCCTCAACATAATACTTGATATCATCACATATTGCTGCCCTATATTGCATTGTATTCACTCCGTATGTAATTTTTAAGAGTATTATACCATAATATGGTGGGGGGGTCAAAATGCTATTAAACGTAGTGATGTCAATTTGCACTATTTGCTTGTTGTGCTATAAAGTGATACACAACCTAGTTCGATTCGCAACTCGCTCTCGCTTGGATGAAGTGCGTAGTGGTACGTAAGTTCCTACAATACAGGAACTAAGTACCAACGACTTCATAACAGTTGCTCTTCAAACTAGGTTGTGTATCACTTCCATGTAGATTGTGGATGTGCAAATTGACAAATCAAGGTTGTTCAAAGGGCTTTTGACTTTTGTCTCCATAATATGTATGTTTGGTAAAATTGCTTACTTAAATTCCGAATAAATTATTAAGGAATGTAATTACCACTGGTACAGGAGCATAGCAACCTCCACCAGAAATATTTTGCTTTTCCTTATTATTTAAATCTTTAAACATTGTAACACTTTTTGTATTATTTTTCTTTTTCATTTTTATTTCCTCCTAGAATTTAATTAAATTATATTGATAATTAAAATATATCTTTTGTATTATTTATTTACAATTATCTTATGGTAAATTGTATAAATCTTGTTATAATCTTACACTATTATACAAATCATGTTATAATATACAAAGAAGTTAAATCATAAAAATTAATAGGAGGTTTTTAATGAATTATCTATGGTATTTAACTAATACTCTAAACGGAATAATAGATTTTCTTATGATGCTAAAATTTGCTGAAATATTTCTCAAACCAAAACATTCATTTTTGCATTATAAAGCATTGTTTAATTCCACTTTCCTAATATTATTGATTACGCATATCATAAGTAACATTTTTGAATCTTATATCTTTTTATTAATATACATACTAATTTATCTTTTATATATTTTTTTACGCTATGAAGGTCACCCTATTAAAAAGGCCTTAATTGTTATTATTGAACCATTATTGATAGGTACTCTAGGTGTAATATATGAAATTTTATTACAACATTATATTTGGAGCCCTGAAAAAATTTCTAACTCATCCTTCATATATTTAAATTTAAGAATGTTCATAGTATGTATTACCTTTTATATAATAATTAGTCTCTTAGAAATTAAAAAGAACAAACTAAGTTCAAGCTACAAAAATCCATACATAAAAAATATTATACTTATTTTATTATTAAACCTTATATTCTTACTATTCGTAGTAGGCTTTTATTGTAATTCCAATTATACGCAACAAGCATTTGAAAGCTTAATTGGTATTATATTTATTTGTGTAATGTTTATCATCATATGCACCATTTGGTTACATAATTCACTTGTGAAACACCTCCAGAATGAATACGAGATCAATCTCCGTTTACAATTTAATGAAATGCAACAGGACTATTATGATAAAATAACGGAAAGTTCGAAAGCACTTAGTTCTCTAAGACATGATTTAAAAAACCATCTAATCGTTCTAGATGGTTATTTGGCGAAGGCGAAACCGGAGGAAGCCCGCGGTTATATTAAAGATATTATTAAAACTACTACAGATTCAAATACTGTTGTCAATCTGGAAAACATTATGCTATCTGCTATGCTTACGCAGAAAAAAACTGCTTGTACAGAAAAGAAAATCGCGTTTCATTATCAGATTACCATGGGTACGCTTACCATACCAGACACAGATCTATGCATTCTTTTAGGAAATATTCTTGACAATGCCATCGAAGCAAGTGAGCAGGTGACTGATGAAAAAGGATACATTGATCTTGAGTTGAATGACTCCAATGAAATACTTAGTATCCACTGTTCTAATAACTATCATATTGAACCTATTATGCAAAATGGGAAATTGGTTACTACCAAAACCAGCCGTATTTTGCATGGAATTGGCATGCAAAATATTGCTGATATGGTTAAAAAATATGATGGCTCCATGGAATATCAATATAGTGATCAGGTATTCTCCATTGATGTTCTATTGAAATACTAACTAGATAAAATAAGCTGTCTATTTCGATTATTTTTAATAATTTCATCCACAAATCGTTTGAAAATACTATCATAGTTTTCTTCTTCGATTGGTACTTGTTTATAACCAACCATAATTGCATAATATTGATTTCTCTTTTTGATCCATAACTTTTTTGTGCCTTCCACCTTTTCCATGCCATAGAGCTGATTAAAGTTGATTAGATAATTATCAGCAACACGTAGAAATTGTTCTGGCCTCATACTTAATTTCTCAAATAATTCCTGGCAATCATTGTAGCAATAAAAACTGCGATCTACCGTATGAATCCCAATATAATTCTTTTTCTTCTCTACATAAGTGATACGATCTATCTCTACATAGTCTTCTTTTCGTTTCAACTTAATCTTGGCATATTTCTGTTCCGATTCCTGTACATTTTCCTGCACATCAATCAGCTTTAAGGCTTTGCACAATACATTTTTTATCTCATTGTATTGAATTGCTCCTTTAAAACTTGCATATTCCTTAGCAATATCCCGAAAATATTTATATTCTTCTGCTGGACATAAGGATAACAATAATACTCCTGGATTCTTAATATGTATATCCTGCGCATAATCTAATGATCGTGGTGTTCCAGCCTGCAGAATGTTAATGAAAATCATATGATAAACCTTTTCATCTAAGTCGTTGATTAGTTCTGTTTCCGTATCATATCTACTGATCTGAAAAGATCTACTTAATTCGTTACTTAATACATGTAACATCTCAATTAATTGGCATCTTCGTATCATATTATTGTCACAAACTGCGATTTTGTATATCATACAATCCTCTCCTTTTCCCAAAATTAATCTATATGTGCAACATCCTATCTATGTTAAATTCTAATGTTGATTGGGAAATGTTTCAATATTACTATGCTATTTTGTAGAAATGTCGTGGCAAACTACATTATAAATATAAATTTAGACCTTATAAACATTCAAAAATACAAATAAATATTGCATAAAAAAACAAAACGCGTTAAGATAGGAATACTAAGTTACATACATATGGTACACTATTTACTATATTTTTATAAATAAGAAAATTAGAATAAAATACAGAAACGAGGTAACAACCATGAAACTTTGGGGCGGACGCTTCACAAAAGAAACCAACCAACTTGTACACAACTTTAATGCTTCGATATCCTTTGATCAAAAATTCTTTAAACAGGATATAGAAGGAAGTATTGCACATGTAACCATGTTAGCAAAGCAGGGAATCTTAACAGATGCTGAAAAAGATACGATTATAAATGGTTTAACTAGTATAATGAATGATATCATCAATGATGTTTTGGAAATCGACGGGGAACATGAAGATATCCATAGCTTTGTTGAAGCTCATCTGATTGAACGTATTGGAGATGCTGGCAAGAAACTTCATACTGGAAGAAGTCGTAATGACCAAGTTGCCCTTGATATGAAACTTTATACCAGAGAAGAAGTAGTAACTCTAAATGGCTTAGTAAAAGATTTATTAGTAGAGTTATATAAAATAATGGATGCCAATACAGAAACCTATATGCCTGGATTTACTCATCTACAAAAAGCTCAGCCAATTACCTTAGCACATCACATGGGTGCTTATTTTGAGATGTTTAGACGTGACCGTTCCCGTCTTGAAGATATCTATAACCGAATGAACTTCTCTCCTATTGGTTCAGGTGCATTAGCAGGAACTACTTATCCACTTGACCGCAGTTATACTGCAAAACTTCTCGGATTCGATGGACCAACTTTAAATAGTATGGATTCTGTTGCCGACAGAGATTACCTGATTGAATTATTAAGTGCAATGTCTACCATTATGATGCATTTAAGCCGTTTCTGTGAAGAAATCATCATCTGGAACTCCAATGAATATCAGTTTGTTGAGATTGATGATGCATACAGTACAGGAAGTAGCATTATGCCACAGAAAAAGAACCCAGACATCGCTGAATTAGTCCGCGGTAAAACAGGACGAGTGTATGGTGCTTTAATGTCTATTTTAACCACCATGAAGGGATTACCATTGGCATACAACAAAGACATGCAGGAAGACAAAGAATTGACCTTTGATGCCATTGATACGGTAAAAGGATGTTTAGCTCTATTTACTGGCATGCTATCCACTATGAAGTTTAACAAAGATGTCATGGCTTCTAGTGCCAAAAATGGATTCACCAATGCAACCGATGCTGCAGACTACTTGGTAAACCACGGTGTACCATTCCGAGACGCACACGGCATCGTAGGACAGTTAGTTCTATTCTGTATTGATAAGAACATTTCTCTAGATGATATGACCCTAGAAGAATACAAAGCAATCAGCCCAGTATTCCAAGAAGATATTTACGAAGCAATTAGCCTAGAAACCTGTGTTAAGAAACGTAACACCATCGGTGCCCCTGGACAAGAAGCGATGAAAGAAGTTATTAAGATATATAAAGAATATCTCAATTTATAATTAGATTAAATAGTAAACAGGAATCAATAATAGAAAGGAGTATATTGGCATCTAGTCAATATACTCCTTTCTTATTTACACCTTTTGTAGTTACACCGTTTAGATTACATTGATACTACTTACATCTACCTTTACACCTGTTCTCATTTATTACCACTACAAGTTTTAAATATGCTTCCTATTCTACTTTGCAAATTTTCTTCCCAGAGAGTTATCATATAGATAGAGTGCGCCCTAAGTGTTAATAGGCTAATATTTCATAGCCTTCGTTAGTGACTAAAACCGTGACTTCCCATTGAGCTGACGGCTTTCCATCTACGGTATAAACCGTCCACCCATCATTATCATCTACAAAAACTTCATCCGTTCCCATGTTCACCATAGGCTCTATGGTAAACACCATGCCTGGGACTAAAAGCATTTCAGTTCCTTTCTTAGAAACATAACTTACCCATGGTTCTTCATGAAATTCCAAGCCAATACCGTGTCCACCTATTTCCTGTACAACTGTAAATCCATTACTTATGGCATGTTCATGTACAGCTTGCCCCATATCGCCCATAAATCCCCAGGGTTTTATCTGTGCTAATCCATTCTCAATACATTCCTTTGCCACATCAACTAATTTCTTTTTTTCAGGACTTACATTTCCAATACAAAACATTCTTGAAGAATCCGAAAAAAATCCATTGTAAATCGTAGAAACATCAATATTAATAATATCGCCACTTTTCAAAAAGACATCGCTGGATGGTATTCCATGACATACCTGTTCATTAATCGATGTACATACAC
>JAEZUR010000061.1 GCA_023420935.1 Bacillota bacterium | reverse complement strand
TTCAGGCTCCGTTTCAACAAATACACCTTTATCACTTACATATACTTCCTCAAATTCATCATATTCAAAACTAGTATCTACTCTTAACATATCTTCTGTTTTTTGCCCTACATATATTTCATCAAATAATAAGCCTTTATATTCTTCTAAAGTTGTTATCTTAAATAACTTTCCATTAATTAAATTATAAAACAAGTATATTTTTCCCTTAATTTCATATCGAACAAGAAATTTATCATACAAAAAACACTCAACTTTTTCACTTTCAAGTAATGATTTCAATTCACTTATATGACTATATAGTTTTATTCCACCCATGCCAATCCATGGTATAATAGGTGCTTCCAAATTAATCATTATTACTTACCTCCTGTAAATATTATTGTTGAAGTTTCTTTTCCATCAGTTTTATAGATATCTTCAATTCCATCAACTATCTTAATTATTCCTTGATCACTAGTACTTATTTTTACGTATGGATTTGATCCATGTCTTCCACCGCCTAGTGAAACTTGAACTTGGGTAATATTTTTTCCTCCACCAGGATTATTAATCTTGATGATTTTAGCACCAGAGCTTGACCGTTGTGAAGCTTGTACAGTTATATCATAACCTGCATCTTTAAGCATTTGAGCGATTTCATCAGCTGACTTTCCTGAAAAAGCATCTGGATTAGCCTTTATGTCATCTATTGTTATCTTACCATTTTTAATAACGGTATCTAAGCCAACCTTACTAGCACCAGGCCCTCCCTTAACTTTTCCAGATTCCTTAACAACATCAACAGCCTTCTCCGAATCCTTTACAACCTTCTTGCTTTTCCTAGCTGCTTCAACAACTGCTTCAACCTTAGTAACCACTTTCCCTGTTGCTTTTACGCGTTTTAGTTTATAGGTCTTTCCTATTATTTTTACCGGATTATCAAGCTTATTAGCTACTTTTATAACCTTTCTTCCGTTTTTCGCTGCTGTTGCCCCAATTCCCAAGACAGGTACACATGCACCTGCTGATAATATGGCATTTACCATATCACCTCTTGCTAATGAAATTGCTGCGTTTGTAAAATCAGCTGGTTCACCAACAACAGGAATAAGGCCAGCTACGTCTAATACCCCTTGGAATACATCCAATGGAGTGCTATCATCTTCCGCTACATCAATTGCATCTGCATCAATAGTTATTGCACTACCATTTGCTACCGTTACTTGTTGTGCAGGCACGTTATATACTGGTATGGTTCCAGGTTTTGCACAGTCATACCTTATGTTACTTAATTGTTCCACTATGGTATCTTCTGTTGCATTTACTAATCTTACGTATTCATCTAATTGAGATACATATTCCTTCAACGATCGGTTTTGCTCATAGATAGATGCGATACAGTTCTCCAATTCATTATGTATTGGTAAAGAGCAAAATCTTAATTGACTTAATCTAGATAGTGCGCTCTCAAGATAGTCTATTACTCTCCCATTATAATCCCCGGTTACCTCCTCTATCAAGTTTTTTATCTGTGTTACATGATCAAATTCCAAACCTACCCATCCCATTGCCCCAAGAACCTGGGCTTTTACAAATGGATAATCTTTACCTGAAGTACTCGTCTGAATCTCAAGTTGATAACTTTTATGTTTTGCATTATATTGTGTTACCACCTCGGTTAAATCCTCAAAATTATTACTCAACCACTGTCCCTCCAATCTGTATGCAAAATTGTAGTCTCAATTCCTATTTAAATGTCAAGCCATTCTTACTCATAAATTAGTCTACTAATTATGCCTTTTATGTACGTATGTAGAAAGCGCTACAAAAAAGAGGCACCATATTAGCCTTACAGATCACCTCCAAATGTTTGATATATCTATCTCTCATTTGAGGTGCACTTCAGCCAATTATGGTGCCCTTCTACCTCTTAGTGAGTGCCAATAAAATCCACATCTTGCGATGCATTATTCTTTGCATCGTAAATTGCAAGTACGGTTGGGATGTCACTACCAAAAGAATATGTCTTTCCATTTACTTTTATTGATCCATTGTTTATACCTTGATTATAACCCAAAACATATTTATCACCGATGGATTTTAAATCGGCTGTCATTACAATGACATAATTACCTTTTTCAATCTCTTCATATGCTTTACACTTCGTGCCATCAGTTAACGTGATATCTTGGGTTGGCTCTAGGTGATTTTTATTACGATATGGTACATAGACTACAGAGGAAGGTACCCCTAATTTAAGGTGCCAACGCTGTCCATTGTTCCAGAACGAACAACCTGCATCATATCCACTAAGATTTGTTTCTATTCCTCCATTTATATTAACTGCATTTACAGTACTTGAACCTATAAATGTTCTTGCTCTTGTGTCAGGCAGTAACATTTGCAGTGTGCCAAGAGCGTAATTATCACCATATGGTATGGTTAGGAACTTGGAGGTTAGAACATTACCTGAGGAATCCGTAACATTTTCCCTCTGATTCATTCCCATGTACTTGGTTATGGTCTCCTCTTCCATGGTATAATTTCTTCTTAGTGACTCCTTGTTCCAATCTAAATTCATTATGTACGGATACAATTTATCCTCTAACTTATAATATTCGTCGGAATATGTATTGTCTGATTTAATATACTCAGACATTAAACCGAAATAGTTAATTGGTTTATAACCACCATCCATTTTAATATATAAATCAATTGGTGTCATCGTATCTGTATCTGTATTTAATGCATAGAAATACGGCACTGCTTGTACTTTATTACGATACTCACCTATGGTGGAAATATCAAATAATATATTATATCCTGGCTTTAACTGCTCTGTTTTTAATGAAGGAATACTAATTCTATCCGCCTCTAATGGGAGTGGTAGTGCATTTGCCTTATTCGTCCATTTTTGTGTTCCATATGTATTATACATTTGCGTCGCTTTACTAACTGTAACTCCTCTGATATCTTTTCCATAACTACCATCTTGGTTAAACCAAGCTAGATAATTTTTAGAGATGTTGGTATCTACTTCGTGAAGCACTCCTTCAATGATCCATTTATCCGAAGAAGTAGAAACTTTAAACAAATTGGAGAACCTCATATCTTCGGTGTCTTCCATAATCAGATTACCAATTCTACCCACCACGTCAGTGTAAGTTTTGCGATATGCACTATGATATGCTTCAAAGCTACTAAAACGTTCTTTATTAGTTACACAAGCATTATCAAAGTTACAGTCTGCATTACAGTCTTCATCTCCTAGATAAGGATCTTCTTTTTGGCCTGGTGAAGGATAGCAATTAATTGCTTCCACACAGAATTCAACACTGGTTCCGATCTCTTCTATGTTAGACAGAATACAGTAGAAATCATAATAATTTATCTCTCTACCGGAAGAATCATAGATTGGAACTGTAATCCATTCTCCTGCCATATGTTGCTCCCATATTCCATTTCGATTAAATAGAACGTCAAAGCCAAACTGTACTTTTTTCTCTCTTGTCCATTCTAAGGTGCTCATACTATTTACGTAGCCCATACCTCGATTGATTGTAGTTTGAGCAATACCATATTCCCCTGTTCCTTTAAAATTTCCTACATTCGGGAAATATACTTGAAAATAATTATCCAGACAGATAAATGTTCCATTCTTCACACTCTTTCCTGTCTCATCTTTTACTGGAGTTTGAGCGCTACTCTTGTGATTATTATTATTACCACATGCATCCCAGCATATATCATTATCATAGTCGTAATGCTGTCCGCTATGGTGCGGTTCATTACAATTAAGTATCTTGACGTCTTTGCAATTTTCATCGCATACATGCTTATTAAACTGGCCATTGCACTGGAAGATTGGATTAATGCGTGATCCTATGGTGGTAGGAATTCTTGATTTGTTTTCTTGGACAAAGGCTTGAACATCTTCAAATGATTTACCAGCAACCCAACTGACCGTTATTGTACCATTTCCGGTATGAGTACTAGTTGAAGTAATTCCATTTACTACAGGGTATCCTGCCTTGCCATCAATAAAACCAGAACCTCCTCCACCGCCAGAATCATCATTATCTTGATAACTTGGAGAGTCATTACCACCAGAACCGCCGCCGTAGTAACCTCCACCACCGCCACCGGCTCCAGTTCCTCCAGTTACAGAACCTCCTTGCCCAAAGTAACCAGAACTTCCATTATTACTTCCGCCATATCCTCCACTAGTTTGTGAACCTCCACTACCTGGAGAGCCACAACGTTGCGAACCAGTTCCTCCTGTCAATCCGCCTCCTGCTCCTCCTGCTGCTGGACCAGAACCGCCACCTCCACCAGCAACAAGTATTCTATCATATAGTGATAAGCCACCAATTCTTATATCAGTTGCTCCACCTCCTGGAGAATAGGCACCATAACCGCCACCATTATAGCCATTCATTCCGCCTAGGTATAAATAAATGGTTGTTCCCTTGGCAATTTTTACTGTTCCTTTTGTATAACCACCTGTACCGCCACTACCTCCTCCACCTTGTGAACCATATAATTCAAAGGTATAATCTGATGTAGTAGGTGCTATCAATGTTTGTATACCACCAGAATAATTATAACTAAGAATTTTATTTTTCCCGCTGGCATCTCCAACATCTAATTCTGTAAACAGGGTATCCCCTAACATACTCTTTAATAATGCAGTATCTCCACTGGCTGCCTTATCATACGCTATCTTTAAGGAATCCATATCCACATTAAAACAGTCTGCTGTATGTTCATGTGTATTATTCTGTGTTATGATATACGTACAACTATCATTATGGACATGATTTAAGTCTAATTTTGAATTGCAAGTATACTGCTTCGTGTAACTATGTTCTTTGTATGTTGTATAACAGGATGCCGTATGAGTACTGCTGCCTGGCATCTTTGTTATAGTAACGTTGTCTACATAAAATCCTATTCCATAATTCTCATTTTTGGTCCAAGTGCCAATGTGTATGGAACTACCAATATCATCTTCTGTAATACTTTTGTTACTAGCATTTCTTGTTACCGAGTTGGTAATCTTCTGATCATTTACATACAGCTCACAATCATCAATATTTCCATAACTGAACACTGCTCCAAGTTTTACTTTATTACCAACAATGTCATTTGAATACACCTTTTCCACGCCATCGCCTGTGGTAAAGACTCCGTATCTTTGTCCTGCTGGCACATAAAATCCTAGACCATCATACGAAAATATCATCCGGTCTTTACTACTCACACCAGGAATAAATAGATTGGCTTCTGCCTTTACACAGGTGGATACTTCATAGGATAGTCCTAATTGGGACAAGTCCATGGAAATACGTTTTCCATTCATATTTAAGAATCTTCCTGTGCCAAATCCATCGAAATTACTTTCGTTCTCCGATATCGAACATCCCGCCGGCAAATCATAATCTAATGTGGTACCTGCACTTGATTTAATAAGACTTCGAATCATGGTCTTATCATCTTCTGAGCCTGTGTAACTCGCTTGTTCAGTTCCAGTACTACCTTCTTGTAGAAATTCAATTTTTGAGATAATAAAAACACCGCTTCCAGTATTATCCCCATCTAGTTGTAATTTAATTTTTTTCAGTTTTCCTGCTTGTTTCCAAGTATCGGATGTTCCTAATTTAAAGTTCATCGTTTGGTTAATAGCATCAGGCTGTATACTAGTTTCTATGGATGAGTTGTTCTTCTCTCCCTCCCATAGCATACGGCTTGTTTTGGAGGATCCTGCTAAACCAAAATATATATTCGCTGTGGCTACATCGGATGAGTAAAATGATACTGGTAATTCAATCGTTGCATCTTTACCCGTTACTTTTACCACAAGACGTTCTTTTGAAGTACTTACGGTACAGTTATTTAACGCCTTAATATCATACTGATTTGTCTCAAATTCATCAAATACAAATTGATGATAAGTATCTTCCTCTGTACTTGTTGAATCGGGTTCATTAGTATCCGTACTTGTTCCTGAATCCGTTTCCTCTTTTATGGCTAACGTGCTAATCTTTTCAAAATTAAATGAAGATTTCACAATTTCAGAATTATAGGTACAATGAAGAGTTCGATATTCACATAGAGCGGGTGACAGTGGACATACCTCTGATTCTTCTATTTTTTTCAGTAAATCACTTGCCGAGCCTTCTGGTATTGATGTTCTTTGATCCATATCCTGTGGTAGCGATACAATTCTAGCATCTTCTGCAGAAACTGGATTCTGAACCACAATGCTATTAACATTTCCCTCTTTACTATCTGTCACTCGATATCTTGACTTTATGGTATATCCATAGTCTCCCACATCATTGGTTGTAATGTCGCCCTCATGCATATTGGCGATACCGGTACTATCCTTGGCATTGGTTTTAGATAATATGGACTTATAATATACGAAAGATTGATCTGTAAAATACTCTTTGTTTGGATTAATTGGGTTTTGTTTTATATTATCGATAACGATATGTAGTTCTTTATCTGGCCGTGGCATCCTTGCTTGTCCATCAGAAGGTGAAGCTTTGTTATTGGAACCGCTAACAAAATTCTTAGAACTAACAACTCTTGCTACCTTTAATTCATCTCCCGAAGTTACTTTCATTGCATCTTGATCAAATGCAGTCTCAATTTTTGCTCCATTTCCTGTGCCTTTATATTTTGACTCGGTATGATTATATTGGCCATTATAAGAACCAATATTAATACTATCTGGCTTCCAACTGGATGCACTATTGCTATTATTTTTCCACATTTGATCCATAGTTACATTAATATCAGTATAATTCACTTGTGCTTTTTGGGTCTGTGATGTTTCAAAGTAAATAACACTTTGGTCACCACTGGAAGTCTGTAAGATGAGCATATCAGATATAACGGTCATCTTATTATCCTGGTTTCTTCTGGTATCAAATCGTATATATTCATCCGTAGCTTTATCAATAGCATCGGTTGAATTATCTGTTACGATTGTCTTAGTTCCAGAAGCTGTTTTATGATAATCTTTACCATTTGGATATCGGGTGTTATTATACAAGATACCTTTTGCCCAGCTATTGGTATGTCCTTGATCCTTTGGTACTGGAATTGGATTAACTGAACAAAGTGTTCCACTTAGACCATCACACTTATTGGATCTTGTTTCACTTCCAATACTGTTAGTCTCATAC
>JAEZUR010000032.1 GCA_023420935.1 Bacillota bacterium | reverse complement strand
TTTGATATAAGGTCTTGTTAATCTTTAACCAATATGTATTAAAATGTGTAAAATAGACTTTATATACTATTTTTTCAAATCCTTCAATTTCTGGAAAGCAATAAAAAATTTTTATAATATTATTTTCAATTAAAACACTATTAACATAATAATGCTTAAGCCAATGAATCTTGGAGTTAATCTCCATATCTGTATACTGTAATTTTTCATAGTCAATACGCCTACAATCACAATCTAATGAATCACCTAATGATAATAATACACATAGTAATTTTAATCTTATCTTTTGTCCTTCATAAGATATAGTTGAAGAATAGTTATTATCATTCATGAAATCCATTCCATGGCTTGCTACAACTGTAGCTATTATCTTGCCAAGTTCTTTGTCTCCATAATATACTTTGGGCATATTTCTATCATTTTTTAAATTATATTCTACCCAATATTTTGATAGTAGATGATGGTTTCTACGTACAAATTCTAATTTATTAATTGAATTATCAAAAGTTATATTATAATCATTAGCAAATCTTATTAAGTTAAAATCATCACTTATTTGAATTCCTATATCATGTAAATAAATTGCTGATAATAAAATAAATATTTCGTATTCATTTAATTGATTTTTTGTACTCTTTTTAAAGATTCTGTCTGAAAAAAGATTTTCTAACAACTGTATAATTCTATTGGAATGTTCTATACCATGTTCAGTGAAATTTATTAAAATCCTATCTTTATGTACTTTAGTACATGCATTAATTGTAAGTGTTAGATTATTATTAAAAACATTATTTTTTTTAATTCTATTAAATAGTATATTATTCATAAATAACCATCTTTCTCCAATGTCTCTAGTAGGTCATGGGCGCTTGCGCGCCCAAGCCCCTATTCAAAACCGTACGTGCCCTATTAAGGCATACGGCTTTTCACTCTATATTCATTTATTATCTATAAAACAGACTAATCTTTATTTCTGGTTCGAGTAGTGGAAATGTTCTCAATAAACCATTATAGAAGGTGTTAATCGTATAGCTCTTCTTCTGACTTCTACGGTTAAGCCATTTATATAACAACCATTTTGTTTGTGAAAGATAGTTCTTCACTTCTTTTGTATTATCGGTAACCCCGTAATACTGATAGTGCCCTCTCAATTTCGCATTGATTGTTTTAAATATCAGCTCTAATGGTATGGTTCTATGAGCTTTAATCCACTCTTTCATCGCTCTTATTTTACTTCGAAACTTCTTCTTGCTCGTTTTCACACGACATCGGTAGAAGCTTTTCTTTCCATCCAATCCACAATAGAATGTGAAGCCAAGGAAGTCAAAGGTCTCTGGTTTTCTTTCTCCCCGTCTTTCCCTGTTTTGCCTGGCAAACCTCCCGAATTCAAGTATCTTGGTTTTCTCCATCGCCAGTTCCAGCCCGTATTTCTTAAACCTTTCCTCTAGTCTCTGATAGAAAACTTCTGCTTCCCATTTGTTTTGAAAACAACATACAAAATCATCACAATAGCGTATTAGAAAGCATTGCCCCTCACATTGTCTTTTCACTATTACATCGAACCAGTTATCTAATACATAATGTAAATAAACATTCGCAAGAACCGGACTGGCTCCATTACCCTGAGGGGTTCCTCGTTCACTGTCTAAGTATTTTCCGTTTTCCATAATCCCAGCTTTTAAGAACTTTTCTATTAGGTCTAGAAACCTCTTGTCAGCAATGTCATGTTCTAGGAATTTCATCATCCAGTTATGGTCTACATTATCAAAGAAGCCTTTTATATCTGCTTCAACTATATAGTTTGTTTTCCTATACTGTACATCTTCTATGATTTCCCTAACTGCTTGGTGGCAGTTTCTGTTTGGTCTGAAACCAAAACTTTCATTATAAAACTTGGGTTCATATATCATTGTCAGTATCAGTGCTATTGCATTTTCCACTAGTTTATCCTCATAACAGGATATTCCCAGTGGTCTCATTTTGTTGCTTCCATCCTTGGGTATATACACTCGTCTTATCGGATTAGGCTTATAGCTCCCATTTTTCATCCTCTTTACAAGATTGTCAATGTTTGCTTCCAGATTTACTTCATATTCCTCTTTTGATGTTCCATCAATTCCTTTTGCTTTCTTTCCATCCATTTGTTTATGTATGGTTAAAAGCGTTTCTTTATTGATGTAGGATGCTAGGTTCTGTACCTTATGGTCGGTTCTGTCTGCCTTTGCGATATTAAATTGTATTCCAAGTAATTCGTTAATCATGTTGTTCAGCTCTCCTATGTCTGCACAATCTCGTATTACTTAAAGCTATAAAGTGTCCGCCCCTTCCCTCCATCTGCTTTCACAGGTTTCTTCGGTACTATGAGCGAATCGGACTTCCTGCCACACATTTGGTTGTCTATCGCATTTCTTTGATTCAACTTCCATACCTCATAGTGAGGATACGACAGGACCTCAGCTGTTCCGATGAAGTATTTATCATCAACCTCGCCAAGTTCTCAGACTGGGGGTAGCTTCTTCACTCTCGCCATATCGATTGAAGAAATGTTGTCTGCTACGATAAATAACGTATCGACCTAATCCCACTAAAAAAAATAATTTCCCAGCTCAATCACTTCACTTTCATTTCGGCTCTGTTGCTCCCTGTCCTACGCTTAAATCTAACGTTACCGCTTCGACTCCAAGGACTCAGTACGGGCGGTTGGCAAGACCTTACCCGATAGGATTTTCCTATTATATCTTCATCAGCTTACCAAAGCTTGCAGAATTACTTCCGCTCGCTAGGGGAAATCAGCTATGCTGATTTCGCAGCTCGCACATTACATTTATTTTAGCATATAGAATATGATTGTAAATGTTAAAAACATTCACCGAATCAGCTTCGTACATTGGACCATCTGCTTAACTAGGCATACTATACAATTCGTCTGAATGTTGGACCAAACACTATAATTCAATCTGCCTTTGGGG
>JAEZUR010000021.1 GCA_023420935.1 Bacillota bacterium | reverse complement strand
AATCCAGCACCTGTGTTAAATGGTGGGTACCACATTTTGTGACGTGAGAACCCTGAATTATTAGGCTTATATAATCCGGCTGCACCACCAGTAGCACAGATTACTTTCTTGGCCTTAATCTCATATAAGATCTCGTCTTCTACTCCTACCGCGAAAGCTCCATAAATACGGTTATCTTTTACAATATAATCTATTACATTCACCTGATTAAGCACAGTTACATCTGTTAAAGCCTTTACTGCATTTGCTAAAATCGGTTTAATATTTTCCCCATTAATTTTAATATTTCGATTCCCTCTGGCAACATACTCGCCATTTTCATCTTTTAATATTACTAATCCTAAGTCTTCTAATTTCTTAGTCACTCGATTTAATCCCTGTGACATTGTAAGCAATAAGTCTTCTCTGACAATATTGTCTGCATCTTTTTTCGCATAGTCCACATAATCCTCTGGTGTTCTACCTTTTACAATATAGGCATTTATTGCATTCACCCCTGCGGCTAGACAACCACTTCTCTTAATGTTAGCTTTCTCAACGATCAACACGGAAGCATCGGAATGTTCCCTGATGGTTAACGCTGCATAACACCCAGCCGTACCCCCACCAATAATTAACACATCGGTTTCTAATTTCTTCAATTGAATCTGTTTTGTCATATTTGTCCTCCTACCTACGGCTTATGGTATTCATTTATTTGTTACGATTGATTCAAGTGTCATAAGTCTATACAACTTACAACATGAATATGGTTTCAGATCTATTCAGCTTGGGCAGACCGGCTGACGACGGCGCATATAATCGACTTGAGACTCAGGTAATAACGACGCCGGCTTAAGCGGCGTTTTTACCATGCATTGAGGCTCAAAAGCGATTATGCCTAGGAAGGTAAGGCAACCAAATGAATAGATATGAAACCATATTCATGACCACCAACCTAATAGACTTATGACACTTGAATCAATCTCCATTGTTAAATGAATACTGTATTCTTATCATCCATTGCAGAATTCTCAAGTAAATAAGCATTGTTTTCTTCTATTACATACAGTCGATAGATTAATACACTTACCGTTTCGCCAACCTCTACAATTCCTTCTTCTAAGGATCTAGTTGCAGTTAGAATGATACCTTTTACATTTACCTTTAATTCCAGATAACTTCCTCGGAATGAAATCTTTTCTACTACCCCATCTTCCGATGCGCTTATGTATTGTTTTAACTCACCTTTTTTTGCTATCTTAATGAATTCTGGTCTCATCACTGCTTTTTCTCGATTATGAGTTCCTTCAAACCCTTTCAGGCAGCCAAAGTTCTCTAATATGGTAGACTGACCAATAAACTGTGCCACAAATGGATTGGCTGGATTCTTATAGATCTCCAGTGGTGAACCCTTTTGTTCAATGGTTCCATGATTGGTTATTATGATTTCATCAGCCACTTCAATGGCTTCATCCTGATCATGGGTAACGAAGATGCTTGTAACGCCTACTTTATTAATCATCTCTTTTAACCAACTTCTAAGTTCCTGTCTTACCTTTGCATCGATTGCTGCAAATGGTTCATCTAATAATAGAAGTTGTGGATTGGGAGCCAGTGCTCTTGCAAATGCCACACGTTGTCTCTGTCCGCCGGATAACTGACTAGGATAACGATGTTCCATGCCTTCTAATCCAATAAGCTTAACCAATTCTAATACTCTATCCTTAATCTCCTTCTTGCTTTTTTTCTGTACCTTAAGTCCAAATGCGATATTATCATAAACAGTCATATAGCGGAATAATGCATAGCTTTGAAATACAAATCCTATTCCTCTTTTGCTGGCCGGAATGTCATTGACTCTCACTCCATCAATCAGAATATCACCAGAATCTGGATGTTCCAGTCCTGCTATCATTCGAAGTATGGTGGTTTTCCCGCTACCACTAGGTCCCAACAACCCAATTAATTTCCCCTGTTCAATTCCAAAACTAACGTGATCTGATGCTTTAAAATCACCAAATAATTTGTTTATATCCTTAAGCTCTACATACATTAGATTCCACCAGCCTTCTTTGCTTTATATTCCACTATGTTACGAATGACCAATATAATTACCGCTAAAATTACCAAGATAGAGGATACAGCAAATGCTGTATTTAGTTTAAATTCATTATATAAAATCTCCACATGCAATGGCAACGTATTGGTCTTTCCTCTTAGATGCCCAGATATAACGGATACCGCACCAAATTCTCCCATTGCTCTAGCAGAACATAATACAATGCCATAAAGTAATGCCCACTTTATATGAGGCAGGGTTACACTAGTAAATATTTTAAGACCACCTGCCCCCATAAGTGCTGCTGCTTCTTCTTCATCTTTTCCCTGTGCATTTAAAACAGGTATAATTTCTCTTGATATGAAGGGAAATGTAACAAAGGTTGTTGCCAAAATAATACCTGGAACAGCGAATACTATTTTAAGGTCAATGGCTTTTAACATGTCATGTGCCCAACCCATTCTTCCGAAGGTTAAGATAAATACCAATCCAGCAATAACTGGAGAGATGGCAAATGGAATATCAATCAATGTCATAAGAAAATGTTTACCCCTGAAATGAAATTTCGTTACTGTCCAAGCTGCAAACACTCCAAAGAATGTGTTAATTGCCACTGCTAAAATAGTTGCAAATATGGTCAGCTGTAACGCTTTTATGGTAAATTCATCAAACACTGCATTCTTATATGTTTCGATTCCATCCTTCAGTGCATATGTAATTACTGCAATCATAGGTATAATGAGCATCACGATTAGAAATAGCACACTGATTGTAATTAATACGATTTGAGTCATGGAAGGTTTTTTTGCCTTCCTTTGTATTGAATTGTTTTCTGACATACTCATCATTCACCTCTAATTACTTGTAATTTTGTTTACTCTTGATTGGATTATATTGATAAAAAATAAGATAAGAAATGAAGCGATTAACATAACCAACGCAATGGCGGTGGCATCGGTATATTTAAACTGTTCTAGCTTCGTCATAATTAAAAGGGGCGCAATCTGTGTTTTATAAGGGATATTACCTGCAATAAACACAACACTTCCATATTCCCCGATTCCTCTGGCTAATGCCAAACCAAAACCAGTTAGCATAGCTGGAAATATTTCAGGGAAAATAACTTTTAGAAAGGTTCTTCTATGGCTGGCACCGAGCATGGTTGCTGCTTCTTCGTATTGTTTATCTAACTTTTCTAACACTGGCTGAATTGCCCTTACTACAAAGGGAATTCCGATAAACACCATTGCAATTATAATTCCGACTTTGGTATACGCTATTTTAATACCAACTTTGGCAAAGATACTTCCAATCCATCCCTTATCCGAATATAAAGAAGTTAAAGCGATACCTGCAACCGCTGTTGGAAGGGCAAATGGAAGTTCAATCAAACCATCTAATATCCTTTTCCAAGGAAACTCATATCGAACCAATACCCAAGCAAGTATTACTCCAAAAAAGCAATTAACACTTGCTGCAATTAAGGCACATAAGAAACTAACCTTATATCCGGACACAATATCCTTAGCTGTTACAATTTGAATAAAATCAGGAAAGCTTAACTTTGCAGTAAACATTACGATGGATGCCATGGGAATTAATACAATTAAACTTAGCAAGGTTAATGTTACCCCTAGTGATATCCCAAACCCCGGAATGACTCTCTTATTATATGCCTTTTTCTTTTTTTCTATCTTATTTGCCATAGAAATAAATTCCTTCCCTTCATGCCAATTTGTCTACACTAATGATATAAATATCCGGATATTTTATAGTAGAGACCTTAAACTATGATTATATAAAAACTATTGTTTTACTGCTCCACGTTATAAATCTGATCAAAAATTGCTTTGTCTTGGAAGAACTTCTCATAAGCCTTATCCCAACCATCAAAGTCATCTATGGATACCATATGAATTCCTAAGTTAAAAACATCTGCATATTCTTTTAATATTTCTGGGTTAGATGGACGGTAGAAATTATCACCTGCAATATGTTGACCAATGTCAGAATACAAATATTCCAAATATGCTTTAGAAACTTCTTCGGTACCCCTGTCTTTCGCAACTTCATCTACTACAGCAACGGATGGTTCTGCTAATATACTAATACTTGGTGTAATAATTTCATATTCTTCTGGATGTTCTTTCACAGAAAGATATGCTTCATTTTCCCATGCAATCAATACATCTCCTTGACCATTTTCTACAAAAGTGGTAGTTGCACCTCTTGCACCAGAATCTAACACAATTACATTTCTATATAAATCTCCAACAAATTCTTTAATTTTGGCTTCATCTCCGCTGTAAAGGTTATCTGCATATGACCAAGCGGAAAGAAAGTTCCAGCAAGCTCCTCCCGAGGTTTTTGGATTCGGTGTAATTACTTCCACGCCATCCTTCACTAAATCATCCCAGTCCTTAATATTCTTTTCATTTCCTTTTCTAACAAGAAATACAATGGTAGAAGTATAAGGGGAGCTATTCTTTTCAAATTCATCTATCCAACCTGATTGGATTAATCCAGCATTTTCAATTGCCGTAATATCATGGGCCAATGCTAATGTCACCACATCTGCTTCATTTCCTTCAACGACCGCTCTTGCCTGTTTACCAGAACCACCATGAGACTGAGTAACTGTTACCTCCTGGCCAGTCTTTTCTTTCCAGTACTTTGCAAACTCAACATTATATGCTTCATATAACTCTCTAGTTGGATCATATGATACATTGGTAATCTCTACTGAATTACTAGATTTTGCATTTTCTTTACCACAACCTGTAAAAGTCCCCAATGCTAAAATCAGTGCTAATCCTAATGTGAATACTCGTTTTCCTCTTACCATACTTACATTCCTCCGTCTCATTATTTTCATTTCATACATTGCCTACTTAATTAGTATGTATTTATCGTTGTTAAGAGTATACATTTTATTTCATACTTTGTCAATAGGTTTTATATATATTCTTAAAATCGGACTAGCTGGCCTTTTTTTGTATATAAAAACCAGGTAGTAGACTTCTTATTGTCTACTACCTGGTTAATTAAATTAATTATTCTTCTAATAATTTATATTAATTTTCTTCACTATCCCATACTAGTTTAAAATTAAAACCTGTCAACCCATTTTCCAAAACTGCATTCCTAAAATTATCTGTTACAAACGGGTTTCCCAACGGTTCATCTATAATTTTAAAAATATCATTATCATCTATTATTTCTACAAAAAAAGAATATTTCTTAAATCTCATAATCCTTTTTCCATCTTTAAACATTTTAAACTCAGATTTATCATAATTAATACAGTCTAGTACTTTAACTATATTAACTGCATAAAATTTATCTTCATTGTTTTTTAGCGGTAATATTTCAGATGTTTGATCTAGATATTTTTTCAAAACGTCTATAGCTTTACCATTAAATACAGGTATATGCGAATAAAATCCAGGAGCATCACTTAGCATTAGCCCTTTTTCTGGTTCTAACCTAATAACCTCTGGAATTTCCCATTTATCTTTTTGGGATCTTCCATCAAATGATTGAATCTCTTCAATATTTATATCATTGAGCATTGTTAGAT